>ONQE01000005.1 GCA_900319925.1 uncultured Bacteroidales bacterium | reverse complement strand
CAATGGTCACTTCGTTTTCTATCAAGCAGTGTGAACAGATATTACAGTTCTCACCAATCTTACAGTTAGGGAACACCACACAAAACTGCCAGATGTCAGTGTTTTCCGGAATGTTCGTGTTTTTGCAATCGGAAAGCGGATGTATCATATCAATAGTTTTTTAATCAGTAGCCACACGGAATCTTAAGCCATTTGATTCGCCTTGTCACTTCAACAATAATCGTGATGGCAATGAGTTGCAGCACAAACACCGATGTGAGAATCACAACTGGGTTGGTAACGTGCAGCACTGACACAATGCCCCAACGGATCAAGGGATAGCAGAAAGTGAAGAGATAGAATTGCAAGGAGTATTTACCGCAATATTCGATGTATTGAGCCACTTTGTTTTTTTCTATCACCTTCTCCAATTGGAACGCCATAGTCATCACAGCCAACGTTCCTGTAAATGGCAGGATAAAACGGAACACAAACGGTATTTGAGAAAGCGTTTCAATAAAGATGATATTTACCACGACAAATACCGCATAAACGAGCCACCAATATCTCAAAGTCCATGCCTTGATGCTTGGATAACATTCGTTTATCGCATAACCCGCGATGAAAAACACCATAAAATGGAACACCTTGTCGAGGGCAAAGATAGCAGGCAAGAAGTCAAGAAAATAAGCACCGACAAGCACAGTTATCACAGCGGCATCCAGCCATTTATTCTTCAAAAACTGACGGACTGGTATCAGTAAGAGGAAAATAATATAAAGCGTATAAACGAACCAACGATCGCCACCATAACACAAAGCATTTATTATTAGAGCCTTAATTCCGCCTTCAGCTGCAGAATTGTATGACATAGAAGGTGGCAATACTAATTTTACACATACAAGAATCAGCATAGTAAAAAGGTAAGGCACCAAAATCCTCCTAGTTTTAGCTCTATATAGTTCTGCTGTACTCTTCTTCGTCTTTGAAAACAAATAACCCGAGATGATAAAAAACATCGGCATGTTGAAAGAAATGATAAAATAGGCCAATGAATGACACCAGGGATACACGCTCCCCATCTGAATTGGATGGTATAGAATGCTGTGTCCGAGATAAACGAACAAAATTGCAAGGCCTTTGCCAAGGTCAAGTGAACGGTCGCGCATGAGAAATTGATATTTGATAGATAATTATTTCGTCTGTGCTAAAATTATGGAATTAATATAGTGCTCCGCAACCTTCCTGTCCGTCAAATTGGCAGCAGTTTCAACCGCTTTCAACGAAATCTGTTTCAAATCGCTCTGCGGCAGATTGACAATCTGGTTAATTACTGCAGCCAGACCATCCACATCGCGAGCCTTGCAAAGGAAACCATTATCGCCATGTTTCACTATTCCATCAATGCCTTGTCCCTTCGTGCCAATTACGACACATCCTTTCGCCATAGCCTCCACATATACTAATCCGAAAGCTTCTCGAGTGCTAACCATCACAAAACAGTCAGCATTGCGGACCACCTGTTGCGCCTCGTCCCGCTTCATTTGACCATGGAACACCACATGGTCACCCATCCCCAACTCATCCACCAAATGACGCAGATTGTCGTTTTCCGCACCACTGCCCACAATATCGAAAGTGTAGTCTTTTCCCTCCATCGCCTTGTGCAAGGCACGGAGCGTAATATCTACATTCTTTAACTCATACAAGCTGCCCACAAAGGCAAACCGCTTCACACCATCGGCAAAATCTCTGTCAACGGGATCCAAATATTTTTCTGGTATGCCAGAGTGGCACAAGAACATCGGCTTTTCAGAACCGAAACGTTTTTCGAAACTTGTTTTGAAAGCCAAAGAGCGGAATCCCCATACATCTACGAATGGCATCATGGTCTGGTAGTCATCCGGGTAAAATTTGTTGAATAAACCACTATCGCCATGCAGTACTAGACACGTGCGTGCATTGGGGTATTGTTTTTTGAACAGCGGCATGAACTGCAGTTGCGGCAGCACGAAATGAGCTGTCACCACATCGGGATTGAATCCGTCTTTCTCCAGTTCTCCCACCACATACCGAAAGGCTTTTTCTGTCTGTCTTTGCGATGGCGCTTTATGCGGCATATACTTGTGGAGCGGCACAAAAATAACAGCTATTCCGTCCACCATGTAGCGTGTTGGTTTTCGCGGGGTTTTGGTGTAGGCCACGGTCCCCGTCTTGGCCTGAATGCGCTCGTTGAACAGCTTGCCCACCCAATAATATGGCCTCGGAAAAAGAGAATCAAAGTGTACTATGCGAACGTTGTAACCCATTGACACCCATTCTTTTGTAAATGAGTGACATACTGCAGTACCAGTATATTTAGGGTCGTTGTTCGGATAGATATTTGAAATTAACAGTATATTTTTCATACAACTTTAAGAAAAAATAGCTCAAACCGTAATAAATTATGACTTGTCACGCAACAATGCGGATAATAATCTATCTTATTCTCTTTACACCCGACAAATCAATTATTTGCCCCATCCTCAATAGTTCTGCTTGAGTAATGCTATCTATGGTTCCACCATGAGAAGTAAATGTCAATTCGCCAAAATACGGTAAGCCGTTAACAACATATAGATCACAACGCACAACAGGAAAAGGGGAAGAAAGGATCTCGGCAATTTTAATCATGTCATCTAAACAATCTGGTCTAGGGGTTAATACAGTTTGTTCTTTATAACTAGAATTAAATATAGAAACTTCTGGATGATAATTCCAATTCTTATCAAAAACAGCCTTTTCAGCACCTCTTGAATTCCTATTCGTGTACGTCCAAATCGAATCCACTTTTCCGTTGAAACACCAAAACTTGTAATCTATCAAGGATGAAGAAATGTTAACTTGCTTTGTGTCTTCTAATAGTTCTTCAGCTATAATACAAGGCTTAATTGATTTGTAGTGTGATTCGGTTGTCTCAAGACCGATAGTTTTGTTAAGCCAACGATTTAATGTATTTGTAATATCAGTGATATTAAGTTGTGTTTTATCTCTCACAAGAAGGACCGTACCGCATCCATTATTTGTTTTCATCACAAAACTATTCGGCAATATTCCCCATTCAATATCTTCCGCACGGTCCCATTTGCCGTAAAGATTAACCAGTATTCTTTCCAACCCTTTTTCTTTGACGTATTCACGCACAGCATACTTATCGGCACATACAGACCATAAAGACGTATCTGAAAATAAAGAAAGCCAAAGTATTTTCTCATTGAGATTCTGAGGGTTCTTCAGGTTCAACTTCTTTTTGAACAATTTTCTATAACGAAGTATCGCCATCAACACAGGAAAGTGTGTGTTGACATAACGGACAAGTTTTCTATAATTTTTTTTGTATTTGATATTCGTCATTTTTTTAATTACTTAAATAATTCTCATTCTTTTACTAATTTTCTTTATTTCCCAGCGCATTCTTGCCCTCATTGAATTGTCAAAATACTTTTGCAGCACTTTCTCATAACCGTGATCCTGATAGGTATTCCAAAATTCCCCGTAACGTTTTGGCTTCTTTGTGGCGCCATTAGGTAAACGGAACTCCACTTGATCCATGGTGTATTCTTTCATACGTACATCTTTGGCAGTTTCAGTAAGCAATGCCTCTCCTTTGGGTGAATTGGCGGTAACAAACGACACTCCATCTTTGTCTTTTTTGCCAGTAAGGTATTCTATCTGCCAAAAATCGCCAATGGTGATGTCTGAAGGACGGTGACAGTTCCTATAAGGACAATTGAAACAGGAGGGACGCAAAGAAAGACTTTTAGCAAAGAAAGAGAGAAATGCCTGCACTATCCATGAAGCATCTTCCTCTGTGCGACCTTGTTGTTTTGCAGAACTGTTCCGACTTTGGGACATTTCTGCAAAAGTTATCACATTTGCATAACTGTTCCAGCCATATTTCTTTGTACGGAATGTGTAATCAACAACTACTCCTTTTTGGTTTTTGCTTAAGTTGGCAACGTGTTCCTTAAACATCTTATTGTTCGGCACACCATGGCAAAAGAAATCGACCACTATCAAGTTGTCGTAATCTTTCTTGAGATAAGACTTCAAACCTGCGCATTGGCATGGGGTGCCAACAAAGAGAACGGGACGGTCCACCAGAAATTTCTTGACATCCCTAAAAGACAGAAGAGGATTACACTGCACATACTTGGAGCCTCGCATTCTGTCTCGTTCCTCTGCGGTCAAGGCAACAGAATGAATTACATTGAAATCATCGTCGTATGTTGCTCCAAACACAACGCCGCCTTTATCCAATACCTTGTCAGAAATTGCCGTAAAGGCGCCACCACTTGAACTGCGGTCAATTACTTGTTTATCATGGTGCACCAAGGAAAATGCGCGCCGTATATCGTTTCCGACATGCTCGGAACGTTTGAAATCGCATACTTCCTCGCACAACCCGCAATTCACACACTTATCCTCATCAATATGAGGCAAAATGAAGCCCTCTGGACTTTCTATAATTGAAATGGCATTTTTGGGACATACATTCATGCAAGCCATGCAACCCGAACAGGTGCTTAATTCAAATTCCATAAGACAAATTTACGAAGTGAGTTTATATCCGTTATTCTCATATTTTTTCCAATCACCCAATATAAGCCCTGTCACGAACATCGAACCAAGTACGTAGGTCGGTTCTACAATGAAGAATGATACTATGGCCATAATGAGTGCCACAATGATGGAACAAGTTAGATATTTTGCTCTATGGTATTTTTTTCGATATTGCCTGACATTCAATGATATTAAACGTACATAGAAAATAATATAGAGTATGGCAGCAATGAAACCATAATTGTAAAACACTTCAATAAAATCGTTATGTGCCCGACCGCCGACCAGACCGTAAATTGCACCGAAACCGTGTCCAAACAAGAGTTCCCAAATATTGGACATGCCAATTGTAGACATGGTTCTGCTCCAACGTGAAACCCTGCCCGAACCTCCATCCTCCATGGAGTTCATCATTCTATCGATGGAATGCAGTCCATAGTTGGCATCAATGAAATTGATAAGATAAGTTGAAGCGGCTACTATTCCAATGAACAAGGCTATCATAACAATCTGGCTTCGCTTTCGGCGTTTCTCGCCAACAAAATAGTAAATAAACGAAACCAACGCCACAACAACCAAACCTCCCCTTTTCCCACTGACAAGAACACCTGTAAGGATAGCAAGTATGGGAATAATGGATCTCTGCGGTTTTGTTTGCAACAACACTAATGGCAAAAGGCACATAGGATAATAAATATCGGCAAAAGCGATATATTCTTCGGAGTCACTCGCAACACGGTATGTGGTCATTGAAAAGTAAAAAAGGAGAATAAGCGCATAATATATAGCCTTAATCAGAAAGGAAAAAACATATATATCATTCCTTTGACCCAAACAATAGAATATCATCAGCACCAAGGGAGCACAAGGACACATGAAATAATAGAACCACGATGACAATGAAGCGATGGGGTGATTGACCATGTTTAACATGGAAATGAACATTATCCAAATTGCAAAAAACAGGAAGCCATTAATAACCTGTATTTTTGAGCTGTATTTAGTAAAGAAAAAGATTATTCCCACAAAAACAAAGAAAATCTGTATAATGTTCCAAACACCTCCGCTTGATGATGCAACACCATATACACCTCTGACCATTTTTATCAAGAGAAAGGATAGCAACATCAAGTATAAAAAACAATATTTGGTTCTTTTCAAAACAGCAAACATCTTCATAACTTACTTTCGAATAATTAGTTGTTTGAAAATTTCCCGATAGGTGGAATAACCTTCAAGTTTCAGCAATTTCGAAACAACCCAATACAGTCCAACATATAGAGCTATTTGAACAGCCATCACCAGATAAGGGTGCCATGGCAACAAACGACCCAAGAAAAAAATAGCAATACCCACAACAATCGACAGCAACAGACTGTCTATAACATCTTTCAATTGCATCCATAGTCCATAATTCAACAACTTTCCATTTGCTACCGAATAAATGATGTAATTGACGAATCCTGTAGCAACCACTGCCATAAGCAATCCTTTCACGCTATAACGGATGCCAAGAAACATCAAAGCCAAACCGATGACTCGCTGTATGATATGAATAGTAAAAAACAATTTCCCCTTACCCAAAGCCTTGACAATACTTCCATTAAGAGAGTTCATGGCATAGAGCATACCGCTTATGCATAACAATTGAAAATAAGGAGCAGCTGGATCCCATTTTGAACCGTACAATAATTCAATCAGTGGCTTTGCGATAATAAGTAGGACAACGCACAAAGGGAAGTTCAAATATGTGATGGCCTTGATATTCTTTCTCAATCCATAAAGGAGTTTGTCTTTATCGTTTTGCAATTTTGAAAAGACTGGAAAAGAAACATTCGACACAATATAGGATAGCGATCCCGTTGGGACGTTTTCCAATTTACTGGCCTGTGTATAATAACCCAACTCACTGGCAGAATACCATTTGCCTATTAGTAGTCCTTGTAAATTGGCATAGGTTTTATCGACCAAAGAAGTGAGCATCATCATGCCGCCGAAAGCAAACAAGTCTTTAAACGAGTTTTTGTTGAAAACTAATGAGGGCCGCCATGAACTGATTCCCCATACAAGTATAACGTTCATCATCTGATTAACTAGAGCTGAAGCGACCAAGCTCCATGCTCCAAAACCAAGATAAGCCATCACGACACCAACAACCAAGGCGACAAACGACGCTGACAAGTTGCGTATGGAAAGAGCCTTGAAACGAAGTTCTTTCCGTAATATAGCATTTTGTACGACCGATAGGGCGACTAGTATTAGAACAAGACCATATACTCTCAATACTTCACACAAACTCGGCATATTATAAAACCGTGCAATAGCAGGTGCCGAGAAAAACAAGACAACATAAAAGAAAACAGACAACACCATGTTCCAAATAAAGACAGTAGAATAGTCGGTGTGTGTTGCGTCTTTTTTCTGGATGATAGCATCGCCAAATCCGCCAATCATAAATGCGCCGGAGATGGCAATGAAGATGTGCAGCATCCCGATAACCCCAAAATCATCCGGCATAAGCAAACGGGCCAGTACAAGGTTACTAGCAAAAGACATAGCCATGGAACCAAACCGATCAATAGCGGACCAGACCATGCCAAAAATTGTCCGTTTTTTTATGTCTTTCTCAGCCATTCGTTACAATTTCACAGGCAAATTAACCCAGCATGTGGTGTAAATATTGGATTTGACGATTCCTCTCCTTTTCAATCACTCCATTGACTCGATTCCAGTCGATTGGGCTATTAGGCAAATCCATATTTGGTTTTACTACATAATCGTTCAAGCCAAGCATGTTCATTAAGTCACATATTCTATTCGAACTTATGTTGCGCGGAATTGTATACGTTTTTTTGTTGAACAAAACTCCAAAAGCAGTACCATGGAATGACGTTGTTACCACACAGGCGGCATTATTGTACAGTCCTAAGAACTCTTCTGGACTCACATCAAAAAATGAATAATCGGATTTAATCCACTTAAATGGTAGATTGCAAATGGACACAACGGGCAACCCTGTTTCTTTCTTCACCTTGTTGACAACTTTTTGCATCAATTTGTTGCTAAGCACTTGATAACACAAAATATACGGCCCTTCAAGGCGAGGCTTTTTTGCTCGCGCTGCCCACTCACTCTTATCAAACAAAAACACAGGATCAAGTATGCATTCGGTATGAAGACCAGTAAACGACTCAATGAAATCGCATGCGGATTTTTCACGCAAAGTGACGCCCTTGAATTTTCTCAGCTGTTCCTTCGCATATTTCTTTTGGCTTTCAGAATACTGCATGTTCTCAATGCTCGCGGCAAAACTGAAACGAATAGCATTTGGATTACCAAAATCCAAAAAACGGGATGGAATCATGGAGGGGGTTGTGGTCATATTCCACACTTGGTCACTTCCTGTTATAAGGGCATCAACATACGGCGGATTAGATTTTAATTCCTCCATAGATGTATATGGTTTCGTAAAATCCACATTTTTCTTCTTAAAATCACTGAAAGATTTACGTAAAGTCTGAACCTCATTGCGACGAATCTTCCCACACAAGTTCATATACCAATTTCGAAATATCACCTTTGGACTATGAGACTTCTTCTTCTTGGAAACGGGCAGTTTAGTCTCCAAAACGAGATTCTCATGTCCAAGTTCCTTGATTTTAATATGCAGGGCGAACATCTGCAACAACGCACCATAATTGTTGGTATGGTGGAAGGTAACGGTTAACGTTTTCATAAAAACTAATTAGTTGATTAGTGACGCCACTCCCTCATACGATATCAAATATGCTCCTCCACACCCCGAAAATGCACATTTAACTCATGCAAATGCTCCAACAGTGTTCCAAGCGGGGTGCCTTCCGTCATCTTAGCGAAGGCGTTAACATCCTTGGGAAAGCACTTGCCGCCGTAGCCAAACTTGCCGTCCGGGCCGGGGACGTATGTGTGCATGTCGTTGATATAGCCGGAAAGCAGGATGCCAGTGTGCACCTTGCGCCAGTCGGCTCCCATCTGCTCACAGTACTCGCGGCAAGCGTTGAAATAGGTGACTTTGTAGGCCCCGAACACGTTGTGCATATACTTGGTGAGCTCGGCCTCCAACGGGGTCATGACGGTGAACTTCTTGCCGACGAAGATACGGGTGAGCAGGTCATGGGCTCCTGTGAAGACCATCGTCTGTTTCTTGAAGTCCTCGATATGGGTACGCTCGGTGAGGAACTCGGGCATATAGCACACCTGATGGCCTGTTTCGCGGGAAAGCATCTCGCTGGTGCCCGGAAGGATGGTGGTACGGACGAACACCGGCACATCGGGGAGGTTGCGAATGAGCTCTTTCATGAGGCGCAGATCCTGCGTGCCATCGTCCTCGGTAGGGACGTGGATTTGCAGGAAGGCGATATCGATGTTACTTAAGTCATCATTATATCCCTTGGGTGGGTCACTGATGAAGAGTTTGCACTCGGGGTTGTTGTGTTCCAACCAGTCTTTGAGGGCTCCGCCCACGAAGCCGCATCCGATAATTCCAACGTTAATCATTGTTCTATGTTTTTAATTGTATACGCTAAGTTGATTGTTTATTTGTCTCACATGGAGAGTGCTTGTTTTGGGGGTGTTTGGCCTGCGGCCGATTTGAGGGGCGGCCTGCGGCCGATGGATGGGGGTGGCCTGCGGCCAGAAATCTGGGAAAATCTTTTTAGAAAATCTGAGAAAATATTTTCGCATTGTTTCCGCCGTTTCCGCATTGTTTTCGCAATATAATCGATTTTGGGATTGCGAAAAGACGCGGAAGGGGCGAAATTAGGCGAAAATTTGCTCGCTGCGCGAGCGGGGTTGAGGATGGCCTGCGGCCAGAAATCTGGGAAAATCTATTTTGAAAATCTGAGAGAATATTTTCGCATTGTTTCCGCTGTTTTCGCATTGTTTCCGCAATTCAGGATCCGGCGGGAGGAACGGGCGGGGGTTAATCGACAAAATCGAATATTCCTCCTTGCATACGCAAGAAGTGACAGTGGAAGGGGGCTCCGGGGAATGTTGCCCGAAGCCCGGGGCTGCCAGCTGACCCAGCGGCGTCACCTTGCTCCTTGCAGGAAACGGAAGGCGAATCCTGCGCGGCAAAGGTACAAAATATTTTATTCAATATGTTAGTTTTTTTTGTCACGAGGAGAGGGGGTTGGGTGTTTGGCCTGCGGCCAAATATTGGGTGGCCTGCGGCCAGAAATCTGGGAAAATCTGGGTTGAAAATCTGAGAAAATAGTTTAGTGGTTTAGTATGTTTTCGCATTGTTTTCGCTGTTTCCGCATTGTTTTCGCAATCTGATCATTTTTTGGATTGCGAAAAGACGCGGAAGAGGCGAAATGGACGAAAATTGGCTCGCTGCGCGAGTTGGATTGGGCTCGCTGCGCTCACAGGCTTAGGGGCTCGTTCGTTAGCGAGGCTCCCGTTGGGAATTGCGGGTCTGCGCCCGCGATGAGAACTCCGCGAGGAGGGGAAACTCAACGAGGAGGGCTAGAGGACACGAACCATATCGCAAGTTCATAGATTCAAGTATTTCTGTCATCGTGGGTTGTAATGTATTTTCGGTTAGAGTCGTTTTTATGAGTGGTCGTCGGGCGAAGCACCCCCAGCAACACCAGCTTTGTCACGTACTGCTGTAGAGTGCGAGTTTGGTATTTCACGCCAACCATTTCCAGTATCTCCTGCGCCGTGCGAGGCATTTCGTCGCAGAACTCTAATACTTTTTGCTGCTTGGCGGTTAGGTGCACTCTGTTACTTTCGCCCTCCGCTCTATTATTTTTGGCCGTCTGCTCTGTTACTTTTTCACCATGCTCTATTACTTTTTCTTCGTGCTCTATTACTTTTTCTTCGTGCTCTATTACTTTTTTGCCCTGCACGGATACTTTTTCATAGAGGTTGGTTACTTTTTCCTTCCTCCAGATGATGGTGCGGAAGTCCTCTGCCTGAATAAACTCAGGAGTGCGTAGCCCATATTCCGTGCAGTCGGCAATCATATCCGTTGTACCCGTACCCAAATGCTCGATATAACCGGCCAGAAACAGCGGATGGGCAATAACCGGGTTCGCAGGTTCAGACGAATGCACCTCCCGCAGCTTCTGCACCGTGAAACCATCAGGCAATCGGCCAGGGTTCCACACCTCCAAGCGGTCTCGGAAGAGCATTACCTGCACGCTGGCGTTACTGGTGTAGTCGCGGTGCGCAACAGCATTGGCTATGGCCTCAGCCACAGCACTCTCAGGCAACTCGTATTCCACAGGGGCATCCACCGACTGGTCGCGCTTCCCCACACGGGCATCGATACGCGACATCACAAAGCCCACGGCCTTGTCGATCATTTCGAAGAGCGTACCCGTAAACACCTGATAATTGCGGATGGGCTTCTCCACTTTTGTTCCATAGAACTGCGCACAACGAACCTCGGAGGTACGGAAGAACCGTTGCGGGTCTTTGGCAAAGAGCAGCAAAGCAGAGTTGGTCAGCCGCCCATCGTCGGTCAACACGTGGATGCTGGTGAAGATTTTCTCCATGCCATCGGCAAAGGTCAACGGGAATTTGCGCTTCTCCCTGGCCTTGTTAACGAAGGTGCGGACACGTTCGGGATCAACATCATCATAAGTGGCTACCGGATGGGCAGCAGCATCGAACGGCACACGACGGACGACCTCTTTCTTAACCAGATAGTCAACCAGAGAGTTATATACCGCTGTACGCAGTTCCTCGTAGGTGCTGAATCCGCGACGCACCACCTCTTGTTCCACCTTGCTAATGAAAGCCTGTTGCTTGGGGTGACGGGGCGTTTCGGTACGCAGCGTATAAATTAATCTATGCGCGAAATGGGTTCTTGCCGCGTCGTATTCCCGTTCTGTAGGAGAGATTCCTTCAACATCCTGATAGCCATACTGTGTGCCAAAGATGCCCAAATAGACATGGCATGCGGCCGCCTGAGCGAGATACGCCTTTTGTGCAGAGATTTCAGACGCAGGCAAGTCCTCGAAGATAAAAGGCACAAAAAACTGCCCGAGCAGTGCGTCTGTACGGATATAGTCGCAAAGCAGACGACGTTCTCGTTCAAACTCACGCTGAACACTACTTATAAATACCTTTATTTCTGCCATACCAATAAGACTATATAGGGATTGTCGTTTAGTTCTTTCCCTTTGACCTTGTCGGTAACACGGTTACACGGTCCTCCTTTTTGAGGGGTGGCCTGCGGCCAGAAATCTGAGATAATCTATTTTGAAAATCTGAGAGAATATTTCCGCATTGTTTCCGCTGTTTCCGCATTGTTTTCGCAATTCTCAGAATCCGACGGAAGGGGCGGGTGGGATTAATCGACAAAATCAGATATTCCTCCTTGCATACGCAAGAAGTGACAGTGGAAGAGGGCTCCGGGAGATGTTGCCCGAAGCCCGGGGCTGCCTGCTGACCCAGCGGCGTCACCTTGCTCCTTGCAGGAAACGGTACACGATTCCTGCGCGGCGAAGGTACAAAATATTTTATTCAATACAAAAATTTTTTCACACGGAGAGGGGGTTGGGTGTTTGGCCTGCGGCCAGAAATCTGGGAAAATCTTGGTAGAAAATCTGAGAGAATATTTTCGCGGTGTTTTCGTTGTTTTCGCATTGCTTTCGCAATCTGATTGCTTGAGTTTTTGGATTGCGAAAAGACGCGGAAGGGGCGAAAAGGGCGAAAATTGGCTCGCTGCGCGAGTAGGCGTGGGGCTCGCTGCGCGAGCTTTGGTTTTGTGTCACACAGAAATCACGGAAAGGTTCGCCTGCGGCGAAGGAGAGGATCTATTTGTCGGTTTTTGTGGCCTGTTGTATTGTTACGCGAATCGGAGTGTAGGCGAGAGCATGGAGAAACATGTTTTGATAATGATTGGGAATACGTGTAATAATCTGGTAGTTTTCTTTTTCTTTGTGTATTATTCCTTAAAAACGTTTATCCTTTTATCAAAATTTTCGTGAGTTCTTTCAAAACCTCATTTTTCAAATCGTTCGTCACGTTTGTTCCTTCGGCCTCAACCGAGTTTAGCATCTCCATAAGATTTTGGGCATATTGTCTTTCTGCCTGGGTTATGACAACCCTACCCTGGAGATACATCCCATACTGATAAGCTAACTGGTTCAGTCTATTCCACTGTCCCCTTAAATAGCTCAACCTCGCAGCCTTATCCATCAAACTCCACTGTGAATAAAGGTTTTCTATATCTTGAAAGATGTTATTTGGCATAAATAGTGTTGTTTATTGACACCACACTCCCATCAAGGAATCTGAACTCATAATCTTTATATTCATTCCAGAATTCAGGACTAAGCTTATTAAGCATATCCTGGCGTGTCTTTCTCCCTGGCGATACTACGACATTGTCTATTTCCATAGCTGTAACCAGGAGAGTCCACCCTTCTTTAACGCCCTTATAATAGTCAGGTTCATTATCCTTATATTTCTCGATTTCTATGCTATCTTTGGAGGTTAATTCACGTGGAGCCACATACGCTAACAGCATCATACCCTTGTTATCCCGCATCCGATTATAACCGAAGTCAAAAAATTGAAGATTACTCCTTTTACTGTCAAACGCATTGATGAATGTTGCTGGCTGGTATCCAAATCCTCTATCTATCATATATAACCCATGCACTGGATGAATGGACCTTGCGTCCTGATCGAAGAGAGCAACATAGTTATTGGCATATGCATGTACCCAATAGGCTCGAGTAGCCCTTAACTCTGTATTGATACTATCATACATTCTCAAGGACTTTGTCAATCTTTCCGGGACTAACGGATAAAGATCTGAAATGATGTCATACTCTTTAAAGCATTCACAATCGTGAGGGACGGGAATTATATAGCGCCCACTATCTAAATACCCTTCGTTTTCGGGAAGTTTACCTCCTTTTGCAGCATGTATTCTCACATTATTGTCGCAATCAATGGAAATATCATCTGCCGCAATTAACTTCGCAAGCACCAACTTTGATGTCAATAAGTCGAATCGGTAATAGTTATAACCCGCTATCTCGAGAATTTCTGTTTTCATGAAATCGGAAATAGTCATTTCCCTTCTCATTACTGATGATAATCCTGGCCATGTGATTTCGCCTATTTTTGAACTTGACAAATAATTAACGAACAAAACATCTGCCATAGACATTCTATCAAAGATATACTTCCAAATAAGATTAACAAGAGCAATATCTTTTGAAAGGTTATTATTTTCGATATGCTCGTGTGCAATTGATATCAGCTTTTTAATAGCCTCAAATGCTATTTGTTTGCATATTGCCTCATCATCCTTATGAAACTCGATGATTTTTTGACGGTCAACAGACAACTGAGGTTTTAAGTGGCCTGTATAGTTAAGACTACCATTTCGTGTAAGAAGACCATAATAAAAATCTTTAACGCGCGATTGTCTATCCCCAACACTTATTCCATCTACTGAAATCGTTGACCCTACAACATTGAAAATACGAAAAAGACGTGAATCATCACCGATGGATTTCATACCTTGAAGTGGTAAGGCAATCAAAGAGTCGTATTCTATTCCAGACACTTCAACATGAATAGGATAATATTGAATATAATCCTGGATATCAACAAGAGAGTTGGCATCTTTTGTGAACATGTAGCGGAATATCATAGTATTGATAAAGCTACGATCCTCATCAGTTATTCCAAGATCTCCTATCTTCAACGCAAAAGGCTTATCATAGATAGGTACTTGACTGCCGTCACTAAACCTGCATGCTACATCAATCTTATCAGGGGTCTTGACAACAAAAGAGTTAATCTTATTATAGATGTTATCTTCCCAATTTTCGTATAGTTCCCTATAACAGGTAAACTCGTCGGGAAGCGTATTGATGTGTTGATATTGCAAAACCAATCCAAGCTTGTCTATATGAATGTTGTTGATTTTGTTAGCATATTCGGGTTTAAGCAAAAGCTTGATAACCGTCCCCGATGACTTGACACGTTCCTTTTCCAGTTCAGTAGGTGTATGGTAATAGAAAAATTCCTGTGGCCCTTCTATACAACATGCCAATAATTCTTTCGCACCAATAGTCTTTGTTAGAATCTCTATCCTGTCGGCTATCATGAAACAAGAGAGTATTCCAATCCCAAATTGTGAGGTGGGGACAAAATCAGTGCCCCATGTTGCCTGTTCTCGGTAGAAATCAGATGATTTATAGTATGAATTTCCTATTTTGAGCAAATAGTTTTCAATGACTTCCTCAGACAT
The DNA here is from genome assembly GCA_900319925.1 of uncultured Bacteroidales bacterium. Lineage (GTDB taxonomy): Bacteria > Bacteroidota > Bacteroidia > Bacteroidales > WCHB1-69 > F23-D06. The sequence continues at coordinate 96,985 of ONQE01000005.1, read as the reverse complement.
CCCAACACCATTATCACTACAATACAAATAGGTATTGGACTCTACACACTCAAGACCAAACTCTATATTACCTCGGAATTCTTGACCAAGCGCATGCTCTTTATGCTGCATACATTTACAGGCATCCATGGCGTTCTGATAGAGTTCACGTAAGCAGGCATAAGGGTTCTTATACAACCCAACACCCATCAAAAGCTTAATGATTTTGTTTTGCTGAAGAGTGAATTGCTTACCCCTTACTGGCTTGAACTTTTTCTCGTCATAATTGACCCCTGTTCTATCTACGTCGTTAATTGACAGTTGATATTGAGCATCCCATAATCTTTGAATGTTACAAAAATTATTGATTTCTCCGTCTATCCAGTCAATATATCCCTGAAGTTTATAATATTTTTCAGGTGTGTCACAATAAGCATAATATAAGATAGTGTTATTCTTTATCTCATAACTCACCGAGGCGGCCTTTACTGCCCATTCCCTATAGCTATAATCCGATTGAAAGACTTTCGCATTTCGGATTATCAGAGGAGCCCTGTCAAAGCTGTAATGACAAATATCGCTCACTCTTAGCATCATGGCAACAAATTGCAGGTTAGCATTCCCATTGGGGCAGTAACGGGCATCTGTAGATAGCTTGTTTTTTACAAAATCCAAATCCTCACCATGAGCCTGACAAATGATAGCCAAATCTTGTGCCATCTTATTCGTCCAAGATTCTCCCACAAAGGTATGGAATAACGGCGAAGAGTTCAATATATATTTGCCAGAACACAGAGGATGTCGTCTTCTGATATAATCTGTCCTAATGGCACCATTCAGCTCTTTGAAAGATGAAAGCGTTTGACAGGCATTAAGTTCTGCTACATAACCATTTCGAAATGTTTGATAGTCGATCAAAAGACTCACGATAGCTTCAACAAAATCTTTTTCACTATTCTCCGAAAACAGCCAGTTTTGAACATCACCCTCATACTTGCCATATATCAAATGATTATTCTTTTCAATGAAGTTCTTCGCTGCAGAATGTGTAAAAGGAGGCTTCCCATCATTACGTATAGAGTTATCACTCTCGCTGTATGCCTCAGTTCCTTCCGTCAGTTGCATTAGCTTCAACTCCCACTCAGCAGGTGCCATTCCACAATCGTGCAAGTAAGCGGACGCAATCAATAGAAAAAGTTCAACGTTAGAAAGCTCTTTGATTCTCTTTTCACCCAACAGACAAGCCATGTTGTCAAGAACCTTTGCCAAATGACTATCGTCATGCAAATCAAATTCAGGCATCACTTGGACGACACGCTTCTGGTGCTCACTTGCAGTTTCGATAATTCTTTCTGCAAGGAGACTCAGTTTAGAAGCCATGTTATTATCCTCTGCTTCTTTCCCGCGCCGTTTCAGTTCAACTATTATTTGATTCTGATTCATGTCAGGTTGGTCTATTTCTCTTTATACATCTTTTTTTGATGACGAATTAATTCAACCGTTCTATTGCTCTCTTTAGTGTTGGTTTAAGAAACCGTTCTATTACACAATTTGACAACAATGGTTGATCCAAATCAATACTCTCAACCCCTTCTGATATGGCTTGCAAAAATGGTTGCTCCTTTATATACCCACGACAATCAAATGTTAGATATCTGGATTGAATAAAACTGCGAAGCTGCATTACATCATCAGGTTCTAATGAAGTAATGCGGTTTTTCACTTTACCAAGATTGAATGATTCAAAAATCGGAACTTGAAAATAGGCAGGAGCTTTGTCGGACGTAATGACAAAATTTGAGGCAAACTTAGGCATATCATATAAGAACTGATTCTCCAACTCTTCAGCCGCTTTTTGATTGTCATTATTTATATGCTCCTCTATCGACTTTCCAATTTCTTTCTTCAACCACCTTGACGTTTCATCTTCTGATGGTATTACATCTATTTGTGTCTTTGCGATTATGCCGACCTTAGGCAATCTCTTTGAATATTTCTCTACACCACCTGTAATAGCAGCCTTTATTTCGTCTTCTGATTTGCCATAAATACTCTTTAAACCAAACAAATAAACACCAGCATTATAGTAAGACATATATCCATTCAACTCTCCTTTTCCAACAGCATCATAGAGTATATTTAACTTTTGAGGAGCCTCATCATTCGTAAAGCTCCAAAATCCATTAGCAACTATGGTGTTGAGGATTTCGTTTGCAGGACTTATTGCTCCATTCTCAATATTAAATTCCTTATTGGCAATTTCATCAACCATTTCCATATCAAGAGTCTTACTGGCTGTCAGGAAATCATATATAGGTTTGTAGAACACAAACGCTTCATTGAAGGACTCGAAATGACGTTTTTTGAATTTTTTGACGAAATCTGCATCAACGTTTGGACTGTTGTCATCTTCTTCTTCATCTATAAAAAGATTTGCATTGTCTCCATCTCCCAAATATACTCTATCCACAACATTTACAGTCTGACTCAATCCCTTGTCGTCATCATACTTCAAATGCTCAGCCTTCTGCTCAACAGTCACAGCGTGGGTGAAAAGCCAATAGTTGTGAAGTTTTATATAACTTAGTGAACTTTTATCTTTGATATCGACATTGGCTATCAACTTCCAAATCTGATAGAAATGCTCAACAGCGAATTTCAGAGTACGGATGTTTTGCAGCTGTTTGCGATACTTCTTGCTTTTTACCCTTTCTGGATTTACTATAACTTGTTGGTCGGGTTGCAGCATAAAATCGCTGAAAGCTTTATCTTTGTAACCATCAACAAGTTTTTTGTAAATCGCTATAATGTCGGGTTCGTATGCGATGGACTTTTCTACCACCTTCTCATAAAACAGTTCACGTTCAGCATCAGACTTGCTTGATTGCTGGTCAGTGTTGCCATCTTCCGCTTCGGAAGTTTGCGGTTTCGACTGAAGCTTTCTATCTATATACTCTTTATTAGCAACTAGGATAACCTTGTGATGGCGATTCTCAACCAATTCGTTTACCGCACCAAGAATCTCGTTGATATCCAGTATCTCGGTTGCCCTTTCTATATCATCGAAGCAGATAACGGCATCGTTGGGCACAAACGAATAGGCGGCATTACCTTTGGTAAACAACGGAGATAAATCTACATATTCCTTCAGTTTAGGAAAAACATTGTATAAACGTTTCGACCAGTCTCTAACCTTATCAAACTTCACAGCCCCGCCAGTTTTTTCACTTACTTCCAAATCAGTGTATGCCTGAAACACGCGGTATGGAATGTCCGCAGTGTCTTTCACACCGAAAAGCGAAACCCGAATGCACTTATAATGTTTATCCGACTTCTTAAGCCTTTTGAATACAACATTGTCAAGATAATACGTCTTCCCGCTACCCCAAGATCCCACAATCAAAAGAGCTCCGGTATTCTTCATCTCTAAGAAATTGACTATATTATCGTAAATGTCCATAATTGGTGTTTATTACTTGCTTATAGTTGTCGTTTTTCGGGTCGAAATCAGGATATGCTTCAGATGTATGAGTTATAAAGTTTGTCGAGTCAGTTTCCATATTGTTGTCTATCGGATAAAAAGCGCGTCTGGCTACTCACACACTATTCCTACACTATTCGAACGGTAGTGGTTCGAAGTTCAAGGTTCAAGGGGTCACACGGGGTTAGTTCTATCTAAAATAGCTCACCAAGGAATTCATTTACCGGCGTATGGATATCGAGGTGTTGCAAACGAGCTCCGCATTCACTACTTAAGAGGGTGATAACGTTTTTTGACTTAGTGTCACTAGTAACGAAGTATCGAATTGAGGTATCCAAATCAGCCTGGGAAAAGAGCTTCGTGTCGTTAGGGATGAGCATTCTCTCTTTTATTTCGGGGAGTTGGCCGCCATTACGCGCTGAATACACCGTGGCCGCAAATTGTCCGGCCCGCTGTGCATGGTCGAAATTGAAGGGAACAATCTTCAAATTTCTGAGTGGTAACTCGGAAACGTTACCAAGCACACAATATTCGGCGATGGATATGGTTGAAAACTTCATATCAACACCATGGTCCAAAAAATGCTTGTAATAGGCCTTCGCATTTTCGTGAAGATCGTCGGACTTACTCAAAAGCCGGATGATAAAACTGGTATCTAATAAAACTGCTTTTATTTCCATAGTTATGCCTCACCTCTTATTTCATGAATCCAATTATCAACATCAAGTCCTTTGAACTTGTTACCCACTTTAGAAATCAGAGTGGAAAGATACTGTTCGTCAAAGCGGGAATTGTAATCAACAAGTTTTATCAACTTAAGATTCTTTTTGTCCAATTCACCGGTGGCGACATTTTGCTTTCCTTGAACCCTGACACCGTAGTCCTTATATAAGATGTTGCCATCTTGCATTTTGAGAAACTCTTTATCCACATCTATCAACAATGTTCCAACCTCTTTGGTTACCAGATGTATGTTGGGCTCATTTTTCCCTCCGGCATTGACCAGTTCACCATAAAAGAAGAATTCGGCATCAACCCACAAATCTTCGTTACGGAAGAAGTTGGTCTCAGGAGTGATCTTCAACGCTATTTGGTCGCTCTGAGAGGTCAATATCTCAAAAACATAATCGTTTTGTTTGGCTGACTGCTGAATCGACTCAATTGCACGAGCCGTATTCACTTCCAAATCATCAATTGATTGTTGTGTCACAATCATATTCAACACGGCGGTAAACGACACCACAGTTTGCATGCTGGTTCTGAAGATGTTTCTCACAGAACCCGACTCAATGCTGTAGGATACCATTGGGCGGCTGTTCTTATTGTTAGGGAACAGCATATCTTCTATTCCGTCCAACAATTTCTTGACTTCTCTGATATCGAAATTGTCAGGCGAAAGAGGCTCATTTCCGTTTTTGCCGTTGATATGAATCTCTATTGTTCCTGATTTAGGTTCCATTACACTATTAAATTATCTGATTGTATTAATATGCACACCGTTTGATGTAAGAATGAAAATTTGTGATTCATTGATTTAGGGTATTACTTTTGTATCTTACGACCGATCCGAGTTGAAGGGTTCATAATTTGCGACTGCTTTAGGCTCTCACCTGTTCCAATTTCTAGGGTTTAAGAAGTTACACAGAAATCACAGAGAGGTTCGCCTGCGGCGAAGGGGGTTGGGTGGCCTGCGGCCAGAAATCTGAGAAAATCTTGGTAGAAAATCTGAGAAAATAGTTATAGTTTCGTGATATTTTCGTGATGTTTCGCTGTTTTCGCATTGTTTTCGCAATTGAATCACTTTTTTGGATTGCGAAAAGACGCGGAAGGGGCGAAATGGACGAAAATTGGCTCGCTGCGCGAGCTTTGGTTTTATGTCACAGAGAAATCACAGAAAGATTAGCCTGCGGCTAATGGATTTCGGACACACAAATCGCATATCACATGAGTATTTGTGTCAAGTCAGCAGAAACGCGTTGCAATTCCCAATAGCAATTTTCGTCAGGCAAGGAGGCATTGAGCACAGCGTTCTCAAAATCAACGCAGTGGCTGGAGCAGAGCTGGCGACCGATACTCTTGAGCAAGTCGTAAAGATTATGACCTCGCACATGCAGGTAGGCATTGCCTTCGGTGAGACCCAAGTCAGCATATCGCGCGGCTTCGGCCTGAAAGTCTATACCAGGCAACACGCCTGAACTATCAAGTAGTTCCGTGAGGTCATGTTGCATCTTGTCAAGAATACCTTTCCCATTGTCGGCTATTTCAGCAGTCTTGCACTGATGCGGAAGACAAGATGCAAAAGCCCTGCGAGTAATTCGGAGGTCGTTATTGCGCAAACAATAGAGCAACACCAAAAGCGGACGGTAAATCACTTTGGAATAGGCTTGTAGGAAACCTTCTACATCAAATTCCACTTGCGGAACCGTATTTGAGAAACGTTGTTGAAGAGCTTCGGCCTGGGCGTAATGGTTTTCCCAAGAATAGGTATAAGTCTGTGCCACATAGTGTTCCTCATCCATCCCTGGTGTTTGCATGAGGTAGTTCATATCACTATCTACACAAACGAAGAATTGCTTGGATAAATAGCCCACGTATTTCATGCATTGGCTGCTACCCGAAGCACGATGACCACTGTCAGCCTTGCTGTAGGAGATGTAATTGTAGCGACCTCGCCGGACACGCTGGATCACAGTGTCCCAAAAGAGAACATCCTCCCAGTCTTCAAGATGGACAGAGGCTACAACGTCGCGCTGGATAAGCGAGACATTGGCAAAATCGAGTGCCTGTTGTTCTATGAAGTTCCCCATTACTTGGCGTCGGTTAGGATGTCTTCCATATATACCACTTTGTCACCCCAGCCACGGCCGAACATACTGGGTGAATGAGTGGTGACGATAAACTGCGCATTGGGGTTGAGAGTGGTCAATGTGTCAAGTAGCAGCTGTTGCCAGCCGATGTGAAGGGATATTTCTGGTTCGTCAAGGAAAACGACAGCGCTTTTGGCCTCCAACAGGAAGACACGAAGGAGGATGAGAAGCATCTGTTTCTCGCCCGAAGAGAGACCATCGAGCTGACAAACATTACCATGGCGGGTTTCGAAGAACAGACGACCGTCTAGGATAGTCATGGTCTTGCCTGTTTCGGAAAAGAAACCGTCAACAACTTGTTGCAATTGCTGCATACGACCCTGTATTTCGTTGTAGCGCTCCGGGTAATCTACCATCTTCATACGATAGCTGAACAACGAGTTGCTGCTCTTGTTCTGATAGACTGCATTTTCGAGCTCTTGAAGCAAAGGAGACTCTTCCTTGCGACGGGTCGGAACATCCAAATTGCGCACATAGACTATCTCAGTATCAGCGAGTTGAGCAACATCCGGAGAACCTTTGACTTCGGTATGCTTGATTTTGCGAAGGGCCTTGGTGTCACGGTAGTAGGCATACATGAGGTTTACGAGGGTTGTTTTGCCGCTACCGTTGATACCTACAAGGATGTTCATGTCGGGATTGATTTTGTCCCAACAAATATCCTTCTCTCCCCAGAGACCTTTTACGGAGAAGGAATGTATGGTTTTATCGTTCGGAACACTTTTCATGTTACAAGGAAATTTTTTGTGTTTTGGGGGTTCTTGGCCTGCGGCCGATTTGAGGGTGGCCTGCGGCCAGAAATCCGGGAAAATCTGGGTGGAAAATCTGAGAAAATAGTTATAGCTTAGTGGTGTTTTCGCATTGTTTTCGCTGTTTCCGCATTGTTTTCGCAATATAATCGATTTTTGGATTGCGAAAAGACGCGGAAGGGGCGAAATTGGACAAAAATTTGCTCGCTGCGCGAGTAGGCGTGAGGCTCGCTGCGCGAGCTTTGGTTTTATGTCACACAGGACCGACGAACGAGCGAGGAGGAGGGAGGCGAAGCCAAATCACGGAAATCACAGAAATATTAGCCTGCGGCTAATGAGCGGGATTCACCTACGGCGAATAAGGTGGTTTTACTCGGAAAACCGTCAGTCATTGCTCGTAATTGCTAACAATTTACACAAGTACAAATTCCTTATTTTCAATATCTTATATCATTACACATCTTGATTCTGTTCAGAAAACTGCTCGTAAATCTCGAACATTTTCATTCTTTTACGAGCGACCAGATTGACTTGTTTCCGGCGTGTGCACACATCATCTTACTCTCTTTTTTCATTTTGCGTAAAAGATTGTCAATCTTATATCTTTTCTGTTTTTCATTCCCAAATTCGAGCAGAAAAGTTGCAAATTAAGTAAGCGTTCGTCCATGAAACAATGTTTTCCTTAATGTCGTCCTCGTAGGTGAAGTCCCTGCGGCAGTTGCCATAGTTGTTCTATCCCAACTTTATTCGCTTGGCACTTCTTATCAACGCATGATTCGTAGGCCGAAGATGAATTTTGTAACGCTGCATAATCTCTTCTGTTGTAAGTTGCAATACATCGCCTGTTTCCTCATCCACGTCTTCCAATGGAATATTCCAACTATCAAAAGGCTCTAGCAGCTTAGGGTACGACATGATGGCATGCACCCGTTTGTCTGAGGCTATAATACCTTTCTGACGGAAATAGTTCACAGTACTCTTTATCTGGCTGAACATCTTCTTCGGATAGTTCACGTCATCTTTCTGCGCCACTTCCTCGCTATCAGTGTATTTTGTTTCTATGAACAACAGCCAGTCTTCATCGTTACCATCGGCTGGAAAAATCACACACTCACATTGGCTAGCATGGCTTCCTGCTTCTTCGTTAGGCAATGCATTCTCGGGAAAACAGTCAGCGTCAATTGCAAGACCGTCAAACATGGCATTTTCCAAAACAACTGATGCCCAATTTGGATCAGGGTTGTCATCAATCACAACACCTCTGTTTTCATTGTTTCTCGCAAGATCAAGATCATAATGCTTATAGTCTCTTATATAAATCTTAGCCGAGCGTATGGTTTTGAAGCATTCTGCATGAGACGGTAACTTATCAATAATTGTTTCCCTTTTCATAGTTCCAAATAGTCAATCATCGCGTGATACTCGTCCAGGGTATCATTCATCACTTCATTGAAATAGTGTTTCCCTATCAGGCCAAACGGCGATGTCTTAATGTCACTCAGCGTTCCATCATCATTGGTCTGCCAAACGGATACCATATCTGGATTAATGCGTGACGAATAACTTAACAACGAAGCCTTGTCTTCCTCATCCAAATCTTTGGCAACCTTATAGCTTAACATACAATTGTTGACTGCATAAAGCGTATAGGGGCTATGAGTGGTCATCAACACCATGTCGCGACCAAAGTCTATTTCCTTAAGCATAGCATATATCAACCGCACCTGTGTCTGAGGAAACAAATTTAACTCAGGCTCCTCAATAATCATATTAGCATAGTGTGGTTTTTCCAGTCTTTCCATTAAATCAGAAACCGTAGCCAGGTCTATTTTATTTAGATATTCCTTGGTGGTCTTTCTGATTAGAGCAAGATTTTCTTGGATTTTCATTTGAAGAGATGGGGATCCTAAATAACTATCAATCTCGGCATCATCTGCATCATGCGCTATTTCCTTAAGTAAGGCTTTCCGAATTACAGAGTATTTGTCGTAAGATGTTCCTTCTTCATTCTCAAAAATCCATTTAGTGACATAATTCATATAAATATACAACGGTATCACCGATTGTATGCCACTTGATGCTTCATCTATCTCTAATTCTTTTTCGTTGGGTAGAATTATTCTGTCACTTTTCGATTCCTCATCATAGTAGTATCTGACGTTCAAATCAACTATTGGCATCGCCTCTTTTTTGGAGTATTTTGAATGTGCTGTGAGCCAATTAAACAGAAAATCTCTCACATAACTTTTATCCATCGGCAGACTTGAGATATTGTTAAGCACCACTAAATTGCGCTCCGATGGAATATAGGCCACCTTGCCGTTTTTGGCATTCTTGAAACTTTCTTTCATTGTAATGTTGAAGTGTTCCAAATCGTGGTATTCGAACGTGATATAATTGCCTTCGTAGTGAATATAAGCCCCTTCGTTAAAGTAATTGGCAATTTTATGATAGTTTAAGAGCTCTTTCTTCAACAACTCACTATCAATATAATCTTTGTCTTGATGAGCAACAATGTCTTTTTCAAGCCAAAGGCAAAAACTGAGCACTTTTGCAATAGTGCTTTTTCCACTACTTTGCTTACCTATGATTACATTCACCCTATTGATGGGAATGTCAATATGGCTTATCGGTCCAATATTGTCAATAATCAGTCTGCTCATAAAACATCTATTCTTTGACATCTATCGTCTGTTTTTAATAAGATTCTAAAGGTATAATACCCAAAATTGATTGCAAATACTAATCGTGGAGAGCCCTCCTGCCCCCTTATGCGGTCACAACTGCACGTACGTGAACCGCTAGACTTTAGGGTTCAAGGTTCAACCCCACTAACCGCCTATCCGCCTAACCGTCTAACCCCCATTATTCACCACCGCCCCCGGGTTGTTGTTGAGCTGTTGCACATTGGAAAGTTCAAAGATCTTGCGAGGAGTGTCGCGTTTCAGGATGACTGGCACGATGTTGTCAATTTGCCTGAAAGCCTCCTCGAACAAATTGCCATATTCCACCGCAAAGCGATACAGCATGGTGCTAACCTCCTCTGCACCAGCGAGTAGACATTCTCCCGCACGTCGTCTATGCAGCTGACATTGCGAGTGGCGATGAGGGGTGTTGGCCTGCGGCCAATGGATGGGGTGGCCTGCGGCCAGAAATCTGAGAAAATCTATTTTGAAAATCTGAGAGAACAGTTATAGTTTAGTGGTGTTTTCGCATTGTTTCCGCATTGTTTCCGCATTGTTTCCGCTGTTTTCGCAATCTAATCGATTTTTGGATTGCGAAAAGACGCGAAAGGGGCGAAATTGGACGAAAATTGCTCGCTGCGCGAGCTTTCGTTTAAGAGGATCTTGGTTTTCCACATGTTATCGGGTTGTGGGCATGTCGCCAGACCAGCCGTGACCGAGATCCCAGTGCTCGTCGTACACAAACTCGAAATAAGGCAGCGAGAACTCCTGCTCCAGCAGCTCGGTGAGCTCTTCCTGGATAGGCTCTGCCCACTTGCCCACCAGCACAATGAACTTGTCGATGTTCCATGCCACACGACCGCGAGGCACTTGCGTATAGTCACCCTTGAATTTTGTGGGCTCATGGGTGGCTTGCGCTCGGAAGTATTCCTTAGCCCAAACCTGGCGGTGCAGCTTAGGATAGTTGATGAAAGGCACACCTTTCTCGGCAGCCTCCTCCACCATCCTTGGTGTGATTTCTTTCTTATACACCCCAAAGAAGTTGTGCTCCTCCGGATCGTACCAGAAGATTCCGATGCACGGCATCTGCTCGTCAAACGATGCCATGTCGGCCATTTGGGCTTTGCGGTCTTTCTCTGAAAGTTGGGTCATTATCATTACTTCTTTCTCTGGTATAAACCTTCTCTTCTCCCGCAGGTTGTCTAAGCGGGTGGCGATGAGGGGTGTTTGGCCTACGGCCAAATATGGGGTGGCCTGCGGCCAGAAATCTGGGAAAATCTTTTTAGAAAATCTGAGAAAATAGTTTAGTGGGTTAGTATGTTTCCGCATTGCTTTCGCTGTTTCTGCATTGTTTTCGCAATATAATCGATTTTTGGATTGCGAAAAGACGCGGAAGGGAGACTCATACATCATCTGCCTGATGGGCACTAATGACTTCGTTGATTTGAGTGGTGAGGGCGGGAATGATGTTTTTGGCGACATCCCACACGATATAGTAGTTAACTCCCATATAGTCGTGTACTAGTTTATCTCGCATGCCTGCCATCTCGCGCCACGAAATGCTCTTCCACGCGTATTTCACGTCGCCAGGTATCTTCTTGGTGGCCTCACCAATGATGGTCAGACTTCGGGTTACGGCGCGCTTGAGGGTCTCGTCGCGGAGGAACTGCTCCATCTGCATATCATCGGTGACAACGGAGCGAATGTAGAGGCATTCGTCGTAAATGTGCTGCAAGTATGGTATATAGGACTTATACATATTGGACTTCGCTGAGGATTGTTTTGCCGATATAAGGGCTAAGGCCTTTCTTGGTCACCACGTCGAGCTTGGCAGTGCCGAAAGCATCTTGCAGGATGCTGCAGGCGTCGATGAAGTTGAGATACGTCTCCTGTCCGGCATTGAAATCGATGAGGATGTCGATGTCGCTCGTGGGGGTGTTCTCGTCCCTGACGGTGGAGCCGAATAATCCCAGCTGGCACACGCCCACTGCGAGGAGAGGTGCCTTCAGCGTTGAGAGGATTCTTATGACGGTACTCTTTTCCATATATTTCGTTTTTGTTGTTCCACACGGGAGGTTGTTGGCCTGCGGCCGATTGAGGGGTGTTTGGCCTGCGGCCAAATATGGGGTGGCCTGCGGCCAGAAATCTGGGAAAATCTTGATTGAAAATCTGAGAAAATAGTTATAGGTTAGTGGTGTTTTCGCAATGTTTCGCTGTTTTCGCATTGTTTTCGCAATTAAATCGATTTTTTGGGATTGCGAAAAGATGCGGAAGGGACGAAAAGGACGAAAATTGGCTCGCTGAGCGAGCGGGGTTGAGGGTGGCCTGCGGCTAACGGGGCGACGTTTGCCTGTCAGTAGAAGTACATTTGTTTGTGACGGTCACTGATGATTCTGGAAGCGCGAACCATTTCGAGAACGTCAGACACGTGATTTTCTTTCATCTTGCCAATAATGGTGGTGGTTCCATCCTTGATTCCTTCGGAAATGTCAGTGAGACGACGTTCAATTACGGTCGATGCACATAGAAACGAGTCATACTTCAGGAACTCATAGTCACGGTGCAACATCGGATACTGACGGCCTCCTCTGCACGCATTTGTTCTTCTATATAGTTGATGTAGTCGTCCGTGTCACCCATTTCAGTCAGGCGGTCGCGAACGCTGATAACGCCGTTTTGGGCAGTATGTGACCATGCGTAGCCGTGCGACGCATCGGAAATCTCGCCAAATCCTTTGTCTTTCAGCAGTCCGATGTATTTGTCTAGCACCTCCACGTCGCTTTCGGAGAGGTATGACATATCGGGCGAGGCAACTGCCTCAATGTCCTTGTTGTTGACAAAATGGAAACAGCTCCTGCGGACATCTTCGACCTGTGAAGCGAAGTAGCTGTCGCCGCGGACAGCCTTAAACAGGTCATAGATGCATGTGGGGACGGGGCCAAAATCCATGCGCACGTAAGCATCCCCTGTGATGGAGCGGCCGTATTTCGACAAGTGCTCGTTGTCGGCGAAATAGAGGATTTTGTGGCACTTATGTATGTCACATATCCCACCCATCTGCTTGAGAATGTACAAGATGGCCTGGATTGCGATGTCCTGTTTGAAAAGTTTTGCCTCTTTCATGATTATTACTTTTATGGATGGCAAAGATATACAATTTTTTCACACGGGGAGTGTCTGGGGTTGGGTGTTTGGCCTGCGGCCGATTTAGGTGTGCTTGGCCTGCGGCCAATGGATGGGGTTGTTGGCCTGCGGCCAGAAATCTGGGAAAATCTTGATTGAAAATCTGAGAAAATAGTTATAGGTTAGTGGTGTTTTCGCGATGTTTCGCTGTTTTCGCATTGTTTTCGCAATATAATCGATTTTTGGATTGCGAAAAGACGCGGAAGGGGCGAAAATTTGCTCGCTGCGCGAGTTCTCGTTTGCTCGTTCTAGTTGTTCAGGGTGCCGATGACGTTGTTGAGCTGGTTGACGTTGGAGACGGTGATGTTCTGCTGCGGGAGGTCGCGGTGAAGGATCGCGGGGACGATGCCGTCGATCAACCGGAAGGTCTCCTCCGACAAGTCACCGTGCTCCACGGCCAGATGATACAACATGGTGCTCACCTCCTCGCCGCCGGACTTGCTGAACCGCTCTTTGACGTGCGCGGCGACCTCCTCGAGCCTGAAAACGAGCTCCCCTGCACCCGCCTCTACAATACTCCCTGCACCCTCGGACGCCTCCCCTACGCTCTCTCCTATTCCTGTTTCCTCCGTCCTTCTCTCTAACCCTTTTTCGTTCCCTTTCTCTAAGCCCTCCTCGGCCCGCCGCTTCGACGGCCAACGGATGAGCTTGCTGTTCTCTTTCCGCAACGCCTCGAGCTCGGCCCGGTACTGCGCCTCCATCCGCGCCAACTCCATGGCATGACGCTTCCGCATCTCCTCGATCTGCCCCTGCAAGGCATCCCGCTCCTGACGATAGCGCTTGACTAGATCGAAATCGTCGCCGCCGTCAGCACTCAACGAGAACCGCAACCGTGGCTCGCCTTCCTTTCCTTCGCCTTCTTCCACTACCCCCACGGACTGGAACGACAGCCCCTCGACAGGGTCGAAGCTGCCGGTGACGATCTTCTGCGACAACTCCTGCAAGTACTGTATGCGCTCCGGATGCTGTTTCGGGAAGAGGGAGGCCCGGATGCTGGCGATGAGCTGCAACTGGTCGTCCGGATCAGGATAGAGCCGCACGTATCTCTCAATGACGGAGTGCGAGAACCCGCAGGTGACCTCTTCCCAAACGGTGCGCCACGAAGCCAGGAGGTTCTGGTAGTCGGGGTCGTCGGCGGAGAAGAACTCTTTGGTCCGGTACTGCTTGCCCGTGAGCGAGAAGGCCCCGACGACCTCGGAGACCGGGCAGGTCATCACGGGGGACCGCTCGGGGACGGAGACACCCGAGGTGAGCAGCTCCTGGGTCAGCTTTTCGGTGAAGACGCGCAGATCGCTGTTGCGGATGTAGGGGGCGAGCTCGCTGAGGAAGCACTCTTCCTGGAAGGTGATGCTCCGTTTGAGGTTGAGCAGCGCCCATACGGCGCTGAAGACGAGCTGGGCGCCTTCGTGGGAGCCGATCCAGCGCTCTTCTTCGGTGAAGTAGCGCCGTTCGGTGTCGATGCCGGGGGTGCCGTCGTAGTTGACGCGGGCACACTGGTAGTAGATGTCGTTGAAGAGGGTGACGACGGGGACGGTGATCCCGCTGGCGGAGATGACGCCGAGGAACCGTTTGTAGAGACAGCGGTTGAGGGGGCTGTTCCGCAGGAAGTCGGTGACTTCGCGGTGGCCACGGAAGAGGAGTTTGCGGTTTAGCTCGGAGGAGGTCATGGGAGGGGTGTTTGGCCTGCGGCCAATTTGAGGGTGGCCTGCGGCCAGAAATCTGGGAAAATCTTTTTAGAAAATCTGAGAAAATAGTTATCGTTTAGTGATGTTTTCGCGTTGTTTTCGATGTTTTCGCATTGTTTTCGCAATATAATCGATTTTTGGATTGCGAAAATAATACGGAATGGGCGAAAGGGGCGAAAATATTAGCCTGCGGATAATGGAGCCTTCGGATTGAACAGCTTCGCCAGATCGGCTGAGGTAAGGGTTCCATCAAAGTAAGCCTTGGCCTCTTCCTGATTGGCATCATATTGCTTGTACATCAGATACTTCAAGGTATTCCTCAATCGCTGTAATTCTGGATAGCCGTCAATCAGGATAAACAATCGGCGTAATTTAGGGTCTGTGGCGGCTTGAATGCGCTTGGTCTCTTTCTTGAATGCCTCCAGAGTAGCGCCGTAACCGGCCGCCACAAGGTCGATACCCTCGGCAATTGCGGCATCAAGAATAAATTTATCCATAGCCGGCTTCACCGTGAACAGATACCGTTTGCCATCACCATGAGTGTACATAGCCACATGACGGTTGATTCCATCCACTCCCTCATCCAACTTGTATTCGACAAAACCCTCGTCCATTGTGGCAGAGCGTTTATCGGCATCGATAATGCCAATGGCAAACTGATCAGTGCCATTCACTGCCTTCACCACTTCGTTACAACTGCTCTTGTGCTTCGGATAACCACCCAAAAGATAACCTACCAGATTGGTGTCGACGTTGCACTCGGGAAAAACATTGTACTGTTTCATTGGGCAGTAAAGGGTTCAAAGTTAAAGAACGCATCCGACCCGTTGTCATAGATGCCTTGGATGTCTTCGGCAGTAGCCGTTTTCACCCCGAAGAGACCGTCGGCAAGCGGAAAGGTGAGCATGAGGCGGAAGTCGCTGAGGTTTTCCTGCAGTAGGTGGTTGAGCACGTAGGGACTGTGGGTGGCGATGAAGATGATATCACGACCCCCAGGGGCGGCCATCGGCTCCAAGATCCAATCCATCAACTGGAACTGGGTGGGCGGGAAAAGGTTGTCTTCCGGCTCTTCGAGGAATATCTCGTTGTGGTCGGTATCAACAAAGCGACGGAAGGTTTCCTCGTTTTGTATCAACGAGAAAAGGTTCTCTTGTTCCACCTTTTTCTCATAGGAGATGCCCTTGCCGCCGTCCTGGTACTGCCCCTCAAACATATAGTCGAGATGTACGAGCTGAGGGATGAGAGACTGGAGGCCGCTGGAACTGCTTGTGAGCTCAAGCCGCTGGCCGGAGGGGGTGATGACGGTGTCGGTGTTCGACGCCTCATCGTATTCGTAAGAGATACCGGTGCCGAGGATGTCTTTTTCACGTTTGAGGAAACGACGGGCGCGATCCCAGTCAGACATGAAGTCAAGCATGTTGCCGTCGAGCGGGAGTGAACTCCAGCCAGGAATGGCAGCCACAAGGTTTCTGTCGGCGGGCACATAGCTTACCTTAGGACGACGAAAATCCCACCGAGCAGGCTTCCACTGCATCTGGAAATGTTGTTTGGAGTGGTCGTAGCTGAACTGGAGGTAGTCGGTTTCATAGGCGATATACGTGTCTGGGTGCACATAAGCACCCATCTTATAATAGGCAGTCATAATATCGATAAAACCGGAACCGCTGCCGAAGCCGTTTGGCTTTTGAGTCAATTGAAGGCGTTTCTCCACCCAAGCGCAGTAGCAAGCAGTCTTCAGCACACAGCTCTTACCGGAACTTTGCATGCCGATGATGAGGTTTACCCGACCGAGGTCAATGGTCACGTCGGTGAGAGGTCCAAGATTGCGTATAACAAGGTGCTTCATTTCACTCGGAGATTTGTTTATGTTTTAGGGTGTTGGCCTGCGGCCAATTTGAGAGTGGCCTGCGGCCAGAAATCTGGGAAAATATTTTTAGAAAATCTGAGAAAATAGTTATAGCTTAGTGATATTTTCGCGTTGTTTTCGCTGTTTTCGCATTGTTTTCGCAATATAATTCATTTTTTGGATTGCGAAAGATGCGAAAGGGGCGAAAGGGGCGAAAGGGGCGAAAATTGGCTCGCTGCGCGAGCGGGGTTGAGGGTGGCCTGCGGCCAGAAATCTAGGAAAATCTTTTTAGAAAATCTGAGAGAATATTTTCGCGTTGTTTTCGCTGTTTCCGCATTGTTTTCGCAATATAATTCATTTTTTGGATTGCGAAAAGATGCGAAAGGAGCGAAATAAACGGAAATCGGCTCGCTGCGCGAGCGGTTGCTGGGTGCGGGGTGGCTCGGAGATGGTTCGCTCGTGGCTCGTACATGGTTCGCTCATTGAGCGTGCCTGAGCGAAGGACGAGCGAAGCATGTCAGCATTTGATGACCGAGAACTTAGAATCAGCAGTTGACCAGGAAGGACGAGAAATGAGCGAGCAGGCTTAGTACTTGTCCTTTATAAGCAGTTTGATGGCAGCCTTGATGTCATCGGGAAGCTCTCCAGCCAACTCGCGACGGACAGAGTGTTCCCAATCACCCTCAAGCGCCACAGCCATCGCCTTGGCATTGAAGGGGTCTCGATAAACCTTTTGGCTGTCAAGAAAATGCAGGATTGCTGCCACAAGCTTGCGATTGAAATTAGTACCCTGCTGTTTACCCATATCGTAAAGCCTTTCATCCACCTCTTTCAAACTCAGAATATCCTCCCACAACTGCATATAACGATCTTTCCACCCATCTCTGACAAAAGGCCTACTACAACTCACATAGTTCAATACCTCCTTACAGGTGGCTTCTTTGTTGATCACATCCTGGCCAAGCATCTGTTCTGTTGCTTTGCTGCTCGACACGTATGGGGTTTTACCGTTGTAATTAATCACGGTTGTGAGGTTGGGGTTGTAGTTGTAATGCTGCACGGAACCGATTTTCACCTCTTGGAAAACATTGTGGGTCCCGGGGTCTCCTTCGATTTTAATATCCATATTTTTAGTGTTAAAAGTGAATTTTGCTTTCTTTTTAAAGGTCACAAATCGTTGACTATCAAGGGTGAAAGATGAAAGAAAGTTTAAACCAACTTTCTTTCTTGCTTTCACAGTTGCCGTGGTTGTACTTTTGCACTCGAAAACGCGGTTGAACTGATCGCTTCAGGATTCTGAACCCGATTTCAAGTTTCAGGTGGCTGCAGGACTTGGGACACGAAACTCAAAGGGTTAAAGAAGAGAAAAGAGACGAAAAGCTCCAACTACGATTTCATGAATATTAATATTAACCTTTTAAAATTTAAGAAAAATGGCAAAAATTAAACATGTTGGCCCTGGCCTCAAAACTTCTGGTACTATCGATGGCATCACCTATGTCACCACACGCAATGGTAAAACTTACGCTCGCGTGACTCCTGTTATGCCCGCATCTGCTTTCAAAACCCCCAAGGCTTTGAAACGCCAGAGCATCTTCAAGATGGTGCAACAGCATATCCGATTCCATCTCGGCACCATCAAACAGACCATTAGCCGCAAAGGCAACGGCAGTGTCTCGAATCGCTACTTTTCACTGAACTACGGCGCCTTTCAAAAGGCTCTCGACGCCTTAGCCGACCGCATGGTGGAAGGCGAGAACATCACCCTCAGCGAAATCGAGGCTGCTATCGCCACTTACGCTGCTGATCACCCGCAAGATATCACCATCGCCGCAAAGAACGGCTACGATATCGTCCACCTTACCGGCGCATGGCCCGAAATGATCACTCTCCGAACTCATTCCGGTTCCAACACCATTGTAGTGATTGGATCTGAGAATGTTGCCCCCACAACCAACCCCGAGGTTACTGAGTAGCTTTTTAAATCAACCTATTCACGAACTCAGGTCGCACGGCACTTGCCGGTTCCGTGCGGCCTTTCTAAATCATCATTTATTTCACGAACGAAAACCCAATCAAAATGAAAGTCAAGTTATCGAAACAGCAAATTGAGGAGATCCTGGCGGATCCGCAGAAGGTCCAGGAGGCCGGGATCAAAACCACCGACCCGTGGTGGGTGATTGTCCTGAAGGTGGTGGCCTATATCATCGGCCTCATCCTGGGTGGCGTGGTGACCACCGGTAGCGCGACAGCGGCAGTGACCTACCTGATGTGAGTAGCAGTTAGTAGTTAGTAGTTAGCAGTTAATGCCCTCTTTATCGTTAATGTTATGGCATAAGTCACTAATCACACTAATCACACTAATCACTAATCACAATTCACTAATCACTAATCACAAATCACAAATCACAAATCACAAGTCACAATTCACAAATCACAAGTCACAATTCTCAAGCGGGTGGGTGGGAGGGATGCTTGAAACCGATTACGTCAAACTGAAATTATGTCCAACTAAAAATCAGTCACTATGCGTCCAATACAATATATTATTGTCTATGACTGCGGGAAGCGGCGCGATCATCACTATTCGGTCAACCGCAAGGGCTTCGTGGAGAAGAAGCTCCATATCCGCAAGCCGGTGAACATCCTCGACCGGCGCATCGACCCGGACGGCTATAACAGCAGCTCGATCGGAATCCACGTGTCCCGTTCTCAGAACGTGGACAACCCCATCCAGCACGAGACACTCGTCGATCTGCTGGTGGCGCTCCGGATGGATTTCCCGGAGGCGATGATCCTCGGCCTCTCGGAGATCGGCAGTTACTATATCAAGGTCTCGGAGAAGATGAACCAGCTGAGGATGGAGCTGGCGGAAAAACCGTGAGGAGTTAGCAGTTAGTAGTTAGTAGTTAGTAGTTAGCAGTTAGCAGTTAGTAGTTAATGCCCACTTCATCGTTGATGTCATGGCATAAGTCACTAATCACCAATCACAAATCACAAGTCACAAGTCACAAATCACAAATCACAAATCACAAGTCACAAGTCACAAGTCACAAGTCACAAGTCACAAGTCACCAATCAAAAGTCAAACAAAATGAGAACTATCACTTTAATTATCATTCATTGCAGTGGGGTGAGGCCGGGGCAGCGGAGCGGCGTGAAGGAGATCGACCGCTGGCATCGGGCACGCGGGTGGAAATACGGATGCGGCTACCATTTCGTGGTGCGCCGCGACGGCACCGTGGAGGCCGGACGACCGGTGGAGATGATCGGCGCCCACTGCCAGTATCACAACGCCCACAGCATCGGGGTCTGCTATGAGGGCGGCCTCGACACCGAAGGGCTGCCGGAGGACACCCGCACGACGCTGCAGAAGCGGGTCCTGCGCGCGCTGATCAAGGAGCTGCACGCCAAATACCCGAAAGCCCTGATTGTGGGGCACAATGTCTTCGACCCTACCAAAGCCTGTCCCTGCTTCGACGCGAGGGAGGAGTACCAAGACCTCCAGCCGCGATGAACCCGACACGACGTTTCGTCAAGGCTCGGGATAGCCCTCGGGGTTTTGGCGCTGCCAGTTCCAGCTGTCGCGGACCATCTCGTCGATGCCGTACTTCGCCTCCCAGCCCAACTCGGCTTTCGCCTTGGCGGGGTCGCAGTAGCAGGTGGCGATGTCGCCGGCACGACGGGGCTGGATGCGGTAGGGGACGGAGACACCGTTCACGCGAGTGAAAGCGTTCACCATATCCAAGACGCTATACCCATGACCCGTTCCAATATTGTATATTAGTGATTTGTGATTTGTGATTTGTGAGCTGTGAGCTGTGATTTGTGAGCTGTGAGCTGTGAAGCATTGGAGGGCGGCGACGTGGGCGGCGGCGAGGTCGCAGACGTGGATGTAGTCGCGGACGCCGGTGCCGTCGGGGGTGTCGTAGTCGTCGCCGAAGACGCCCAGCTCGGGGCGTTTGCCGACGGCCACCTGGGTGATGTAGGGCATCAGGTTGTTGGGGATGCCGTTGGGGTTCTCCCCTATCCTACCGCTGGGGTGCGCGCCGACGGGGTTGAAGTATCTCAGGAGGACGACGTTCCATTCGGGGTCGGCCTTCTGGATGTCCATGAGGACCTGTTCGAGCATGCTCTTGGTCCAGCCGTAGGGGTTGGTGCAGGTGCCTTTGGGGCAGTTTTCGGTGATGGGGATCTCGGCGGGGTCGCCATAGACGGTGGCGCTGGAGCTGAAGATGATGTTCTTGCAGTGGTGGTGGCGCATGACGTCGAGGAGGGTGAGGGTGCCGCCGATGTTGTTTTCGTAGTATTCCCAGGGTTTGGCGACGCTCTCGCCGACGGCTTTGAGTCCGGCGAAGTGGATGCAGGCGTCGAAGGTGTGGTGGGCGAAGAGTTGTTCGAGGGCTTGGCGGTCGCGGATGTCAATTTGGTGGAAGGGGATTTCTGGCACACCGATGAGCTCCGCTGCGCGGCGCAGGGCGACGGGGTTGCTGTTGCTGAGGTTGTCGATGACCACGGCGGTGTGTCCGGCGTGGTATAGTTCGATGAGGGTGTGGGAGCCGATGAACCCAGCTCCGCCGGTGACTAGTATGTTCATTTGGTGGTATTTTTTTGGTTCGCCTGCGGCGAATTTGAATTTTAAATGTCACACAGAAATCACAGAAATCACAGAAATGGGCTCGCTTCGCTCGCTTTTAAAGCACAGAAATTTGCTCGCTTCGCTCGCTGAAAGCACAGAAAGTTACTCGCTTCGCTCGTAAATGCGCTAGATCGATGGCTATGGTGATTGCTGGGAGAAGATGATTGAGGCGGAAGGGGAAATGAGGGAAGAGGGGGAATGAGGGGGTGGGTTAATTGATTATTCTATAGATGGATTTGAGGATGTCGGGGGTGTTGAAGTTTACCAGGAGGCCTAACTTTTTGTGCGTTAGGCGGAGGTAGGAGAGCAGTTGTTTGCTGAAGACCTTCTTCATCTCTTCGACGGATTTGATCTCTACGATGACCTGGTCTTCCACGATCAGATCGGCACGGAGTTCTGATTTGAGGGTTACGCCTTTGTACACGATAGGCACGGTTACCTGTCTTTGCACTTTCAGTCCTCGCTGTTCCAGTTCAAACACAAGGGCTTCTTCGTACACCGACTCCAACAACCCCGGCCCCAACACGCTGTACACATCATAAATGGCACCTCTAATTTTGTATGTTATATCGTTTTCGGTCATATTGATAATTTCTTTTTATTCTTATGGTTCAAACGCTGCATGCAGCGAATATTAAACGAGCGCAATTGCAAGCGTAGCGCGCAACTTTCTGTGATTTTAAGCGAGCGCAGCGAGCCTAATTGTAAGCGCAGCGCACAATTTTCTGTGATTTCTGTGATTTCTGTGTGAAATTAAAAAAGCTCGCGCAGCGAGCACATTTGCAAGCGAAGCGCGCAACAAAACTCGCGCAGCGAGCAACAAAGCAAGCGAAGCGCGCTTCTACCGGTTCGCGTACATATCTTCGTAATACTTCATGTAGTCACCGGAGGTGACGTTGTCCATCCAGTCTTGGTTGTCGAGGTACCAGCGGACGGTCTTCTCGATGCCCTCCTCGAACTGGAGCGACGGCTCCCAGCCCAGCTCGCGCTGCAGCTTGGTGGAATCGATGGCGTAGCGCATGTCGTGGCCGGCGCGGTCCGTGACGTAGGTGATCAGATCCATGTCGGCACCTTCGGGACGGCCCAGCATCCGGTCCACCGTGTTGATCAGCACCTTGATGATGTCGATGTTCTTCCACTCGTTGAAGCCGCCGATGTTGTAGGTGTCGCCCACCTTGCCTTTATGGAAGATGAGGTCGATGGCGCGGGCGTGGTCCTCGACATAGAGCCAGTCGCGCACGTTCTCGCCCTTTCCATAGACGGGCAGCGGCTTGCGGTGGCGGATATTGTTGATGAACAGGGGGATGAGCTTCTCGGGGAACTGGTACGGACCGTAGTTGTTCGAGCAGTTGGTGACCACGGTGGGCATCCCGTAGGTGTCGTGGAAGGCCCGCACGAAGTGGTCGCTGGCGGCCTTGGCGGCGCTGTAGGGACTGTGGGGCTGGTATTTGAGGTCCTCGGTGAAGAACTTCTCGCCGTAGGCCAGGTGGTGCTCGCCAGAGGAGGCCTTCGTGGTGAAGGGGGGCTCGATGCCGTCGGGATGGGTCATCTCCAGGGCGCCATAGACCTCATCGGTGGACCATCACGTTGGTCTGCGCGAAGGTGAAGGGGTCCTTGATGGAGCGGTCCACGTGGCTCTCGGCGGCGAGGTGGATGACGCCGTCGATATGCTCGTCCTGCATCAGCCGATGGATGCCCTCGAAGTCGCAGATGTCCATCTTGACGAACTTGTAATTGGGCTTGCCCTCGACATCCTTGAGGTTGGCGAGGTTCCCGGCGTAGGTGAGTTTGTCGATGTTGATGATGTTGTATTCGGGGTACTTGTTTATGAACAGCCGTACCACATGGCTGCCGATGAATCCGGCTCCGCCGGTGATGATGATGTTTCTCATTTTTTTGGTGATTTGTGATTTGTGACTTGTGAATTGTGATTTGTGACTTGTGAGTGGTGATTTGTGAGTGGTAGGTGGTGGGTGATGCCTTATAATGTGTGTTCTTTTCTTTCCGCAGGCAACGCTAAATCGAACTCGCCAGTATCTTTCTAAGCGGGTTGATCACGGACTCGCGGAGGGGTTTGGACCAGAACTGGGTGTTGCGGAGGGAGTGGAGGTCGGAGCCGGCGAGGTCGTAGAACCCCTTCTTGAGGAGCCAGTGCGACTTGTCCTCGGCCTCGGGGCCATAGCCGCCAGCGAGGGAGGAGAGGTTGACCTGGAAGAGGATCTCCATGCCCTTGAGCTCCCGGTAGTCGTCCTTGTCCATATAGACGTAGCGCTCAGGATGGGCGAGCACGGGGAAGTAGCCCTTGGACTTGATACGCCGGAGGATGTCCTTCATCCCCATCGGCGGGGTGAAGTAGGAGGTCTCCACGAGGAGATGGTTGCCGGTCTCGCCGAGGGGGAGGAGGTCATTGGCCTCGAGGCGCTCCTCGAAGAGCTGGTCCATCATGTTCTCGGCGGCGAGGTGGAGTTTGACGGGACCCTGGTAGGCGGCCTGCAGCTCGGCGAAGCGTGCACGCAGGCTCTCCGGGGTGTTGGGGATGTCCTCCATGATGTGGGGCGTACACCACACTTCGGCGACGCCAAGTTCCTCGTAGCGATGGAGCACTTTCAGGGAGGTTTCGAGGGTCTTCACGCCGTCGTCCACCCCGAAGAGGATGTGCGAGTGGTGGTCGGTGAAGCCGGTCAGCTGGGAGTCGATGGGGTATTTGCGGAACAATGGTTTAAGGTTTAAGGGTTAAGGTTTAAGGGTTAAGGGTTATGGTTTAGGGTTTAAGGGTTAGGATTTAAGGAGTCTGGGTTAGAGGTTGGGGGTTAGGGGTTATTGTTCGTCGTCCTCTTTGTGGTAATAGCTGTGGCCGTAGTAGTTGTGGCCATAGCCGTATTTGTAGCCGTACTTGTAGTTGTAGCCATAGCGGCTGTAGCCGTAGCGGCCGTCGCCACCGGTACCGCCGTTGAGGATGAGGCAGAGGTTGTTGTACTTGTGGCTGGTGTGGAGTTCCTCGAGTTCCGGCAGCATGCTGCGCTCCAAGAGACCCACACGCACCACGAAGATGGTACGATCGACGTAGTTGCTGATAATCTGCGGGTCGGCGACGATGTCGATAGGCGGACAGTCGATGAAGACGTAGTCATACTCCTTACGCAGCATATTGATGGTTTCGCCGAAGAGCTCGGTCTCGAGCAATTCCGTGGGGTTGGGCGGGATGGTGCCCACCGGCAGATAGCTGAGAGTGGGATACTCCTCGCTCTTCACGATGACGTCATGGACATCCTTCTCCTGGCCGCCGAGGAAGTTGGCCAGGCCGCGCTTGGGCGAGAAGATGTAGGCGGAGAGGGAGGCGTGACGCAGGTCGCCGTCGATCAGCAGCACCTTCCGGTTCTTGATGGCCAGGGTGAGGGCGGTATTCATCGTGATGAACGACTTGCCAGAGCCCGGGTTGAAGGAGGTGAGCATGATGACGTTGGACTCGTTGCCCTTGGTCATGAACTCGATATTGGTACGGAGCACACGGAAGGCTTCGTTGATGGCGTTGCGGTTGCCGTGCTTGACGACGATGACGCCGCCGAAGCCCTTCTCCTGTTCGGGTTCCACCCCTTTGCGCTTGCTACGGCGGAGCATCTTGCGTTTCTCTTTGATTTTCTTCTTCTCCTCCTCGGCACTGATGGAGAGCGGAATCTCGCCGATGAAGGGCATCGTGAGCTTCTCCAGATCCTTTCGGCCGCGCACTGTGGTGTTGAGATATTCTTTAATGATGATGATGGCGATGGGAATGGCGATACCGATGATGAGGGCGGCCAACAAAACCACTGTCTTGCGCGGTTTGGTGGGGGAGCTACTGCCGTTGGGATGCTCAATCACGCGGGTGTTGTAGGCCGTGAAGGCCTGGGAAAGCTCGTTCTCCTCACGTTTCTGCAGGAGGAAGAGGTACAGTGACTCCTTGACCTTCTGCTGACGTTCCACCGAGAGTAGGTAGTTGGCCTGCTTGGGGTTGGCGGCCAAACGGGCATTGATGAGCCGCTCGGTGCCCTGAAAGTTAGCCAACTGCGTGTTGAGCGTGGCCAACTGGTTGTCAATGGAGGTGAGGATGGCGTGACGCATAGCCTTCAGCTTCTCATCCAAATCAAGTACAAGGGGGTTCTGCTCACTGCTGTTGGCCACCAAGCCATTGCGACGGAGCATCATCGTGTTGTAGTTCGCAATCTGGCTCTCGATATGACCGTTGCTGATACCGGTGTTGACAGGCAGGAGTTGGTTGTTATCCGTCTCGTTGGTCAGGTAATTGCGAACATAACGGGTAATCGATATCTGGTTATTGAGCTCGTTAATACGGGTGTTAGCCTCTCGGTTTTGGTTGAGGTACATGCTGGACACCGCATCCACATCGGGCAAAAGGTTCTCGCTCTTATAGGAGGAAATATCGCTATCGACGTTTCCCAACTCCTTCTCGATGACTTGGAGACGGTCGTTGATGAACATGGAGGTGCTGACGGTAATCTGGTTTTTGTCTTTGAGCCAATTACCGTTATAAACCGCAATGAGCATATTGAGAATATCATCGCCACGGCTCTTGTTGATATCCTCCACGAAAAGTGCAAGCACTTCGGTATTCTTGCCGGCGAGTCCGACGTTAACCCGGGAGGCATAGCTGCGAGCCGTCCCATTGATAGTAGAGCGACGGATATGAATCTTGTCATATTTTTTATTCTTGTAAAAATCGGTTTTCTCGATGCAGATGAGACCGATTGGTGTTTTCACCGTGTCACCAAACTTCGCACTGACTTTACCACTCAAATCCTCATCCCCACGCACAAAATCGGTCAGCGTGACAGCACCCTTGTCCAACTTGAGATCAAAGGAAGCAGTCATGTTGTCCGGCGCATCCACCAAGATGGCAGTCACGGGCAGGGATTTGTCGTAGAGCACCACCGGGCGGAAGAGGCCGTCCTGGCTGTAGTTCATGTCCAAATGGAGACGGCGCACCACTTCTGTCATCACATCGAGAGACTTCATCGTCATGAGCTCATTGTTCACATTCACACTGGAGCCAAAGACACCCAAGTCGGAAAAATCGCTTATATCACCCGTTGAACGGCCTTTACTATCGGACTTGACCAGTAATTTGGCAGTGCGGGTATAGACTGGGGTGGTCTTCAGCAGATAGAAGACTGCACCAAAGAGCACAATGCCCACGGAAATAACGAACCAATACCATTTGGCCAAGCATTGGTAAAATAGGTTCTTGATCTGCGCAGAGCTGACAGCTTGTTCTGTATTATTTGTATTTTTCTGCATAATATTTCTTTCTATAGTTAAAGAAATGAACTAATCTATCTGAGTCGGACAAAAATCAAAGTGGCGGTGGAGGCGAGGGAGGCTAACAGGGAAGAGATGGAGATCCAGAAGGAGGCGGAACTCACGGTGTTGGCGTTGACAGTGGATTCGTTGGCCCGTTTCTTATTGGGCTCCACGTAGATGTAGTCGTTCTGGTGGATGTAATAGACGGGGGAATTGACCACGTCTTCAAAGGAGCGCATATCGACTTGGTAGGCGTAGAGCTTGCCAGTGGAGTCGGCGCGAATCACGAGCACGTTGTCACGCTTACCACTGATGTTCAAATCGCCGGCCTGGGAGATGGCCTCGAGCAGGGTAACGCGGTCGCGAGTAATCTTATAGTTACCAGGGGCCCTTACCTCTCCCATAACCGAGTATTGAAGATTCACGAACTCAACGGTCACCACCGGATCGTTGACCAAGTTCTGCGAAATGAGTTGATTCTTGATGTAAGCGGCCACTTCATCACGGGACAGACCAGCCACCTTGACACTCCCGAGTACAGGGAAGTCAATAGTGCCATCTCTTCTTACTACATAACTTGACACGCCACGGGTGATTTCATTATCAGAACTTGAACCGATAGATCGAGACACATAAGGTAAATTGAAAAGGGCGGAGAGTTCTGGATCTTTGCTGTTGACGATAATGGAAACCTTGTCCTCCGGCCGGAGGGTGATATCCGGGGGTAATTTCTCAGCAACCGTCGAGTCGGATGACACGATGACATCCTGAAAATAGGTGATTTTCTTATTCATGGAACAGGAGGCCATGAGCAGAAGCACCGCAATGAATGGAATGAGTTTCTTTCTCATAATGATGGATTTTAATTAAACTCGAGCGAAAAGGATTTTGTTTTTCAGGAGACAAAATCCTCTATTCCTCCCTGATTATCAAGGAGGTGCGTAAGGAGGAGATCCCATGAGCTGTAAGGGTTTCTGGAATCCGGTTGTCCACTGATTCCAGTGGCGTAAGCCGCCCTCCCGTGGAAAATTTTACAGATTTTTCCACGCGGCAAATATACAAAAAATACAACAATGGACGGGGGGAGGGAAAAAAAATTTAGTTAGTAGTTAGCAGTTAGCAGTTAGTAGTTAGTAGTTAATGCCTGCGGGATATGTCACCAATCACCAATCACAAGTCACCAATCACCAATCACAAGTCACCAATCACCAATCACAAGTCACTAATCACCAATCACAAGTCACCAATCACAAGTCACCAATCACAAATCCCATACGGTGTGGGCTTTGAGGTAGAAGGGTTCGCGGAGGGCGAGGGTGTCGTGGACGTATTGGCGGAGGGCGGGGAGGGAGAGGGAGTCGGTGAGGGGGCGCTTCTTCTTGGATTGGCGGAGGCGCTCGACGAGCTGGTCTTCGGAGAGGCGGAGGTAGATGCTCTCGGCGCGGGCGTTGATGCGGTCCATGGCGTCGGCGTGGCAGGGGGCGCCGCCGCCGGTGGCGATGACGACGTCCTCGCGCTCCAAGACCTCGCAGAGGGCGGCGTACTCCAACGTCCGGAAGGCCGCCTCCCCATACTTCTCGAAGAGCAGGGGAATGGCCGTGTGGTACTTCTCCTCGATATACACATCGAGGTCGATGAACGCCATACCCAACCGCTCGGCAAGCTGCTTGCCGACGGTGCTCTTCCCGGAACCGGGGAAGCCGATGAGGACGGTGGTCATTTTGGGTTATGGGTTATGGGTTATGGATTGTAGGTTGTAGGTTATGGGTTATGGGTTAGTAGGTTATGAAGATGGAAGGGTTATTGTTGGGATTTTTTTATTAGCATGCAATATTTTCGTTATTGATTCGTTAATAGAATAAATCAAACAAAATATAATTATTTATGGACAACGAAAGATTCTCATTTGAAAAGTTAGAAGTTTATGCTGAATCCAGAAAACTGGTAAAGGAAGTATATCAACTTGTAAAACAATTACCTCCTGAAGAAAAATTCGCACTTAGTTCCCAAATAAGGAGAGCTGCTGCCTCAATTACCGCCAATATTGCGGAAGGAAGCGGTAGATTTTCAATAAAAGAGAAGACCTACTTTATTGGAATCGCATTCGGGTCTTTAATGGAGGTATTCAGTGAACTACAAACTGCATTAGACCTCGGTTTCATCACAGAAGCCTCGTTAGAAGCACTTAGACCACAATTTATCGTCGTCGCTAAAATGCTTTCAGGTCTACGACGTCACTTCTCCACTGCCCTACAGCCCTCCCATTAACCTATAACCATTAACCCATAACCATTAACCCATAACCATCGCTCGCACGAGGTTATCGGCGCAGTCGGCGATGTCGGAGATGCGGGCGGGGAGCATGTAGCAGGGGGTGGTGAAGACCTTGTTGGCCTTGTCGCAGCAGACACCCTTCTGGACGGTGACCTCGTGCTTGGAACCGAAACTCTCGACGTTGCGGACGGTGCCGGGGTCGCTGCCGACGGTCACGGTGACGTCGCCGAGAACCTTGGCAATCATCACCGGGGCAATGCAGAGGGCACCGATGGGCTTGCCGGCACTGTGGAAGGCGCGGATGACCGCCGCCACATCCTCACGCACGGTGCAGCCCGCACCCTCGTAAGCGTAGGTGAAGAGGTTCTTGGCGGAACCGTTGCCGCCGGGGAAGATCACCGCGTCGAAGTCCTCGACACGGCACTCCTCGAGGGGCTTGACGTTGCCACGGGCGATACGCGCCGCCTCCAACAACATGTTGCGCCGCTCTTCCATGGGTTGCCCCGTGACGTGGTTCACGACGTGGTACTGCCAGTCGTCGGGGGCGAAGATCTGATACTCGCCGCCGTTGCGGTCGATGGCCAAAAGGGTCATCACCGATTCGTGGATTTCGCTGCCGTCCAGTGTGCCGCAGCCGCACAATATTACTGCGAATTTCATTTGGGTTATGGTTTAAGGGTTAAGGGTTAAGGGTTAAGGGTTAGGGGTTAAGGGTTAAGGGTTAAGGGTTAGGGGTTAAGGGTTAGGGGTTAAGGGTTAGGGGTTATGGAAGTAGAGACGCGCTGGGGCGCGTCTCTACGGGGTTATTGGTTATCGGAGGGGGTTTCGGTGGGGGTCTCTTCCTCGGCGGGGGCCTCGCGTCTGTCCATGCTGTAGTAGAACTGGCGGAAGGCGGCGGCCATATCGGGGGAGAGGCTGCCCATCATGTCGATCTGCGCGGCGGCGATGCCCTCGATCTTCTGGGCGGTGGCATTGTCACCGATCATCTTGGCAATCTCCTGCATCTGGTGCAGCTCCTGGAGACTGCCGGCGATGGCCTGCTGGTCAGGCTCGGCCTTGCGCAGCTGCGCAGCAATGCTGCCCTGCAACGACTTGGCATAATTCGCCGCGACATTGTCGATCTTCAGCTCTTTGTAACGCTGGGCCAGGCTGTTGTCGGGGTATTTGATGTTGTTCATCATATAGTGCAGGAACAGGAAGTCGTAGTGGATGTCGCCACTGCGGTAGTCGAGGGTGCGCTCGTCACAGTTGTTGTACCAGTTGAAGAGCTCCACCTGCTCGTCCCAAATCCGGTTGGCCATCTCCATACCCTTCTTGTCGGCTTCGGGCGAATGGACGCGGAAGAAGTCCTCGACATAGCTCATACAGCCGTGCGTGTAGCCGTAGATGCTGGACATCACGGAGACGTACGGGAAGTTGCAGTCGGGCAGCACCTCGTTGCCGTGCACCAGCACCTTGAGGGCCTTGTCGGGCTCCCCTTCGGTGATGAGCTGCTCGGCGAGACGGGCGTACAAACGACGCATGAGGGGCACCAGACGGGTGTTGTCCTCGCTATGGTAGAGACTCGGGTCGTTGAAGCCGCCCCAAGCGAACTCGTACGGCGTATGCTGGGCGTTGGGGTTCTTGACGGGATCCAGACGGCTATGGTCGTCGAAGGTCTCCATCAAGGTGTGGTAGAGACGGGCGGAGTTGATGCGGCCAGTCTCCCCGTAGGAGCGCGAAGTGTTGCGGATAGGCACCAAACGGTAGGCGAAACCCTCCAACTGGAAATAGTTCTCCAAGCCGAGGTAGGCCTCCGAACCGGCGGTAGAAGCGTAGTAGATGGGGCGCTCCCAGTTGTTGTTCGCCAGGATGTCCATCATCACGATGTAGGCCTTGGTGAGGGCGTTCATGCCGTTGGTGTTCATATTCCACATCAGTCTGTCCACCACGAGGGCGGAATCCTCGGGGGCGACGGTGCCGTTGGCCAACACCTTCGCCTTATCGACCGGCAGCGAGAAGCTGGCGGGGATGGGGCGTCCGTTGACCGGGTAGCCGCTGTTCTGCTTCATCAAGAAGAGGCTCCGTGTATGGTCGAAGGTGGGCGACTTCACGTAGTCCACCACGGCCTTCAAGTCGATATACTGGTTGTTGGCGGCCTCGAGGTAGAGGACATCGCGGGTGCCGTCCTTGTACTGGTCCCAGGTCATGGAGATGGGCAGCGGCTCGGACTCGTAGGCTTTGCGCTTCATCTGATCGACGTACCAGCTGGTGCTCAACAGCATCAGGTTGCAGACGCGCACGTCGGTACGGTAGCCTTCGACCTCCTGGGCGTACCAGAGCGGGAAGGTGTCGTTGTCGCCGAGGGTGAAGAGGATGGCGTTGGGCTCG
Organism: uncultured Bacteroidales bacterium; assembly: GCA_900319925.1. Classification (GTDB taxonomy): domain Bacteria; phylum Bacteroidota; class Bacteroidia; order Bacteroidales; family WCHB1-69; genus F23-D06. The sequence continues at coordinate 65,933 of ONQE01000005.1, read as the reverse complement.
CAGGAGTCGAGGTAGTTCTTGGCCACCGCCAAGGCCGTGTAACGGTCGGAGCGGTCGTGGTCGTGCCAGTTCTCCTTGGCCATCACGCAGGGCACCAAGCCGACGCAGATCAGCGTGACGAGCACCGCACCGGCGGTCTGCACGCTCTTGCTCTGCAGCTTCTCGAAGAGGCGGTAGAGGGCCAGCACGCCGAAGCCGACCCACATCGCGAAGGCGTAGAAGGAGGCGGCGAAGGCGTAGTCACGCTCACGCGGCTGGAAGGCATACATATTCAGGTAGATGGCGATGGCGATACCCGTCATCACGAAGAGCATGAAGACCACAAAAGAGTGCTTGCTGTCGTTCTTCGTGTGGAAGACGAGGCCCAGGAGACCCAAGAGCAGCGGGAGCAGGTAGTATTTGTTGTGGCCGGGGCGCTCGATGGAGGTGGGCAGGTCTTTGAGGTTGCCGACCATCGGGTTGTCGATGGCGCCGATGCCGGTGATCCAGTTGCCGTTCTGGTAGTCGCCGTGGCCCTGCAGGTCGTTCTGACGGCCCGCGAAGTTCCACATAAAGTAGCGCCAGTACATATAGCCCAGCTGGTAGGTGTGGAAGAACTTGATGTTCTGCTGCCAGGTGGGCGTACCCCCGCGCTGCAGCAGGCGACGGTTCTCCTTGTCGGAGGGACTGTCGGAATTATAGCGGTTGTTCAGCCAGTCGATGTACTGCGAGCGTTTCTCCGACGACCACATACGCGGGAAGAACATACAGCCTTTGGGGTCGTATTCCGGGATGCTGCCCTTGCGCGGGTCGGAGACCTCGTAACGCTTGGTGTCCTCGTCGCGGTAGTAGATCGGGCTGCCGTCTTTCATCCGGACCACGCGGGTGTTGTAGCTCTGGCCATAGACCAGCGGGTTGGAGCCGTACTGCTCGCGGTTGAGGTAGGAGAGCAGCGAGACGGCGTCCTCGGGGCTGTTCTCGTCGATGGTGGGGTTGGCGTTGGAGCGAATCACCAGGGTCATGAAGGTGGAGTAGCCGATGATGAGCATCATCAGGGAGAAGGCGCCGATGGAGAGGACCGGCTTGTTGCGCTTGTGGCCGTACCAGATGCCCCAGCCGATGATGGCGGCGATGAGCAGGAAGAAGAAGATCACACCCGAGTTGAAGGGCATGTGGAGGGAGTTGACGAAGAAGAGGTCGAACTTACCGGAGAGGTTGACCACCTGGGGCACGACACCCCAGAGGATGAAGCCGAGCAGCGCGACCGACACGAGGAGCGACAGGGTGACGCCCCATTCGGCCTTGGAGGTCAGCGCCCCCTTCTTGCCGCAGTAGATGAGCAGCGGGGTGGTGACGAAGAGCCAGATCAGGATCATCCACATCGGGGAGCAGAAGATGCCGAACGCGAACGACATAAGGGCGAAGGCAAGCACGGCACCGGCATGGGTGGCCTTGGGCGAGAGACGGTAGTAGATGATGAGCCCGATGGCCGGAAGGGTCAGCAAGTTCAAGAGGTGCACGCCGATGGAGAGGCCTACGAGGTAGGCAATCAACACGATCCAACGGTTCGGGTTGACGTTGGGCATCGGGTGCTCGTACTCCTCGTCCCACTTCAGGATGCACCAGAAGACCAGGGCGGTGAAGAACGACGACATGGCATAGACCTCACCCTCGACGGCGGAGAACCAGAAGGTGTCGGAGAAGGTGTAGGTCAGCGCGGCCACAAGGGCGGTGCCGAGGACGGCGACGAAGCGCGGGGTGTTGAGCTCGCCCCATCTGGCGACGAGCTTGCGGGCCAGGCGCACGACGCTGAAGTAGAGCAGCATGATGGTCATGCCGCTGCATACCGCCGACATGCAGTTGATGCAGTAGGCCATCTTGGTGACGTCACCGCCGGCGAAAAGCGTGGCGATGCGGCCGAGGATCTGGAACGTGGGGGCTCCAGGCGGGTGGCCGATGAGCATTTTCGAGGTTGTGGCGATGTACTCACCGCAGTCCCACCACGAGACGGTGGGCTCGGCAGTCATGATATAGACGGCGGAGGCCACTATACCGATGATCAGGCCGATCAGGTTATTGATGCGTTTTTGGGTTTTGGTCATATTGGTTTATGGGTTATAGTTTAAGGTTTAAGGTTTAAGGTTTATGGGTTATGGGTTTATCATCCCATCATTCATCCCAGGGTGGCGGCCTGCGGCCTTACCCTGGGCTACCAAGCTCTTGCCCCTAACGGGGCTGCTTAAGGAATAATATTTTTCATATATGGTGTTTCAATCGTTACTGCTTACTGCTAACTACTAACTACTAACTACTAACTGCTAACTACCTCGTGGCGGGTTTGAATTGTTGGAGGAAGCGGAGGTCGTTTTCGAAGTAGAGGCGGATGTCGTTGGTGCGGTATTTGAGCATGGTCATGCGTTCGATGCCGAGGCCGAAGGCGAAGCCGCTGTACTTCTTGCTGTTGATGCCGCAGTTTTCGAGGACGTTGGGGTCGACCATGCCGCAGCCGAGGATCTCGACCCAGCCGGTGTGCTTGCAGAGGTTGCAGCCGGCGCCGCCGCAGATGTTGCAGGAGACGTCCATCTCGGCGGAGGGCTCGGTGAAGGGGAAGTAGGAGGGGCGCAGACGGATGCGGACCTCGTCGCCGAACATCCGTTGGGCGAAGTAGAGCAGGGTCTGCTTCATATCGGCAAACGAGACCTTCTCGGCCACGTAGAGGCCTTCCACCTGGTGGAAGATGCAGTGGGCGCGGGAGGTGATGGCCTCGTTGCGGAAGACGCGGCCGGGGCAGATCACGCGAATCGGGGGCTGCTGCTTCTCCATGGTGCGCACCTGCAGCGAGGAGGTGTGCGTGCGGAGCAGCACGTCGGGGTGCAGCTCGATGAAGAAGGTGTCCTGCATGTCGCGGGCGGGGTGTTCCTCGGCGAAGTTGAGGGCGGTGAAGACGTGCCAGTCGTCCTCGATGTCGGGGCCCTCGACGGCGGAGAAGCCGATGTCCTCGAAGATGCGGCGCACCTCGTTCATCATCAGGGAGATGGGGTGCATGGAGCCGATCTCGCGTTGCGCGGCGGGGCGTGTGATGTCGGGGATGAGGTCGGCCTTCTTGTCAGCGGCGGCCTCGATGCGGGTCTTGAACTCGTTGTAGTGGTTCTGGGCCATGTCGCGCAGGTCGTTGACCAGCTGACCGAACTCCTTGCGGTTCTCCTGGGCCATGTTCTTGATTTCGCCGAACAGGGCCTGGATCTCGCTCTTCTTGCTCAGGAACTGGAGCCTGAACTGCTCCAGCGTCTCAGCGTTCTCGATTTTGTAATTCTCTATTTCCGATCTTATTTCGTCTATGTTTTTCATATTATGGTTTAAGGTTTAAGGTTTATGGGTTAAGGGTTATGGGTTATGGGTGCAAGTCACAAGTCACAAATCACAAATCACAAATCACAAATCACAAATCACAAGTCACAAATCACAAGTCACAAATCACAAGTCACAAGTCACAAATCACAAATCACAAATCACAAATCTCACTCCATTATCGTCGCGCTGATGATTTTGATGTCTTCTACGGGGCGGTCGGCGCCGTCTTTTTGTTGGGCGGCGATCTTGTCGACGACGGTCATGCCGCGGACGACTTCGCCGAAGACGGTGTATTCGCCGTCGAGGAAGGGGGCGCCGCCGTCGGTGGTGTAGGCCTGGACCTGTTCGGGGGTGAAGGTCTTGCCGAGGCGCATGGCGAGCATGTTGAGCTTGTCGTTGTCGTAGACGGTGCCGTCAACGATGTAGAACTGGCATCCGGAGGAGGCCTTCTGGGGGTTGACGTTGTCGCCCATGCGGGCTGCGGCCACGGCGCCGCGTTTGTGGATGTGGGCGGGCACGAACTCGGCGGGGATGGTGTAGCCGACATCGCCGGAGCCGAGGCGCTGGCCGGGTTTCGCGGTCTTGGAGTCGGGGTCGCCGCCCTGGATCATGAAGCCCTTGATGATGCGGTGGAAGAGCACGCCGTCGTAGAACTTGTCGTTGACCAGCTTCACGAAGTTGGCCTTGTGCTGGGGCGTGTCGTTGTAGAGGGCGATCACGATGTCGCCGAATGTGGTTTTCAGTAGGACTTGGGTCATCTTGTCGTTATCTTTGTCTTTGTTTTGGGATGTCTGTTCGGTGGCGCCGGTGGTGGCGGAGGCCTCTTCCGTCTTGACCTTCTTGGGTGAGGAGCAGGCCGCCAAGACCGTGATACTCAACACCATAACGTACGCTAATGTCTTTTTCATATACATTTTCCGTCAGTTTATAAACAAGCGGCAAAGATACAATTTTTTTGGTTAGCAGTTAGTAGTTAGCAGTTAGTAGTTAGCAGTTAGCAGTTACTGCCGGCGGGGCAGGCTCAAAATGGGGGTGGGCCGCCGTCGACGTCAGGCGGCGAGCGGAATATCTCTCAACCAGCTAACAACCAATACATTAGCACTATCACCTTAAAAAAAACGACAAAATAATGCGATTTTTTGCTTGATGTTCCAAAATATTTTTACTAACTTTGCCGCGTGTTTTCTGTTCTTGGAAAGAAGTTTAATTTAAATATAAAGGTTATGAAAAAAAGTTTATTCCTTATGGTTATGCTGGCCGCGGTTTGCTGGCCGGCCGCGAATGTGGAAGCGCAATGCGCCCCGCCCACCAATTTCACTGTCACCAATGTGACGACCACCTCCGCCCACGTGTCGTGGACGGAAAGCACATCGACTAATGTGCAGCAATATACGCTGTACCGGTCCATCGTGCCCGTGACGGATTTCAACACACACACCAATTGGGATTGGAGTGCTGGAGGGTATGTCGGCTATCCGAGTGAGGATTGGACAGACTTGGAACCCAACACCACCTATTACTGCTACCTTCAAACCACGTGCACCGGTTACGTTCTCAGCGATGTGGTGTCATACACTTTCACTACGCCCGACGGCTGCAAACGACCGGTGGTGACGCTTTCGGAACACTTTCTTTCCCCCAATGAGATTTTTTTCGATTTCAAAAATCCAAATTTCCACTCCGGCGACAGCTATACACTCGAAATCGCACAAGGGCTCAAGAGTACTTTTAATTTGAACAATCCCTCCTCTTACTCCTCAGCTTGGTACTTTAATGAAACAGATTCTGTGCATTACAATGGAGTAATCAATCAAGGTTTAGAACCGGGCACCGACTATTCGCTCGCCATGAGGGTGAACTGTATAAACGGAACGGATACGAGCTGGAGTGACTGGACCAAAGTTATGCACAAACGCACCGATTGTGAAGGCGTGGCGTTGCCCTACGCGGAAGATTTCGACTCCTACACGGGGTTTATCTCCACCAACCAATACAGTCCGAACAACTATCCCGACATTACCTATCCCGATTGCTGGAATTTCTTCAACCTCAGCGAATACAGGTATCTTAAGCCACAAGCATTCCTGACCTCAAGCAACACATTGGCCAAGTCCGGAAACGGCCTCGTATTGTATAGTACCCCCGAGACCCCAGTGTATGCGATGCTCCCAAAATTCACAGGAGCAAACGGCGATCCGCTGGAACTCTCATTCTACTATTCTTATATGAACGGAAACCTTTCCGGAACGCTCACCGTCGGTTATATCACATCAGACAACGGATACGACTTCGATCCCAACTACTCCTTTGTGGCAGTGGACTCCTGTCCAGTCACTACTGGCATGACCCTGTCGAATCTGACTATCAACAACCTGCCCGATAACGCTCGCTTAGCCTTCCGGTTTACAGCCGCTGAAGGAAACTACGGTGTGGTTATCGACGAGGTAACGATTACCTCGCTGTGCATGACCGTCGCGTTGCCCTACACCGAGAACTTCGACTCCTATACGCAAGGAGTGTCATCAAATTACCTAGTCCCGTCATCTTATCCGGACGTGACCCTACCCGACTGCTGGACATTTCTCAACAGAAGTATGAGTCCCTTCAACAATGGCGCAAATCCTCCTTATGTTTATATAGGCCAATTTGCAAATTATACGATAAGCGGTAAATCATTGCTATTTAGAGCCAGCCCCAACATACCTATATTTGTGGCACTGCCCCTCTTCGAGAAGGACATCCATAACCTGAAGCTATCGTTCTACTATCGGAACGAAAGCAGCAATGATGGAAACTTGATTGTGGGCTATATGACGGATCCATCTGATGCCAGCACGTTTGTTGAATTACGGGGTTTGGACAAGGTTACAACTATGACCCTTGCGGAAGTGACATTTGGGGGAGTACCCGCAGGTGTCGAATCTGCCCATATAGCATTCAAAAGTTCCACGGCCTATATTGGCCATTACCTGAGCATCGACGATGTGACGGTGGAGTACATACCGTGCCCGGGTATCGCCACGCTGCCGTTCACGGAGGACTTTGACTCTTACACGGGTTACACAAGCTCCACCGCTGCATCCAACAACCTGCCGGAGTGCTGGAACTACCTTAACGCCGCCACCAGCACGTCATTTTCCGGCTACCCTATCGTCTACCAAAATTCGTCGTTTGCTTCTACTGGCAGCAACTCTCTGCGTTTCGACACCTATAACCACGAAACCTTCGATGACCAGATAGCCATTCTGCCGCAAATTGATATCACGACCCATCCTATAAACACCCTGCGGCTTTCCTTCGATGCAAGGTGCAATGACTACGTGTTCACAGCTGTGGTGGGTGTCATCTCCAATCCAGCAGACAAAAATACGTTCGTACCAGTGGATACCTTCTCCACCGTAGCCGGTTCCTACAAACACTACGAGTTCCCCTTCAGCCACTACACCGGTTCCGGCAGCTATATCGCCATTATGGCGCCTAAGTCAGCAACCACAACCACCAACCCCGGCTTCATAGACAACATTATGGTTGACGTTCTGCCCTCCTGTATCACTCCGATGAATTTGACCGCATCCAACATCACCCCGAGCAGCATTACCCTCTCCTGGACGGAGATGGGCACTGCCACAGCCTGGGATATCGAATACGGTCCCATCGGTTTCACCCAAGGCAACGGCACGACGGTGACGGTTACCAGCAACTCATACACGGTCACCGGCCTGATCCCGACCACGGGCTATGACTTCTATGTAAGGGCGAACTGCGGCGGCAATAACGTCAGCAATTACACCAACCGGCTCAGCGTCTCAACCGAATGCGGATACCTTAATCTGCCGTATGTTGAAAATTTTGATTCTTACGACGCCACCGTCTCCTATCTTATGGCAAACCTTCCCTACTGCTGGAGCCGCATCAATTCAGGCACCAGCTTTAATGGTATGCCGAACATACAAGCACAAGCACCAATATACTTCGGCCATGCCGCTTCCGGTAAAAATTTCCTACAGTTTTACACTTCCACCAGCACATCTTGCGATGACCAGTATGTCGTGCTGCCGCAGATTGATGTCTCTTCGTACCCGATGAACACGTTGCAGCTCTTCTTCGATGCCAGCAGCGCATACACTAACAACTCCAATTATACTTTCAAACTAATGGTGGGTGTAATGACGAATCCGACAGACCGAACGACCTTTGTCGTTGTGGATAGTATTGTTCCGGCGTCCAACACCTACGCCACCTACAACGTTTCGTTCAGCAACTACGATGGTACGGGCAGCTATATTGCCTTGATGGCTCCGAAGCCCGTTTCCGGTAACAACTACGGATTTGTTGATAACCTTGAAGTCAACGCTCACTGTGCCCCCGTGGTGGTGGATGCCACACACTCCTTCACGGATGACTTCGAGAGCGACCTGTGCTGGCAGCTGATTAACGGCGACCGCCCCAACGCCTGGGCAAGGGGTGAGGCCGTGAACCACGGCGGCAGCAAGGCCCTCTATATCTCCAACGACGGCGGCACCACCAATGCCTATAATACCAACAGCTACAACTCCGTGGTGTATGCCTCCAAGCTATTCTCGCTCGAAGCGGGACAATATGACTTCAGCTACGATTGGATGTGTACGGGTGAAAGTTGCTGCGACTATCTGCGCGTGGCTTTGGTGCCTGGCCTCCAGGAGCTTACCGCCAGCACCTACCCGCCTTCCGGTCTTTCCGGAACCTCCCTGCCCGATGGCTGGATTGCCCTTGACGGCGGCAAAAAGCTGAATGGCTCCGGCATCTGGACAGAGCAGCAACCCTTGAATGTGAACATAACGGAAGCCGGAATTTATACCGTGGTGTTCGTGTGGCGCAACGACGGCAGTGGCGGCTCCAATCCGCCCGCTGCCATAGACAATTTCAACGTTACCAAAGCGGCCTGCCCCTCCCCCTACAATCTGACTGTCAGCGACATCACGTCCACAACGGCGGCGTTGCAGTTCTCCACGTATGGTCAAAGCTCCTTCACCTACGCCTTGGCTAAAGCGAATGATTTCGATGTCACGAACTCGAGTCAGTGGCATACGTTGACGAGCACCAGCACGACGTTGGCCGGACTGGAACCTTTCACGAGGTACACCGTCGCAGTGAAGTCCTCTTGCCCGGATAATAGCACGACAAACCACTGGTCGGAGCCGGTCTCGTTCACCACAGCCCTCGACTGCGGAAGCCGGGCCTCACGCCAGTTTGCAATAGGTACGCACACGTCCCAAAACGCCTCTTATCCTTTTTACAGTTTGGCCTCAAGCTCCGGCAATCAAGGCGCTTCTTGGCAGATTTTCACGGCCGACGAGATATTAGATGGTTCAGAGTTCGCCGGCGCCATCAAGGGAATAGCGTGGAAATCGTCACAGAATGCCTCCATCCCATTCCAAATCTATATGGCCAACACCTCCAAGGACGCGTTCGCCGATGCCGCTGACACGGTGAGTCGTGCCACGATGACCAAGGTGTATGACGGCACCATGGATTTCGCTGCCGGAGAGTGGACCGATATAGCATTCACCACACCGTTCGAGTATGATGCCACCGCCAATCTCCTCATCATGGTCTATCGTCCCACACTGGCGTTATCCCAATCAGTCTATTTTGATTATTCTGCCTGTGACGGGGACAAGACCATATACTATTCTGGTGCCGAGTCACTTGAAACCGGTTATGGTACGAGCAAACGGAATAATACCCGTTTCACGATGTGCGTGACCGAGGCTACGGAGTGCGATCCCGTCACCACCCTACCGTTCACCGATGACTTCGAGAGCGACCAATGCTGGCAGCTGATCAACGGCACGAACACCAACGCCTGGGTGTGGGACAGTGCCACGAATAACGGCGGCAGCAAAGCCCTCTACATCTCCAACGACGGAGGCACGACCAACGCCTATACCACTACTGCGCCATCCATGGTCTATGCCGCCAAACCGTTCTCTTTGTCAGCAGGTGAGTACGCTGTCCGTTACGATTGGAAAGCTGAAGGCGAGAGCGCCTACGACTATATGCGCGTGGCTTTAGTACCCACCTCCGAGACCCTGGAAGCCGGCACATCGAGTCCGTTTGATGTGAACACGTTACCCACCAGCTGGATTGCCCTTGACGGCGGTACGAAGCTCAATCAGATACAAGAGTGGACGACCATTGAGGTAGACAATATTACAGTGCCAGAGGATGGAAACTACAACGTGGTGTTTGCCTGGTGGAACGATAACTCGGTGGGGACGAACCCGCCCGCCGCTGTTGACAACTTTAGCATCAGACGTACGACCTGCTCGAGTCCCCGCAACCTCGCAGTACAGAATATCACCCCAAGCAGTGCGACGGTGCAATTCACCCATTCGGGTGAGGCCACGGAGTTCACTTACGTTTTGGCAGAGACTGTGAACTTTAACATGACGGACACCACCCAATATCACACCACCCATAGTTTGTCCAACACCGTCACGAATCTGACGCCAAACACAAGCTACACCGTTGCGGTGCGAACCAACTGTGGTGATGAGGAACATAGTATTTGGAGTGCACCCTACACTTTCATGACCCCATGCTATCCCGTCACCATACTGCCGTTCACGGAGAACTTCGATGCGCACGCAGGCGCCACCATCACTTCAGTGGCCACCAACAACCTGCCCTATTGCTGGAGCTATCTCAACACAGGCACCAGCACGAGCTACACCGGCTACCCCATCATCTACGCCGACGCCAGCTACGCCGCTTCCGGCAGCAATGCCTTGCGATTCTACCTCTATAACTCTAATAACTTTGACAACCAGATGGCCATCCTGCCGCAGATAGACCCGACGCTCTATCCTGTCAACAACCTGCAACTCTCCTTCGATGCGAAAAGCCACAATTCTTACAAGTTCACCGTGGTGGTGGGTGTCATCGCCAACCCGTCTGACAAGACCACATTTGTGCCGATAGATACCATTATGACCACTTCCGACACCTACACCAACTACAAGTTCCCCTTCAGCCAATATACCGGTCCGGAGGGTTTCATCGCCGTCATGGCGCCGCGTCCGACCTCCAACTCCAGCTACAATGCCGGTTATATCGACAACATCGTGGTGGATGTCTGGACCTGTCCCAAGCCGAAATATGTGACCGCCTCCAGCTCCACAGAGACCAGCATTGATCTGGCTTGGACAGAAATGGGCAACGCCAGTGCTTGGGATATCGAATACGGGCCGAAAGGCTTTGCACAGGGTAGCGGCACAATGTTGACGGGTGTAACGAGCAACCCCTACACGATCACCGGTCTGACCCATTCCACAGGCTATGACTTCTACGTTCGGGCGAACTGCGGCGGTGGAGATGTGAGCATGTTCTCGACGGTCTGTACCGCTGGTACCGAGTGTCTCCCCATCAGCAACCTGCCGTTTACAGAAAACTTCGACCAGTACCCTGGCAGTTCCACTTGGGGGTTAGCGTTCTCTAACCTGCCACACTGCTGGAACAACATCACCACAAGCGATATCTCGAGCTATTCCGGCTATCCCATCATCTACTCCTCCTCTTCGTCTGCGCTCTCCGGCAGTAACTCCTTACAGTTTGATGTCTCCGAAAATTACGATGATCAGATAGCTATTCTGCCACAAATAGATATCACGACACTTCCCATAAACACTCTGCAGCTTTCCTTCGATGCAAGGAACAGCAGTAATCAGCTTACCATCATAGTGGGTGTTATGACTGCTCCGACAGACAAGACCACGTTCGTGCCAGTGGACACCCTTACTACCACACTCAGCGCCTACAAGCACTACGATATCCCCTTCAGCCACTACACCGGTTCCGGCAGTTATATCGCCATTATGGCCCCCAAACCTACGACCGGTGATAATACCGGCAACATAGATAATCTCGTGCTTGACCTTCTGCCTTCCTGTATCATTCCGACAGATGTGAACGCTTCCAACATTACCCCGAACAGCATTACGATCTCCTGGACGGAGATGGGCACCGCCACATCCTGGAATATTGAATACGGGCCAATCGGCTTCACACAAGGCCATGGCACGACGGTTACCGTTAACAGCAACTCTTACTCGGCCACCGGCCTGACCCCGTCCACGGGCTATGACTTCTATGTAAGGGCGAATTGCGGCAATGGTGACTTCAGCCAATACACCAACCGGTTCAGTGCTTCAACTATATGTGGTTACCTTAGCATGCCGTATGCGGAGAATTTCGATGCTTACGATGCCAACACCGCCTATGTTATAGCCAACCTGCCCTACTGCTGGAGCCGCATCAACTCGGGCGATATTTACGAAGGCCTGCCGATCATATACAATAGCAACACTTACGCTGCATCCAGCAGTAACTCTTTGCGTTTCCACACTTCCGCCAATACATCCTACGACGACCAGATTGCCGTATTGCCTCAAATTAACAACAACAGCTATCCGATAAACACCCTCCAACTCTCTCTTGATGCCTGCATGTACGCCGAATATCCCGATTATATTTTCAAATTAATGGTGGGTGTGATGACGGATCCTACGGACAGAACAACCTTCGAAATCGTGGACAGTATCGTTCCGGCAGCTACAACCTACGCCACCTACACCGTTCCGTTGAGCAGCTATACAGGCTCGGGCAGCTATATCGCCTTGATGGCGAAAAAGCCCGCCTCTGGCTACAATACCGGATTTATTGACAACCTTGAAGTAACGACCTGCGCCAAACCGACGATTGTGATAGCTTCCAACCCCACCGAAACCAGTATTGACCTCGCTTGGATAGAGACGAGCGGCGCCACCGCTTGGGAGATTGAATATGGCCCCGCTGGTTTCACTCCTGGCGATGCTAACAGCAATACGGTGACTGCCACATCCACCCCTTATACATTGGCTAACCTAACCCCGGGAACCCTCTACGACATTTATGTCAGAAGTGACTGCGGTGGCGATCATTCCCTGTGGATTTCCACTCAAGCCCACACACAGATCTGCGACAGTTCTGACCAGTGCGAGTACACCTTCGCACTTAACGACGCATACGGTGACGGCTGGAACGGTGGTTACCTTCTTGTCAAACAAAATGGTATCACAATGGCCAAGGTAACTATGTCCAGCGGATTCAAAGCCACGAAAACTGTCAGCTTGTGCAACAATATCCCCGCTGAATTGGAATGGCATAGCGCAAGCTATGACAATGAAGTTTCTTTCACTATGAGCAATCCTTTCGGAGACATCCTTTATAGCGACTCTATTCCTGCCGCAGGTACGCTCTTCACATTCACTACGAGCTGCATCGAGGTCTGTCCGAAACCTCAGAACCTAAACGCGGAAAACGCTACCGGCACCAGCATGGATCTAGCCTGGGACGAAATGGGTTCAGCCACCTCATGGGAGGTGGCGTATGGCCCCGCCGGTTTCACTCCTGGCGATGCTAACAGCAATACGGTGACTGCCACGTCCAATCCCTATACATTGGCTAACCTAACCCCGTTGACCACCTACGACATTTATGTCAGAAGTGACTGCGGCAGCGGCGACTACAGCCGTTGGTCCAACGTCTATACGGTTACCACCGCGTGCGGCAAAATAACCGAACTGCCGTTCCTAGAGAACTTCGATGCGCACGCAGGCGCCACCTCCACTTCGGTGGCCGCCAACAACTTACCGTACTGCTGGTCCAACTACAACACCGGCACCGGCACCTCCTGCTCCGGGTATCCGATCATCTACGCCAGCGCCACGTATGCGGCTTCCGGCAACAACGCCATGCGTTTCTACACCTACACCCCCTCCGTCTCCTACAGCGACCAGACCGCCATCCTGCCGGCTATTGACGCGAACACCTTCCCGACGAACACGTTGCAGCTCACCTTCGACGCCCGTCAGAACGACTCCAGCTACCCATTCACGTTGGTGGTCGGTGTCATGAGCGACCCGACGGACATCTCGACGTTCACCGCCGTGCAGACCGTCACGGTTTCCTCTACCACCTACAACACCTTCGATGTGCCGTTGACCAGTTACACGGGCGCCGGCGAGTACATCGCCATCAAAGCCCCGCAACCGACTTCCGGCTACAACCGCGGCTATGTCGATAACATCTTCGTGGATGTGGCTCCGCTTTGCTCCAAGCCCACGAACGTCATTGCCAGCAACATCATGGCCACGAGTGCGGACATCAATTGGCAGCTTGGCGGCGATGAGACCGCCTGGGAGGTGGTTGTCGTACCCGCAGGTGCGAGTGTCACTACCGGCTCGCCAGTGCTTGTCAGCACCCATCCTTACACGCTCACCAATTTGAGCGACAGCACTTCCTACGACGTGTATGTGCGCGCGGATTGCGGCACGGGCGCTGATTTCAGTTTCTGGAGTAAGAAATGCACTTTCACCACCTTCCCGTTGTGTACGTCTCCCACGGATGTGCTGGTCAGTCAGGTTACCGGCACCTCCGCCTTAGTCTCTTGGACTCCCGCCATCTTCGGAGCCACGGGCTACACGGTATCCTACTCGAAAAGCGGGACGAACAATTGGATTTCCCAGACGGTTACCGGCGACTGCTACATGCTCTCAGGCCTCACGCCTGAGACGGCTTACACTGTGTCAGTGGCTTCCGAATGCAATGAGGGCAATGCCCCTGTCGTGACCCAGACGTTCACAACCTCTTGTCTGTACAGCGACAACATACAGATCGGCAACGGCACCGAAACTACCTACAAAATCCCGCTGAACAATTACTTCAAATATAGCTACACGCAACAGATCTTCCTCGCCTCCGAGTTGATCGGCGTTGCCACCATCAGCAACATCGCCTTCGAATACTCCTACTCCTCACCCTCTTCCCAAAAGGGCAACGTAAGCATCTACCTCGGTCACACGAACAAGTCTTCTTTCTCCAGCTCTTCAGACACGGTGAATCCCGCCAATCTGCAGTTGGTCTATACGGGTCCCATGAACTGCCACCAAGGTTGGAACACGTTCTACTTCACGACCCCCTTCCAGTACAACGGCACCGACAACTTGGTCATCGCCATCGACGACAACTCCGGTGGCTACGATGGCAACTCCTACACCTTCTACGCACATGACGCTGGCGCGAAACGTAGCCTGTACTACTATTCCGACAGCTACAACATGGATCCGACCAACCCTGGCGGCACCAGCGCAAGCAGCTCTGTCACCTCCACCCGTACCAACATCAAGATTTCCATGCCGTGCGACTACACCGTCACCTGTATCGCTCCCAACGTTTATGTCTCTGGTGCAACGGAGAACAGCATCACGGTGAACTGGGTTCCCGGCAACACGGAGTCCACATGGGAAATGGAATACAACAGCGCCACGGACACCAACTGGGTTTCCCAGGGCACGGTTTCCAACGCTCCTTACACGATCAACAACCTGCAGTCCAACACGCTGTACAACATCCGTCTGAGAAGTGTTTGCGGCGGTGGTGAATACAGCAACTGGACTACTCTCTGTCACCTTACGGAGTGCGGCCCGCTGAACGATCTGCCTTTCGCTGAGAACTTTGACACCTACGGCACAGGTAGCAATAAGTATATTCGTTGTTGGAATAGGATTAACACCTACTCCAGCGGAAGCTCCACCAATCCCTACATCACCAGCACCCGCTACAACGGTGTGGGTTCCCTCTACTTCTACGCAGGTGACACCAGCACCTACAACATCGCCATCACGCCAGAGTTTGATGCCGCCATCCCCATCAACACGCTGAAGGCCTCCTTTATGTACAGTGCAAACAATCCCACAGACCAGTTGATTGTGGGTGTGATGACCGATCCGAACGATGCCGCTTCTTTCGTGGCGGTCGATACCGTCTATCCGGCAAACCCCGCATCCACCTGGGTGGAGAAAGAGATCCACTTTAGCGGCTATACTGGTGGAGGTCATTACATCGCCTTCAAAAATGAATATACCACCGATTATGCATACGCGTATATTGACAGCTTGAACATCAACCTGATTCCGGACTGTGCGAGACCAGTGCATGTGACTTCCACGAATGCGACCACGAACAGTATTGAACTTTCCTGGTATCAGGACGGCACACCCGCCTCCTGGGTGATTGAGTACGGGCCTTCCGGTTTTACACCTGGCACTGGCACTAAAGTGACGGCAACGACCAATCCGTTCACCGTCACCGGGTTGAGCCACTCCACGGGATATGACTTCTACATCACAGCCGTCTGCGGCACTGGTGACAGCAGCGTAACGTCCCTCGTATATTCCGCGGCCACTTCCTGCTCAGCCATTGATGCGCTCCCATACGTTGATAACTTCGACTCCTACGGCACGGGCGACGCTATTTATCCATTGTGTTGGGATAGAATCAATACCTACACCTCCTCCTCTTACCGTTATCCCTATATCACCAGCACTCGCTACAACGGTGTGGGTTCCCTCTACTTCTACGCAACAGGTAGCGGTAAGTATAACATTGCCATCACGCCGGAGTTTGATGCTGCCATCCCCGTAAACACGCTATGGGCCACATTCATGTACAAAGCCAGCAACTCCACCGATCGGTTGATTGTGGGTGTGATGACCAGTCCGACCGACACCGCCTCTTTTGTGGCGGTCGATACCGTCTATCCGGCAACCCCCGCCTCCACTTGGGTGGAGAAAGAGGTATTCTTCAACGGTTACACGGGAGGAGGTCACTACATCGCCTTCAAAAACGAATATACCACTGCGAATGCGGCGGCGTATATTGACAGTTTGACCATTGACCTGATGCCGACCTGCCCGAGACCGCATCATCTGGCAGTTTCGGACGCGACCTCGAACAGCATCGAGTTGGGGTGGAGAGAGAACGGTTCGGCCTCTACGTGGGAGATTGCCTACGGTGCACCGGGATTCAATCCCGACAGCACTGGTGCCACCGTGGTAACCGCAAATACCAACCCGTTCACGGTTACCGGACTGAATAGTGCTACCGAATACGAGTTCTACGTCCGCGCCACTTGCAGCAGCGTCGATGTCAGCTCATGGAGCGAAGGCGTGGAGGCTGCCACCACTATGGTTCCCGTGGCGCTGCCCTACACTGCCGACTTCACCGATGTCACCGACAGTTGGGTGTTGAACAACGGCGACTGCGCCAACTACTGGACGAGGGGAACGGTTGGCGGTGAGGGAGCCCTGTTCGTGACCAACGACGGCACTACGCCAGGCTACGTCACCAACAAAACCACAGTGGTTTCCGCCCAGAAGTTGTTCACGGTGGGCACTGCCGACACCATCACCATCACCTTCGACGTGCAGGTGAAGGGCGAGTCTTCCTACGACTACCTGAAGATGTTCTTGTCGCCCGCCATCGAGCAGTACCCGGCTTACACCTCGGTGCCCAGCGGACCTTATTACGGAAATAACAACGACTCCACCTACGCTTACGACTTCTACGCCAACGGCTACGGTACGAGATCCAACTACCACTACATCTTGAACCTGCTCGACAGCACCATCCATGTGGTGGCGAAGATGCCGAACCCGAACGCCAACCCGACTTCGAGTTCCACCGCCCAATTAGTGTTTGCCTGGAAGAACGATAACAGTTCTGGCATCCAGCCCCCTGCCATCATCCAGAACCTGACGGTGACCGTCCCGGCGGCGCCGTGCGTGCCGATTGCGGAGCTGCCGTATTTCGAGGATTTCGAGGGGTACACGGGGAGCACGACGGCAGCCACGGGAGTGGAGCCGGATTGCTGGGAGCTGGTGCATGAGGATGTGGCGATGACGGCAGGAAAAAGGCCGCAGCTGTACTACGGCAGTGCATACGCACACAGCGGTAACTATTCCCTGAGGATGGTCAACCGGGGAATATACGCCATGCCCGCCCTGGACCCCTCCATTGAGTTGAACACCATGAAACTGGAAATGTATCTGCGGCAGTCGAATGCCAAGTACCAACTGCAGGTCGGCGTCTGGGAAGGGGACAGCACGTTCGTGCCCGTAGCCACCATAAACAACGCCTCGACGGACATCGAATATGTGGAGGTCCATTTCTCGAACTACACCGGAAACGGACACCGCATCGCCTTCCGCAACGTGACAACAAGTACATACTCCTACTCCTACAACTACATTGACGATATCGTACTGAGCGAGGCACCTTTATCGGCAGAGTGTGACAGCATCGCCACACTGCCGTACACGGAGAATTTCGACGGGCATACGGAGAGTACTACAGCAGCGACTGGTATCGAACCTAGATGCTGGGAGTTGGTGCAGGAGGATGTGGCCATGACGGCGGGGAGGAGGCCGCAACTGTACTACGGCAGTGCATACGCTCACAGCGGTAACTATTCCCTGAGAATGGTCAACCGGGGGATCTACGCTATGCCGGCCTTGGCTTCCCACATTGCGATAAACACCCTGAAACTGGAAATGTATCTGCTGCAAACTAATGCCAAATATCAACTGCAGGTGGGAGTATGGGAGGAGGACAGTACGTTCACTCCAGTCGCCCTAATCAACAACGCCACCACGGGTGTCGAATATGTCGAGGTCGACTTCTCTGAATACACCGGCAACGGGCACCGCATCGCCTTCCGCAACGTGACGACAAGTACATACGCCTACTCTTACAACTACATCGACGACATCTCCATAAGTAACAATTGTAAAATCTTATCGCTGCCGTACACGGAGAACTTCGACGGATACACAGAGAGCACAACAGCAGCAACCGGTGTCGAACCTGAGTGCTGGGAGTTGGTGCAAGAGGATGTGGCCATGACGGCGGGAAGAAGACCGCAGCTCTACTACGGCACTGCAAACGCACACAGCGGTAACTATTCCCTGAGAATGGTCAACCGGGGAATCTACGCCATGCCGGCTTTGGCCTCCTCCATTGCGATAAACACCCTGAAACTGGAAATGTATCTGCAACAGTCGAATGCCAAGTACCAGCTGCAGGTCGGCGTCTGGGAAGGGGACAGCACGTTCGTGCCCATAGCCACAATCAACAACGCCACAACTGGCGTCGAATATGTGGAAGTCTATTTCTCGAACTACATGGGTAACGGACACCGCATCGCCTTCAGAAACACCGCAAGCAATAATTCACTCTCCTACTCCTACAACTACCTTGACGATATCGTACTGATCGAGGCACCTATATCGGCAGGGTGTGACAGTATCGCCACGCTGCCGTACACGGAGAACTTCGACGGATACACGCAGAGCACCGCGGCCGCCACGGGCATTGAGCCAAAGTGCTGGGAACTGGTACAGGAAGACGTGGCGATGACGGCAGGAAAAAGGCCGCAGCTCTACTACGGCACTGCATACGCACACAGCGGCGACTATTCCCTGAGAATGGTCAACCGGGGAATATACGCAATGCCGGCTCTGGCTTCCTCCGTCGAGTTGAACACTCTGAAGCTGGAAATGTATCTGCGGCAGTCGAATGCCAAGTACCAGCTGCAGGTCGGCGTTTGGGAAGGGGACAGCGCGTTCGTGCCCGTAGCCACCATAGACAACGCCACCACAGGCTTGGAGTATGTCGAGGTTGACTTCTCGAACTACACCGGCAACGGACACCGCATCGCCTTCCGCAACGTGACAACAGGTTCATACTCCTACTCCTACAACTACATCGACGACATCTCCCTCTCCATCGTCCCGAACAAGATTGAGGAAGTGGGGACCGGCAGCGGTACTGCAACGGGCGACGGCAGCATGACGGACGATGTGGAGATCGGCACCCCGATGGGCGTGGACGGCTTTGCGGAGGAGTTTGAGAACCTCACCGTCTATCCCAACCCGACGACCGGCGTGGTCAATGTACAATGGACAATGAACAATGTACAGGTGGAGACGGTAGAGATTCATGTGTTGGATGCGTATGGGAAGTTGGTGAACGTGGTCAGGGTTCAGCCTGACGAGACCGTGCAGATCGACCTCTCCCGCTACGCCCGCGGCGTCTATTTCGTCAAGGCCGTGGCCGACGGAAATGTGCTGGGGGTGAAGAAGGTGGTGAGGAGTTAGCAGTTAGTAGTTAGTAGTTAGCAGTTGGTAATTGGTAATTACTAGTTGATAATGAAGGGCTGTTCGATGGGGACAGCCCTTTTAATAGGTTACGCACGCACTGGCGAGAAGGAGGTTCCGTTTTGCGCGACTTCTCTCGCGAGTCAATGTTTGGTTTTATCGGTTTTTCATTCGCTTGCGAGTTATGGTATCGGCTTTCCGGCAAAACGGAATGGAGGCACGGTTTCGTTAGCTCCCGAGCTGACGAGACATGCACTCTGTCAATGCGCTGCTTTATCGGTAACTCACACACTATCGAAATACCGCGTTATCGACAACCCGCACGCCAACGATATGCCACTTTATCGACAACTCGCGCATTAACGAAAGAGACACCTCCATTCCGTTTGGACGATAACCGCACCCCTTCACCCGCAAGAGAGCGCAGCAACAACCAAGGCGCGCAGTGACTCGCAAGAGCATGCGCTCCAAACGGAACCTCCATCTTACACCAGTGTGTCTGCGCGGACGCAGACACCTCCCTACAGACGCGATAGCGGTGAGCGGAATCTCCAACTTACACCAGTGTGTCTGCGGGGACGCAGACACCTCCATACAGACGCAAAGCGGCGAGCGGAATCTCTCACTCGTTCGCGCCGAGGTTCAAATACGGGTTGTCGCAGGATTTGAGGAGGTCGCGGTAGTGGGACTTGGGATGGGTGGGGAGCTCAATCTCGTAGGACTTGCCGGAGGCGACGGTGAGCTTGTTGTTGCGGATCCAGGGGTTAAGGTTGCGGAGCTCGCGGTAGGTGACGTGGTGCTCCTCGGCGAAACGCGGGAGACTGGCGATGGAGGTGGTCACCTTGACGGTCTTGGTCTCGATGGGGGGATACATCTGCGCGGGACAGATGGCCACGCCGTAGGCCTGTGGGTTCTCGAAGATGAGCTTGAAGGAGAGGATGCGATAGACGTAACGGGAGGTCTCGCTGTTGAGCCAGAGATCCCAGTAGTTGTGCACTTTCTGGTCGTCGACGGCCGCCTGTAGACCGCCGTCGCCCCGGTTGTAGCCGGCCGCGGCCATGGTCCAGCTGCCGAACTGGTTCTTCATCTTCTTGAGGTACTTGCAGGCCGCACGGGTCGCCTTCTCGAGATGACAACGCTCATCGACGTCGGTGCCGACCTCCAAGCCATAGACTTTGGCGGTGGAGGGGATGAACTGCCAATAACCGCCGGCATTGGCGGGCGAGGTGACGTTCTCCAAGCCGCTCTCCGCGACACAGAGGTATTTGAAATCATCCGGCACGCCCTCCTCCTTGAGAATCTTCTCGACGGTGGGGAAGACGCGGCTCGACAGCTTGAGGATGCGCAGGGTCTTGGAGTGCTGGTAGCAGTTGATGACGAGCTCGCGGTCGAGGGCTTCGCGCACCCAATAGACGTCCAGGGGGACCTCTTCGCCGGCAAAGGTGAGGCTCTGCGGCAGGGGCGGCGAGGTGAGGGTGTTGGCGTATTGGTTCGGGGTGGGGTCGGCCTCGCTGTGCCCTTTGGTGATGGCCCAGCAGCCGGTGACCGCCAGCACAGCGACGAGTAGGCACGCGGCGATGATGATGTTGTTCTTCCTCATTGTGAACGGGTTATTGGGTTTTGACATAAAAAAAATGCACCTTCTAAAGAAATCGCAAAGGTACATTTTTCTTTTATGTGTTGTCCTGCGGACAATTAGGGGGTTGTCCTTCGGACAAGAAATCTGGGAAAATCTTTATTGAAAATCTTAGAAAATCTATTAAGTTAAAGAAATCATAAAGATTATCCTATTGATTTTCTCAGATTTTCTTTTAAGATTATCTCAGATTTCTACGCGAAGCGTATAAACATAACACGCGCAGCGTGTGAACACAATACGCGCAGCGTATCTAAAGGTTACCGCTTCTCGATGTCTTTGAAGTATTTGACGGTGCCGTAGGTGAGCTCGTCGCAGGCGGCATCGTCGCAGACGATGATGCCCTTGGGGTGGAGCTGAAGGGCGGAGACGGTGCACATCTGGCTAACGGCGCCCTCGATGGCGGCGGCCAACGCGCGGGCTTTGCCGTGACCGTTGGCGAGGATCATCACCTCGCGGGCGTCCATCACAGTGCCGACCCCGACGGTGAGGGCCGTCTTGGGCACCTGGTTGATGTCGTTGTCGAAGAAGCGGGAGTTGGCGATGACCGTGTCGGTGGTGAGGGTCTTCACGCGGGTGCGCGAGGTGAGGCTGCTGCCCGGCTCGTTGAAGGCGATGTGGCCGTCAGGGCCGATGCCGCCCATGAAGAGGTCGATGCCACCGTAGCTCTTGATCTTCTCCTCGTAACGGGCGCACTCGGCCTCCAAGTCCTTGGCGTTGCCGTTGAGGATGTTGACGTTCTCCTTCTTGATGTCGATGTGGCTGAAGAAGTTGTTCCACATGAAGCTGTGGTAGCTCTCGGGATGGTCCTCCGGAATCTGGACGTACTCATCCATATTGAAGGTGACCACGTTCTTGAAGGAGACCTTGCCGGCCTTGTGGAGACGGATGAGCTCCTTGTAGGTGCCGATGGGGGTGGAGCCCGTGGGCAGACCTAAGATGAAGGGTTTCTTGGCCGTCGGCTTGAACGCTTTGATGCGCTCTACGATGTGGTTGGCGGCCCATTGGGACATTTCGTCGTAGTTGTTGTTGAT
This sequence comes from uncultured Bacteroidales bacterium, assembly GCA_900319925.1. GTDB lineage: Bacteria > Bacteroidota > Bacteroidia > Bacteroidales > WCHB1-69 > F23-D06. The sequence goes on along the minus strand of ONQE01000005.1, from coordinate 43,917 downwards.
AATTACTCGCATGATGGTTTATGGATTAGGGGGTTATTCTTTGTACTTTTGGACTAGGGTTAGGAATTCGGTGGTTTGTTGGCGGGTTTGTTTGACGAAGGAGACGTCGTCGATGCGGCCGACGACGGCGAGCTTTTCGGCTTCGTTGCGGAAGGTGGCGCTGCGGATCTCGTTGTCGTAGTCTTTCTTGCGGCTCTCATAGACTTGGTCGCAGATGTACTGCTGGATGCGGAGGGCCTGGTCGAGGTTCTCCTGCCACATCTCCTTGGTCATCACGTCGGTGTCGTCTTTGTAGAGGAACATCAGGGAGAAGTAGGCGTGGCGCAGCTTCTCGCGCTGGTAGTCTTTCCAAAGTTCGTCGTAGCGGTGGTGGATGTCGTCCCAGGTGTTGAGCACGCCGTCGCGGATGTCGGCGCGGAGCTGGTCGGCGTACTCCTCGGGCATGGTCTGGCCGCCGAGGTTGATCCACTTGCGGAGACGTTTGCCGCGCATGTGCTCCACAATGGCCTTCATGGTGACACCGGGATGGGATTCGAGGTAGTTCAGGCAGGTCTTCACGGCGTAGTAGACAATCATGTCGCCGTACGCGTGATAGGCTTTCAGCGCCTTGTCGATGACCACCTTGCGACGGCCTTTCTCGACCTTCTCGCCGAGGACCTCCAGCTTCTCGACGGTGTAGGGTTCATTGTCGAGGAGGTTCTTGCCGCATGCGCGGAGGTTGTAGTATTCGTACTGGTCGGGGTCTTCGCCTTGCGAGCGGAGGTACGCCTTAGCGACCCACACCTCCAAGAGCTTACGTCCCTCGATGATCTCCTCCACGGTGTCGGGGGCGAGGGTCTCGAACTCGATGTTCTGGATTTTGCGTTTGCGCTTGTCGCGGCTCTGGTACTTCGAGGTGTTGCGCGCGAGGGCGTACATATTGTACATCCACCAGTAGGCGGGCATGAGGTGCAGCTCGTCTTTGGCGGCGTTGTTGCTCACGAGACAGAAGGGGAGCCGGATGTCCAACTCGTTGGGGTAGTCGGCCTTGCTCAGCAGGGTGAAGCTGGCGAACCGCGAGGAGTGCTTGACGCTCGAGCAGAGGCCCGGCCAGAATCCGCGCGAGGCGACGATTTCGCCGTCGGTGGCGCGACTGTTGTGGTTGGAGCCGATGGTGGCGCCGGCGGCCATGTTGCTCTGTCCCATCACGCAGGCGGAGATGAGGAAGGAGTTGTTGTGGTGCTGCTCGTGTGAGGGGAAGATGATGTTGTTCAGCACCTCGCAGCAGGAGATGGTGGAGTTGTCGCCGAGGACGGAGTGGATCAGGCGCGCGCCGTATTTCAGGTTGCAGTTGTCGCCCAGGACGAAACGGGTGGCCACCACGGAGTAGAAGATGCGGCAGCCGTAGCCGGTGACGCCGTTCACGAGGATGACGCCCTCGCCGATCTGCGACGGTTCCTCCTCGGAGGAGTTGATGGTGACGTTCTTCAGCTTGCTCGCGCCCTTGATGTAGCAGTGCGGGCCGACTTTCGCGTCCTTGAGGATCCAGCAGTTCTTGATGACGCAGCCCTCGCCGATGGTGCCGTAGTAGCCGCGGTGGATATCGACGCTGGCCTGGGTGATCTCCTTGAGGCGCTCCTGCAGCTTGGTGTCGTCGGTGTATTTGGCCCAGAGGTAGGCGTCGGCCGTGGTCATCCCGTCGAAGGGCATGATCTTGCGGCTTCCGATCTCGTTCATCACCTCGAGCCAGACGCGCACATCCTCAGGTTCGCCCTCCTTGATAGTGCCGTTGCCGAACTTGGAGTGGTCGGTGGTGGAGATCTCCTGGATGTTGAAGAGGATGCAGCGGTCGCCGATGATGCAGTTGGCCATATAGTGGACGTCGTGGACGGCCACGTCGTCGCCGATGTCGCAGGAGATGATGCTGCTGTCGGTGATGCCGACCGGCACGCGCAGGTCGTGGTATTGGAGCACGTGTCGGGTGACGCGTCCGATGCGCACCATCCCGAAGAAGTGGTTGTTGCGCACCATCGCGGTGTCGAACTGGTCGGTGACCCAGATGTCGTCCCAGTTGGAGGCGGAGTTGTTGTTGAGGACGAGGCGTTCGATTTCGTCGGAGCGGAGGTGACGCCACCCGCCTTCGGGTTTCTTCACCTGCTGGTCGCGGTAGTAGTATTCGTCGTGACCGTCATGCAGATACTTAGGGTCTATGAAATTTTGGTAGATCCTGTCGTAGGGTAATATGGTAACTTTGTCCATCTGCCGTCTTATTCGTTAACAATCTAAAAATTGCAAAAGTAGTATTTTTTACAATTGCGGGGAGGGGATTAACAATTTTTAACGTTAACGGCTGCGTCAGAACGAGACGCGGAAGGTGAAGCGGATGCCGTTTTTGTCCCAGCCTTTGAGGTTTTTGGCGTAGCTGATGCGGCGGACGTAGTCGATGCGGAGGAACTCGAAGATGTTCTCGATGCCGGCGGTGATCTCCATATAGGGCACCTTGCCCAGCTGTCCGCAGCCGTCGGGGAGGAGGTAGAGGCCGGGGGTGTTCGGGCCGGGGATGTTCTTTGGGGAGAGGCCGCCGTAGATGCCGCTGAAGGAGACCACCTCGCGGAGGTTGAGGCGGTTCCAGTAGGGTATGCGGTTGAAGATCAGCCCTTTGAGGTAGTAGGTAGCATAGAGGGCCACGTATTTGTCCATCAGGAACTCCATCGGCTTCATCAGGCAGAAGGTGTTGGGCATCATAAAGAGCGACTGGCTGTTCTGCGGGATGTAGAGTTTGGTGTAGGGCACGGCGTCCCAGACGATTCCGGCCTGCAGTGTGGCGTCAATATGGCCGAAGGCGGAGAGCCAGAAGCGCTTCTCCACGGAGAGGTCGGTCTTGTTGTACTGGAGGTTGCCGCTGAGGATGCCGAAGGTGTGGGTGAGGATGAGCACGGGGGCGTCCTTGGAGAGCTTGAAGGGTTTCTTGTCGCCGCGCTGGCTGTCGATGGTGGTTTCGCCGGGGGCCCAGCGGAGGCGTATGCTCCACTCTAGGTTGTTGAAGTCGTGCACGCGCGTGACCGACCCGTCGCGGTTGATGCGCCAGTAGGCCAGGGAGCCCGCGGCCTCGTTGTTCTCGTACTGGAGCCAGGTCTCGAAGCGGAGACGGCTCGGCCACTCGCGCTGGTAGTGCACTTTCGTGCGGCGCACGTACTGCGCGGCCGCGGCGGTCGTGTCGTTGTCGTACGACAGCAGGATGTTGTCGCGGTCCATGTAGGTGTACTGCTGGCCGGGCATCTCCATATCGTACATCGTGCTGATGGTAAGCCCGTTGCGCGGTGATTCGTAGGGGTGTCGCTTCTTCTTGTCGAAGGTGTGGATCATCGTGACGTTGTACTTCAGCCGTCGGTCTTTGAAGCCGTAGGCGAGGTAGGCGTTCATGAACCACTGGTCGTGCAGCTTGGCGGTGGTCATCCCGCCGATGCGCAGTCGCAGTCCTTCGGCGGGGTTGAAACTTATCATATTGTATATAGAGCCGATGTCGAAATAGCTGTCTTTGCGGTTCTTGGCGGTGGCGATATAGCCAGAGGCGAGGATTTCGGCGGTCTTTTCGAGCGCCTTGAAGGCGGGCAGGCGGCGCAGCTCCGGTCCCAGGCTGTCGATGAACGACTCCTTGGGATTCAGCGGCAGGGGGCGCATCTCCTTCCAGCGGCCGCTCTTGTACTTCCAGACGTCGGGGGAGACGAGTTCTTCGCCGGTGAGGGCCACATCGAGCGAGTCGGGGATGCCCACGCCGGTCTCGTAGCCGAACCAGAAGGTGGTCTGGTGGGCGTAGATCTTCCGCAACTTCTTGCTTTTGAGGAGGGAGAAGGAGGCAGTGGTGTGGGCGATACGGGGAGCCCAGAGTCCGCTGTCGGTCTGCATGAACTCCTGTTCCACGACGAGCTGGTTCACGAAGTTCATGTTGATGCGGTGGGGAATGTTGATGATATAGCGTTTCACGGCATAGGAGCTGTCGTTGACGATGTACATCCGTCCGTTGAAGCCGTAGTCGTGGCTGTTGACGGGCGTGAAGGTGAGCTCGATGCAGGAGACGCTGTCTATCATCACGGTGTCGGTGATGTAGTAGTGGTAGAAGGTGGTGCCGATGGTGGAGGAGAGCGGGCTGACGAAGCGGTTGAGCATCAGCTCGATGTCATTGTCGAAGATGTTGACTTCGGTGAAGATGGCGTCGAGGTTGGTGCCGAGGCCCTCCTTGTCGAGGCTCTCGTCGGCTCCCTGCATTCGTCGGGCGCGCACGTATATCACGTCCTTGCGCGGCGATTTTCGGTGGTAGTGGTCCTCCAAGCGCTCCCGCACCGAGATGGTGAGCACGGGCACCGTATCGGGCGGCAGCGTGTCGATGTATTTCTCGAGGAAGGCCAACTTCCGGTTGAAATTGTTCTTTTGGAAGTCCATCGTGAAACGTCCGAAAGAGAGTACTAACTTCTTGTAGTTCGTGGACTTATACGATTCCACGGACTCTATTCTATTGTCGTTTTTGTGTTTGATGACGTTCTTGGCCAGTTCAACGGCGGGGTTTCCCTTGCGGACGTATTTCGGCCGTTTTTTGGAGACCACCACCTCCTTGAGGTTCTTGGCGGCGCGGATGGAGTCGCGTCGGTTCAGGACGGGAGCGTTGTCATCGTTTGTCTGCGCGGAGAGATACCCGATGGAGAGGCACAGCAGGAGCAGACACCCCACCATCCGCAGGAGGATGGAACGGCGTCGTTCGCTCTGGTATGTCTCTGTCTTACTCATCGGCATCCGCCACAACATCTGTATTCGAATCGGGTCATATAATACAGAGACTGCGGAAACCCTGCGAGGTAAAAACGGTGCATGGAGGCGGCGGATTTCACGTCTCTACAGCGTCTCGTTTTTGGAATATCCGCGCCATTTCTCCACCACGGCGGCGAAGTCCTCGGGCAGTTCCGACTCGAAGAGGATTTCCTTGCCGGTGATGGGGTGCTTGAAGCCCAGCGACTTGGCGTGCAGTGCCTGGCGGGGCATCAGGGCGAAACAGTTGCGGATGAACTGCTGCATGTGGACGCGGATCTGGTGGGTGCGGCCGGTTTCGAGCTGGCACTCGACGAGGGTGACGTAGCCGAAGCGCTCGACCACGCGCCAGTGGGTGACCGCGTGTTTGCCTTGGTCGCTGCCTTCGGGGAAGACGGTCATCACCATCCGGTCTTTGGGGTTGCGGCCCACGTTGCCGACGATGGTGCCGGCGTCCTCGTCGAAGGAGCCCCACACCAAGGCCCAGTATTTGCGTTCGAGGTTGTGGTCGAAGAAGGTCTTGGCCAGGCGCATCTGGGCGAGCTCGTTTTTGGTCACCACCAGCAGTCCGGAGGTGTTCTTGTCGATGCGGTGCACCAGGAGGGGTTTCACCGGGGAGCCGTCCTCGAGGGTTTGGCCTTGGAAGTAGTCGTAGAGGGCGTTGACGAGGGTGCCGGTGTAGTTGCCGTAGGCGGGGTGCACCACCATCCCTGGCTCCTTGTTCACGATGAGGAGGTCTTTGTCCTCATAGACGATGTTGAGGGGGATATGTTCGGGGAGGATTTCGGTGTCGTTGGGCGGGTTGGGCATGAGCACGGAGATGGTGTCGCCGGGGCGCACCTTGTAGTTCTGCCGGACGGGTTTGCCGTTCACGAGGATGCAATCCGCCTTGGCCGCCTGCTGCACCTTGTTGCGCGAGGTGTTGGCGATCAGGTTGAAGAGGTATTTGTCGATGCGGAGCATTTCCGTGCCCGCGGTGACCTCGAAGCGGTAGTGTTCGTATAGTTCGTCTGTTGGCTGTTGGCTGCTAATGGGTTGTTGGTCGTTGGTCGTCGGCTCTTGGATGCTCATTTTCTTCATTTTGGGATATACGTATTCCGTTGTCGTTCTAAATTCTAAACTTCCTTAAAAAAGCTAAAAGCTAAGCGCCAACGTTAACGGTTGCAGGCTTTGCAGATGACCTTCTTGGCTTCTTCGTTCTCGAGGATGCAGGAGGGCAGCTTGTCGATGAGGCCGCAGAGGCGGGGGGCGTTCTTCTCGGCGGCGAGCTTCACGGCCTGGGTGAAGAGCCCGCTGAGGTAGGTCTCCTCGCGGTGTGCCGCCAAGGAGATGTAGGAGAAGATGAAGTCCTCGGAGATGGTCGGGTCGCTGAGGAAGGGGGTCATCAGCGACAGGGAGTACATATAGTCGTAGCGTTTGTTGAAGTAGGAGGCGAGCTTGAAGGCGTTCTTCCAGCTGTCCAACTTATCGTTCCGGATCTCTTTGATTTTCTGATAGGTGGCATTGAGCTGCGCGACATTCTCGGGGGTGGCGGGCATCGTGTCGAAGTAGTTGATGATTTTGAACTGATACTCGAGGTTGAGGCTGTTGACGCGGTCCTTCGGGATGGCAGGGATGGTGTAGAGCTTGTCGATGGCGGCCTGCGTCTTGAGGATGTCGGCCGGGGATTTGATGGTAGCCGCAAGCACGTCGCTGACCGTGGTGTTGTAGAGCAGCAGCTGGTTGGCGGTGTTGAGGTTGTAGATTTTCACCATCTGCTCAGCCATGGCGGGCGTGAGCTTCGAGCTCTTGTAGTATTGGGCATAGAGCTTGTTGTTGAGCAGGGTCTGGTACTCCTTCTTGAAGGGGATGTCCATCTTTTCGAGGGAGGAGGAGGAGAATTTGCCGTTCTCGACCTGTTTCAGGATGTAGTCCTCCACGGCCATGGCGAAGCCGAGCTTTTTGGAATCTTTGACGGCGTTGTTGAACTTCCAGAGGGCGAAGGTCTCCTCACCGACGGGGGAGTCGGCGTAGTAGGTCACGTTCATGCGGAGTTCCATTGTGCGCAGCGGAGCCAGGTAGCTGGTGTCCAACACTTTGGCGGCGTAGCGGTTGTAGAGTCTAAGTTCTTTGGCGGCCTCCTCCAAGGTTTTGAAGCTCAGGTCGTAGTATTCTTCATGCTGGGTGATTTTCTCTTTGAAGACATCCCAGCAATAGTCGTACACCAACTTGATGTCCATCCCCGGGAAGTAGCGTTGCAGGTCTTTCTTGATGGCGGCTGCGCGTTTCTCCTGGATGGTCTTGTAGGCGGGATCCTGGTAGTAGTCGGGGGAGATGTGGGAGATGAGTTCCACGCTGTTGACCTTGTACTGCGGGAGGTCGGGGTCTTTCTTGTCGAGGTTGAAGCCGGCGGCGGTATAGTCGATCTTCTTGGCCTCGTAGGGGAAGGTGAGCACCACATCGCCGTCCTCGGGGGAGATGGTCCACTCGCCGGTGCTCTTGATGCCGGTCTCGTCCTTCACGAAGTTGATCTTCTCGGTATAGTCGGCGCCCTTGCTCTCGATGTGCTTGGCCATGACGGCGCGGCAGACGCGGTTGCCCTCTTTCAGCACCAGCACGATGAGGTCCATGCCTTTGCTGTCATCGATTTCGGCGGGCAGGTCGCAGATTTTGGCGATGAGCTTGCCGGATTTGAGGTTGGTATTCTCGTTGACGGTCATCAGCTTCTCGAAGGTGACGGGTTTGGTGACCGTGCCGCGGTGCCAGAGGTCGTAATCGACTTGGTGGTTGTCGCACTCGTACTGGCCTTCCTGTACGATGTCGATGACGATGGCGTCGCCCTCCTTGCCGATGAGGCGTTTGATTTCCTTATAGTTGTCGGTGGTGAAATAGACCTCGCCGTTCTTGTTGACGCTGACGCATTCGGAGAGGATTTCCAGCGCGGGTTCAGTGGCGCACTTCTTGCAGACCTTGTCGTCATAGCCTTTCAGGTTGGCCTGGCCTTTGGTGTAGGGGACGTCCTTCTCGCTGTAGCCGGCCTTGTAGTGGTTGAAGGTGCGGTCGTTGCCGAGGACGAGGGAGACGTACATGCTCTTCATCGCGGGGTCGGTGTTGTAGCCGAAGCCCATGTAAGTGTAGCGTTCGGCGAGCATCACGTCGGCGGTCTTCACGTTCTTGAGGATGGACTGCACGAGGGCGAGGCAGAGGTCGTAGTAGCTGTATTCGGCTTCGCCCATATAGGCTTTGGCCTTGGCCACGAGTTCGTCGCCGTTGCCTGCGAGGCCGTACTTGCGCAGGCGGTAGTAGGTGGTCTTGTAGGGGGCATTGTTCTCCAGGGTCTTCTCATCCTTAGAAGCCTGATAGTCAGCCTGGAACTGCGCTGTAGAGTCGAGGCTGATGTCATGTTTCAGCTTGGGGAGGTAGCGGTACTCGGCGCGTGCGAGGTCCACCATATCGGTGAAACATTGGTAGAGAATCTTCTCGTCGTAGTTGTTGGGCGCGAAATTCCGCACATATTTGGCATTTTCTTTCAGCGACGCCGGATCGAACTGGCTATACTGGTTTTCCGTCTGGGCGTAGGCGAAGACACTGAATACCAACAGTATAGAAAAAATCGAAAAGGTATATTTTCTATTCATAAGCGATAATTTATTAATTCGAAATTTGAAATAGCAAAGGTACAATATTTTCAAAATGCAACCTCTAACGAGATTTTTTTTTGAAAAAAAACTTATGCCCGACCCTTCGTCACCAACGGCAAAAAAATGTATCTTTGCACTTTTATTTATAAAAACAGTAAGATGCAGAATATCAGAAACATCGCCATCATCGCGCACGTTGACCACGGCAAGACTACGCTCGTGGACAGAATTTTGTACCAGTCACACCTTTTCCGCGAGAACCAGCAGGTGCAGGATTTGGTATTGGACAACAACGACCTGGAGCGCGAGCGTGGCATCACCATATTGTCGAAGAACGTTTCCGTGCGATACAAAGGGGTGAAGATCAACGTGATCGACACTCCCGGCCACAGTGATTTCGGCGGTGAGGTAGAGCGCGTGCTCAACATGGCCGACGGTGTGCTCCTCGTGGTGGATGCCTTCGAGGGACCGATGCCGCAGACCCGCTTCGTGACGCAGAAGGCCATCGAGCTGGGGCTCAAGCCCATCGTGGTCATCAACAAGGTGGACAAGCCGAACTGTCACCCCGACTTGGCTCAGGAGGCCGTCTTCGAGCTGATGTTCAACCTCGGTGCCAGTGACGAGCAGCTGGACTTCCCCACCGTCTATGGCTCTGCCAAGAACGGCTGGATGGGTCCCGACTGGAGCACCCCGACGTCGGACATCTCCTACCTGTTGGACACCATCATCGAGCACATCCCGGCCCCGAAGGTGGAGCCCGGCAACCTGCAGATGATGATCTCCTCGCTGGACTACTCCTCCTACGTGGGGCGTATCGCCGTGGGGCGCGTCAAACGCGGAACCATCCAATGGGGGCAAACGGTCTCGCTCGTGAAACGCGACGGCACCGTGCAGACCTCCAAGATCAAGGAGCTGTACGTGTTCGAGGGCCTCGGGAAGGAGAAATACAAGGAGCCCGTGGAGGCCGGTGAGATTTGCGCCCTGCTCGGTCTCGACGACTTCGAGATCGGCGACACGGTGGCCGACGCGGAGAACCCCGAGCAGCTCACCCCCATCAAGGTCGATGAGCCCACGATGAGCATGCTGTTCACCATCAACAACTCCCCGTTCTTCGGGAAAGAGGGCAAGTACGTCACCTCCCGTCACCTGCGCGACCGTCTCTTCGCCGAGCTGGAGAAGAACCTGGCCATGCGCATCGAGGAGACCGACTCCCCAGACCGCATGAACGTGTTCGGGCGCGGCATCCTGCACCTCTCCATCCTCATCGAGACGATGCGCCGCGAGGGCTACGAGCTCCAGGTGGGCCAGCCCCAGGTCATCATCAAGGAGATCGACGGGCAGAAGTGCGAGCCCGTGGAGCAGCTCACCGTGCTGGTGCCCGAGGAGATGTCGAGCCGCGTCATCGACTACGTGTCGCGGAAGAAGGGAGAGCTGATGTCGATGGACACCGTCAACGACCGTGTGCACCTCAACTTCACGATTCCGTCGCGCGGTCTCATCGGGTTGACCAACCAGCTGCTGACGGCCACGGAGGGCGAGGCCATCATCTCGCACCGCTTCATCGAGTTCCAGCCGTGGAAGGGCGAGATCGCGGGCCGTCACGCCGGCTCCCTCATCGCTATGGAGACCGGCCAGGCCTACGCCTACTCGCTCAACAAGCTGCAGGACCGCGGCCGCTTCTTCATCGAGCCCAACGACCCGGTGTATGCCGGACAGGTCATCGGCGAGCACATCCGCCAGAGCGACCTGGTGGTCAACGTGTGCAAGTCCAAGAAGCTGTCGAACATGCGTGCTGCCGGTTCCGACGAGAAGCTCATCCTCGCGCCGGCCATCAAGTACTCGCTGGAGCAGTACATGGAGTTCATCGCCAAGGACGAGTACTTGGAGATCACCCCGCAGAGTCTGCGCGTGCGCAAGATCATCCTCGACGAGACCGAGCGCAAGCGCGCCGAGAAACGCACCTCTAACGACTAAACGCCATACCGTATGCAGCCGGAGGTCTTTTACGAACATCTTTGCGAGGAGCTGCGCGAGAACCGCGGCCTCTACCCGTACTACAAGCTGACGGACGGGACGCCCTCGCAACAGCTGTTCCGCAAGGCCTACTTCCTGCAACGCCTGCAATACCTCGACCGGCATATCGACCTCAGCAAAGGGCCGAAGATCTGGGACTGCGGCTGCGGCTACGGCACCACCGGTCTCTTCTTCGCCATGAAGGGGCAACCCGTATATGGCACCACCTTGGAGTACTACCCCGACCAATGGGAGAAGCGCAAGCAGTTCTGGAGCCGCTTCGGCGACACCTCGCTGCTCACCTGCGAATATGCCAACCTCTTCGACCAACCCATCGAGGAGAAGCGCTACGACTACATCATCCTGCAAGACACGCTCCACCACATCGAGCCGTTGGACGAGGCGCTGCCCCTCTTCCGCAAGGCGCTGAAGCCCGACGGCAAGCTCCTGCTCATCGAGGAGAACGGCGGCTGCTGGTTCAAGAGCGCGATGCTGTTCGCCCAGCGCGGCCGGAAGCGCATCATCACCGTCCACGACGACGTGTTAGGCAAGGAGGTGCTGATGGGCAACGAGAACATCCGCCCCGAGAAGGAGTGGCGCAAGCACTTCGAAAAGGCGGGCTTCCGCAGGGACGAGGAGAGCCTCCAGTACATCCGCTGTCTGCCCTCTTTTGTCTTCGATGAAAAAAATTATGAAAAAACCATTGAAAGGGAGCAGCGGATATGGAAGAAAAGTGCATTTTTGCGGAATCATTTTTATTGGGGGGTGAATGTGAGTTACTCGGTTAAGGTTTAAGGTTTAAGGTTTATGGGTTAAGGGTTATGGGTTAAGGTTTATGGGTTAAGGGTTAAGGGTTATGGTTTAAGGGTTTAAGAGTTTAAGGGTTTAAGGGTTCAAGGGTTTAAGAGTTTAAGGGAAATTAATCATCATCATTATGAGTGAAAATATACAAACGCAATCGCAAAGCAGTCAGCAGGAGAGCCGGTCGCGCAAGTTTTGGCGGGTGGTGCTCGGTTCGATGGTGGGTTTCGTGCTCGCCAATATCATTGTGGGCATTTTGGGCATCCTGATGTTCCTCGGGATGATTGCCTCTCTTGAGAAATTGGGTTCCAGCACGACGACCACCACGGTGAAGGACAACAGCGTCCTGGTGCTCAACTTGGACAGTCCCATCGAGGAGCGTGCCGTGGAGATCCCCTTCAGCTTCGGTCCCTACATGGATCAGAATGTCGGCTTAGACAAGATTTTAGCCTCCATCAAGGCGGCGGCCGGGGATTCCAAGATCAAGGGCATCTACCTGAAGAGCAGCACCGTGAGTGCTTCTCCGGCTTCGTTGAAAGCCATCCGCGACGCCCTGATGGAGTTCAAGAAGTCGGGCAAGTTCGTCTATGCCTACAGCGACATATACACGCAGAACGGCTACTATATGGCCACTGCTGCGGACAAGATCCTGCTGAACCCCGTCGGCGACCTCAGCCTGAAGGGGTACGCCTTCCAGGTGATGTTCTACAAGAACCTGCTGGACAAGCTGGATGTGGACGTGCAGATTTTCCGTCACGGGCAGTTCAAGAGCGCGGTGGAGCCCTACTTCCTCGACAAGATGAGCGAGTCGAACCGCGAGCAGCTTTCCGTGCTGGCCAACTCGCTGTGGAGTGTTTTCCTGGAGGATGTCTCCAAGGCGCGCAAGCTCTCTGCAGACCAGTTGAACAGCATCGCCGACAGTCTGCTCTGCTCCTCCCCGAAGGAGGCGTTGGCACTGAAGTTGGTGGATCAGCTGGCATACGCGGACCAGGCCGAGAAGCTTATCAAGTCCAAGCTGAACTTGGGCGATGACGAGAATCCCAACTACGTGTCCTTGAGCGCCTACGCCAAGACGCTCACCACGGAGAGCGGCAGCGGCACCAAGGTGGCGGTGTTCTACGCTTTCGGGGATATCAGCGACGGCAAGGGTGACAGCGAGAACGGCATCTACTCGGAGACCTTCATCAAGGAGTTCCGCAAGGCGTGGAAGGACAAGGATGTGAAGGCCATCGTGTTGCGGGTGAACTCGCCCGGCGGCAGCGCGTTGGCGTCCGAAAACATCTGGCACGAGATTGAGCGGGCCAAGGCGGCCGGCAAGAAGATTGTGGTCTCGATGGGCGACTATGCGGCGTCCGGCGGCTACTACATCTCCTGCAACGCCGACTACATCATCGCCGAGCCGAACACCATCACCGGTTCCATCGGCGTGTTCGGGATGGTTCCCTCCGTGCAGAATTTCCTGAAGAACAAGGTCGGCGTCACCATCGACCGGGTGAACACCAACCAGCATTCCGACTACGGCGGCATCATGCGGCCGATGGACGAGCTGGAGAGCGAGCGTTTGCAGGCCTCCATCGAGGATATCTACAGCACCTTCACGAAGCGCGTGGCCGACGGCCGTCACCTTGACGTGGCGTACGTCGATAGCATCGGGCAGGGCCGCGTGTGGGCGGGCATCGACGCCCTCAAACTCGGGCTGGTCGATAAGCTCGGCAACATCGACGACGCCGTGGCGAAAGCCGCCGAGCTGGCCAACTTGGACAAATACGTTGTTTGCGAATATCCCGTACAGAAAGACTGGTTCACGCTCCTTTTCAATATGAAAGACGACGCCGTGGATGCCGCCGTGCGCCAACGGATGGGCCAGTTCTACTACATCTTCGACGGTGTGCAGCAAGTGTTGGGGCAAGAGGGTGTGCAGGCCCGGATGCCCATGACCTTGGTCATCGAATAACCAATATATCATTATAAACATTGTCTCACCCCAAATCTCATCATTATGTCTCCTGAATTTCTCACTTCTGCCTTTAATATCTACCTTTGGGTGATGATCGCCGTCGCCGTGGTGGTTTTCGTCACGCTTTACTTCGTGAAGGCGGGCTACGGCGTGTTTGTATCCGACAAATGGGGCAAGACCATCAACAACAAGGTGGCCTGGTTCCTGATGGAGTTCCCCATCTTCCTCGCCATGATTGTCATCTGGCTGCTCTCCCCGCACCGTTTCGACATCGTGCCGTTGGTTTTCCTCCTCGTCTTCGAGGTCCACTATTTCCAAAGGTCCATCATCTTTCCCTGGCTGATGAAGGGCAAGGCGAGCAAAATGTCGTTGAGCGTCATGTTCTGCGGCATTGCCTTCAACATCCTGAACGCCGTGATGCAGGGCTATTGGATATTCTTCGAATCGTACAAGTGCGACTACCACGCCTTCGGGCTCTCCTACCAGGACACGGCCTGGCTGTGGTCGCCGCAGTTCATCATCGGTCTCGTCATCTTCCTCCTCGGGTTCTATATCAACCTGCGCTCGGACTACATCATCCGGCATTTGCGGAAGAGCGACGAGGACACGAACCATTATCTGCCGGAAGGCTTTATGTTCGAATACGTTACGAGCGCGAACTATCTTGGTGAGCTGACGGAGTGGTTGGGATTCGCCATCCTGACGTGGTCGTTGCCGGGGTTGGTCTTCTTCATTTGGACATTCGCGAACCTCGTGCCCCGCGCCGACGCCCTGTACAAGCGCTACAAGGTGGACTTCGGCGAGATTATAGAGCGCAAGAAGTTGAAACGGGTGTTTCCGTTTGTGTACTAGTTTAGTGATTTGTGAGTTGTGATTTGTGAGTTGTGATTTGTGAGTTGTGATTTGTGAGTTGTGATTTGTGAGTTGTGATTTGTGAATAGGATTCCTTGAGCAAGCCCATAGGGGTAAGAGCTCGGTAAATGTAAAGAATAGAATTCCTTGAGCAAGCCCGTAGGGGTAAGAGCTCGGTAGATGTAAAGAATAGAATTCCTTGAGCAACCCCGTAGGGGTAAAAGCTCGGTAGATGTAAAGAATAAGGAACGATATGGGTTTTTATATCAACAAAGGTAACAAAGGTTTTCGGATGGTCCGGAACAGCGAGTACGTCGATAAATCGGAGCTGATTGCTGCGGTGAATCGGACGTTGTTCACGGAGCAGCGGTTCAGCTGTGTGTCGCGTTGCCGTCGGTTCGGCAAATCCATGGCGGCAAAGATGTTGGCCGCCTACTACGACTGCAGTTGCGACTCCCGGGAGCTGTTCGCCGACCTTGATATAGCCAAGGACCCCACGTTTGAGAAGCATCTCAACCAATACAGGGTCATCTATTTGGATATGACCAGCTTCATCACCCGGTTCAAGGACGAAAGCATTGTCCGCCACATTGACGAAGAGCTCAAAGCGGATGTGTGCGCCGCTTATCCTGAATTGACATTTGTTGAGAGGGATGACCTGATGGGTTGTCTAATGCGTATCAACGATGCTACGGGCGATTCGTTTTTCTTCATCATTGACGAATGGGATGCCATCTGCCGCGAATTTGAACCCGGTTCCGAGGGAATGGAATCCTACCTGAACTGGCTCCGCCGGATGTTTAAAGATGTAATCGCATACGATGTGTTCGCCGGCGTGTATATGACGGGAATCCTTCCGGTCAAGAAGTACAAAACGCAGTCGGCCATGAACAACTTCGTTGAGTATTCGATGGTGGAACCGGGAAACATGGGACGCTTCTTCGGTTTCACGAAAGACGAGGTGCGGATGCTCTCCGAAAAGTACAACAGGGATTTCGATGAGTTGGAAAAATGGTATGATGGCTATCAAATCGGGGACGAGACCTCCATGTTCAACCCCAACTCGGTGATACAAGCCGTGACGCGCGGACGGTGCCGCAGCTATTGGGCAAGTACTGGTGCCTACGAAACCGTGGCCGAATACATCAACATGAATTTCGAAGGGTTAAAAGATGACATCATCGCCATGCTTGGCGGAGGGACGGTGAAGGTGAACACCACGCGTTTTTTGAACGACATCTCCATCATCCACAGCAAAGATGATGCGCTGACCGTCCTTATCCATCTTGGATATCTGTCTTTTGACTGGAAAAGAGGGGTCTGTTACATCCCCAACTACGAGGTGGCCGATGAGCTGACCAATGCTGTGGAGTCCACGGACTGGACGCCGGTCATCCGTGCCCTGAAGCAGTCGGAGGATTTGCTGCAGGCCACGCTCGAAGGAGACGAGGAGGCGGTGGCGAAAGGGGTGGATGCCGTCCACGACGAGAGCACCAGCATTCTCTCCTACAACAACGAGAACTCCTTGGCCTGTGTGATCAGCCTCGCCTACTATGCCGCCCGCAACCACTACATTGTCCACCGCGAGTTGGCGAGCGGCAAAGGTTTCGCCGACATCGTAATGATTCCGCGCAAGAACGTGGATTCGCCCGCCTTGGTTGTGGAGCTGAAGTTCAATCGCGACGCCGACGCCGCCATCGACCAGATCAAGCGGAAACAATACCCTGCTAAATTGGAAGAGTACGAGGGCCATCTTCTGCTCGTCGGCGTGAATTATGACAAAGAGACGAAGACGCACTGTTGTAAAATCGAAAAACATTGATGATTATATAAAAACAAGTTAATATGAACAAAAGACGTTTATTCATTTGTGTGGTGGCGATAATGGCCATAGGTCTTTTCGCCTCTTGCGGCAAGAAGAACAAGAATGCCGAAATGCCCCAAATCAAGTACGAGACCAAAGTGCTCAAATACGAATCTCGCACGTACAACATGATGTTTCCCGCGACATTGGAAGGTACGAGTGAGGTGAAAGTCTATCCTCAGGTGGAGGGCATCATCAAGGTCAAGAACTTCATCAACGGCACCAGGGTCACCAAAGGGCAAACCCTGTTCATCATCGACCCGACGGAGTTCCGTTTGAACGTGCAGTCGGCGGAGGCCAACCTCAGCGCGGCGAAAGCGCAGATGGAGACCACCAAGCTGCAGTACGAGTCGAACCAAGAGTTGTTCAACAAGAAGGTGATCAGCGACTATGTGCTCAAGACCAGCTACAACTCCTACAATTCGGCCAAGGCATCCGTCCTGCAGGCGGAGGCGCAGCTCAACATCGCCCGCACGAACCTCGGCTACTGCACGGTGACCTCGCCGCTCACCGGCGTTGTCGATGGCAACGGATTCAGTGTCGGTGACCTCGCCAGTCGCGGCAACTATCTTTGCGAAGTCAGTGACAACAGCGATATGGATGCCAAGTTCTCCCTCACAGAGAGCCAGCTTCTCGAACTTATCCAGCATTTCAAGCTGAAGGTGACGAGCAAAGGTATGGCAGGTCCTGACGGGCAGTTCATCGGCGATGTCCTGCCGACATTGAAGATGCAACTCAAGGACGGTTCCTCGTATCAACATGACGGAAAAGTGACCAAGGTGGACGCTATCGTGCAAAAGAGCACCGGTACGGTGACCTGCACCGGTTCCTTCCCGAACCCCGACGGCGAGATTCGCTCCGGAATGTCTGCCACTGTGGTGATTCCCGTCTCGTCTGACAGCGTGTTGTGTGTGCCGCAGACCGCGGCCGTGCGTCTGCAAGACCAGATGATGTTCTACCGCGTGAAATCCGACGGTACGGTGGAGGGTGTCATCTGTCATGTCTTCCCGTCTAACGATGGTAAAGAATACTACATTGAGGATGGTCTGAAGGTGGGTGACGAAGTGGTCACCAACGGTGCGCGCAAACTCTCTAACGGCATGAAAATCAGATAGCGATGGAAGAGAACGTCAAGAAAACCAAATTCTTTGTGAAGCACTGGGTGGCGGCGTTCGCCATCGGTGTGGTCATCCTTCTCGTCGGTCTGCTCAGCATCTTCACGCTGCCGATTGAGCAATACCCCGATATCGCCCCGCCCATGGTGATTATCACGGCCAACTACAGCGGTGCTGACGCCAACGCGGTGCAGAAGTCGGTCATCATGCCGATTGAGGAGCAGGTGAACGGTGTGGAAGACATGTTGTACATGACCTCCACCGCCCGTTCCAACGGGAGTGCGGAAATCTACGTCTATTTCAAGCAGGGTACCGATGCCGACCAGGCCACCACGAATGTGCAGAACCGTGTGAACCGCGCTTTGGGTCTGCTGCCCAGTGTGGTGACCACCCAAGGTGTGACCGTCACCAAGAGCGTGAACTCCATCCTGCAGATTCTCAGCTTGGAGAGCACCGACGACCGATTTGACCAAAAGTTCATCACGAACTACCTGGACATCAATGTCATACCCGCTGTCAGCCGTGTCACGGGCGTGGGTCGTACCCAGCTGCTCGGTAACGTCTATGGTGTGCGTATCTGGCTCAAACCCGACGTGATGGGTATGTACAACATCTCCCCGGATGAAGTTGCGGCCGCCATCAACGAGCAAAACCTCGTGGCTCCTATCGGTAGTTTTGAGAGCACCGTCAACAAAATCGACATCGAATACAACGGTCTGCTCAACGACATGAGTGAGTTCGAGAATATCGTGGTGCGCGCCACCCCGGACGGTAACCTGCTGCGCTTGGCCGATGTGGCCGATGTGGAGCTGGGCACCCAGTCCTACGACTATCGTACCGATGTCGATGGTCATCCGGGCGTGCTGTTCATCATCAACCAGGCTCCCGGCGCCAACGCCACCCAGGTCAACGCCGAGATCAACCAAGTGCTCGAGAAACTCTCGAAGAGCTTGCCTGCAGGATTGGAGTTCAAGCAGTTGGAGACTTCCGACGACTTCCTGCACGCCTCCATGCACAGTGTTATCGAGACGCTTATCATCGCCATCATCTTGGTGATTTTGATTGTGTATTTGTTCCTGCAGGACTTCAAGGCCACCATCGTGCCTTCGGTCTCCATCATCATCTCCTTGGTGGGCACCTTCGCCGTCGCCAAGGTGGTCGGTTTCTCCCTCAACCTACTAACACTCTTTGCGTTAGTGCTAGCCATCGGTACGGTGGTGGATGACGCCATCGTGGTGGTGGAGGCGGTCATGGCCAAGTTGGAGTCGGGCTACAAGAGTGCGACGGCCGCCGTCAACGACGCCTTGAGCGAGGTGACCGCCGCCTGTATCTCCACGGCGTTGGTCTTCATGGCCGTGTTCATCCCCGTGACGTTCATGTCGGGTACCTCCGGCACCTTCTTCATGCAGTTCGGTATCATCATGGCGGCCTCCGTGGCGCTGTCGGCCGTGTCGGCTTTGACCATTTGTCCCGCCCTCTGCGCCTTGCTGTTCAAGCCGAAGCAAGAGGGGGACGGTGAAAAGAAGAGTTTGAGTTACTACGTGCGGTTGGGCTACACCACCGCCTTCAATGCCATTGAGAAGAAATATCTGAGCGGTGTTGGCAAGTTCATGAAGAAACCCGCCTTCGCGTGGATTCTGTTAGCCGTCTTCACTGCCGGCATGGCGTGGTTGATGGTTACCGCACAGAAAGACCTTGTGCCGCAGGAGGACCAGGGCTTCATGATGGTGGATGTCGGTTTGGCATCCGGCACCTACCTCAACGAGACGGAAGCGACCGTCAAGAAGTTGGAAGATTTCGTGCGCGGCATCGACGAGGTCGAACTCGTGAGCGGCATCACCGGCTACTCCATGATCAACGGCGGCGCGGGCACCAACTACGGCACGTTGATGGTGCGATTGAAGAATTGGGAAGAGCGCTCCTTCTACAGCATCGCCGCTGTACAGAAGCAGATCTACGGCTGGGCGATGGTGAATCTTCCGGAAGCGACGATCACCCCGTACCAGATGCCGCAGATTCCCGGTTACGGTACCGGTTCCATGATGGAACTCGACTTGCAAGACCGTTCGGGAACCGGCGACAACCAGACGTTTGTGGATATGGGTGCCGAATTTACGAAGAAGATGCAGGCTCGTCCGGAGGTGGCGCTTGCCTCCTCCTCCTACGCGCAGGACTTTCCCAAATACCGTCTGACTATTGATCCGGCAGCCTGCAAGCGCAAAGGGGTCTCCCCGAAGACGGTCATCAACACCATCGGCGCGAACCTCGCCGGTCGGTATATCGGCAACTACATCCAGTACGGAAAGGTCTATCAAGTGCTGATCGAGGCCGACAGTATCTACCGTATGGCGCCAGGCACGTTGAACCAGATTTTTGTGCCGACATCGGGCGGTATGGCACCGGCCTCCGAGTTTGTCACCCTGACCGAAGGTTTGGGTTCTTCACAGGAGCGTCGTTTCAATCTGTTCCCGTGCTACAACATGGCCTTGATGCCCGCCCCGGGTTACACCACCGCGCACGTGCGCACAGCGGTTGACGAGGTGATGGAGGAGGTTTTCCCCTCTGATTACAGCTACGAATACGGCGGCATGGCCCGTGAGGAGGCGGAAAGTGCCGGCTCCAACGAGACCGTCCTCATCTACGGTATCGCCATCCTGATCATCTACCTCATCTTGGCCTGCCTCTACAACTCGTTGTTCATCCCCTTCGCCGTCCTCTTCTCCATCCCGTTCGGACTCTTCGGCGCGTACCTGACCATCCGTCCGTTGGAATCCTTGATGGGTGTCGGCGCTAACATCTACGTGCAGACGGGTGTCATCATGTTGATGGGTTTGGTGGCCAAGACCGCCATCCTGATCACGGAGTTCGCCATCCAGAAGCGCGAGGAGGGTTTGTCCATCTTCGACGCAGCCATCGGTGCTTGTAAGGACCGTCTGCGTCCCATCCTGATGACCGTCTCCACCATGGTGATCGGTATGATCCCGCTGGCGGTCGAAGGCGGCGCGGGTGCCGTGGGTAACAAGTCGTTGTCGCTCACCGTCATCGGCGGTATGATCGTGGGTATCATCGCCATCCTGTTCGTCACCCCGGCCTTCTACATCTTCTTCCAGAAATTGCACGAGAAGCTGACGCCGGGCGATGCGAGCGAGGAATTAGAAATGAGCAAGGAGTGATTTGTGATTTGTGATTTGTGATTTGTGAATTGTGATTTGTGATTTGTGATTTGTGATTTGTGATTTGTAAGAACATCTGACAAGAGAATCAAGAGGTTATGAGAAATAGACACCTATATATCATGGTATTGATCGGGATGCTGCTGTTTTCGAGCTGCAATCTCTATCGGAAATATTCATCCGACGCCACTGTCCGGAGTGACTTGATGGGTGATGTGGTGAATCCGCAGGACACGCTTTCCATGGCCAGTCTGGACTGGCGCACGGCATTCCCGGATCCGCTGTTGCAGCGGCTCGTCGAGAACGCGTTGGCCAACAACACCGATTTGCGTCAGGCGCAGCTCTCCGTCGAGCAGGCCCAGAACAGCGTCAAGGCTGCGAAATGGGGTTATGCGCCCACGCTGTCGTTCACCCCGCAGGCCACCTACACCTACCAAGGCGGGGGGGCGTTTACCTATCAGGTGCCCGTGACGGCCAGCTGGCAGTTGGGCATCTTCGGGCAGACGACCACGAGCGTGCGGAAGGCGAAATCCCAGGCCGCCTACGCACAGGAATACAAACAGGCCGTGCAGGTCAGCTTAGCCGCCAACGTCGCCGCCCTGTACTACACCTTGGTGATGTTGGACCGCGAGCTGGAGGTTTCGCTGGAGACGGAGAAGTTGTGGGAGGAGTCGTTGGAATCGACCCGTGCCCTGTACGAGGCGGGCGTCACAGAGAGTCCCGCAGTCTATCAGATGGAGGCATCGGTGGCGCAGGTGAAAACGAACATCATCGATTTGCGCAACAGCATCCTCACCACGGAAGCGGCACTCTGCAATCTGTTGGCGGAACCGCCGCACCATATCGAGCGTGCGCCTTTCGGCACGTTCAAGATGCCGGAGCATCTGCATGTGGGTCTGCCCTTGCGCCTGCTTGACGCGCGTCCCGACGTGCGCTTGGCCGAGCGGAATATGGAGATCGCCTACTACGGCACCCAGCAGGCCCGCCAAGCCTTCTACCCCACCCTCACCATCGACGGACTCTTCGGCATGGTTGGCAGCCCTGTCCAGATACTCGGAAGGGCCATGGCCTCGCTCACCCAGCCGATCTTCGCTGCCGGCAAGCTCAACGCCCAGCTCAAGAATGCGAAATTAGAACAGGAAAAAGCGCGTTTAGAGTTCGAGCAGACCTTGCTCGATGCTGGCAATGAGGTCTATACGTATCTGCACAACTGCGAGACCGCCAGAGCGAAATCCGAATTCATCGATGCCCGGGTTGTGTCGCTCCAGAACGCATACGACGCCACCTCGGAGTTGATGATGAACGGCACGAACACCTATCTGGAGGTTCTCACCGCGCAGGAGTCGCTGCTTTCGTCGCAGCTCACGCAGGTGCAGAACCGATTCGAGATGATACAGGCGCTCATCAACCTCTACACCGCGTTGGGAGGATTCGGAACGGCGAACTAAGGTAAGACAACAAGACTGATAGATACGATGCGGCGGGGTTCCTAACGGAACCTCGCTGCCATTTTGGGGTCGTCGAGAGGAAGGCGCTGCGCCCCGACGGAGTAGTCCTTGCCCGTTTTCTTCCACGCGAGATAGCATTCCCGGATTTCGTTCCGCCAACCCTTACGGATGAAAAACTGTCCGGTACGATCCCAGAAGTCGTTGATTTCGATGACCACCGGGCCTTCGTCGGTGAGGGCGATGTCCCAGCCGGCCACTTTGCAGTAGGGAAAGGCCTGCTGGAAACGAGTCACCTCCGCCTTCACGGATTCCCAATTCTCGAGGAGGACGCCGTTCAGCTGCGCCCCGCTGTCGGGATGGCTGTCGATGTCTTTCACGTTGCGCCAGCCGTCGAACTGGATGGCGTGGCGGATTTCGCCGGTGTCCACCTCCACGCAGACATCCACGTTGCCTCCGCCGCCGGCGTTATCGACACAGCGGCCGGCTCGACCGATCTTCATAAAGGTGGCGACCACCTTCGCAGAGCCGTCGGGATAGAGGGCGGTCATGAAGCGCACCGTGTTGACCGACGAGGGGTTGAAGGCGGCGAGCTGGGCGGTCTGCCGCACCACGCTCTCGAAGATCAGGGCCTCGTCGCCCAAAACGGATGAGAGGGCCAGCTGCTGACCGTCGAAGCGGGTGAGTACCGCGTCATTCTCTTGATAGTCTATGCTTTTGATCACCCACACGTTATCGCCATGGGAGCTCTCCGTGGTCTTGATGACGCAGCATTGCACCGCTTTGTCTTTCAGAATATGGAGGACCCCGGCAAGGTTGCCAGCGCATTCGGTGTTCTCGGAATAGCGGGCTTCCGGCTGATAGTAACCATAGAGCTCTGAGGTTCGGATTCCCGTGTTTTCCAGCATTTTGTGCGCCACATACTTGTTGCGGGCCAAGGAGAGATACTTCAGCGGGTTGAGCAGTTCCAAGTAGTAACGCTGCTCGTCCAACCCTAAGAAATCGCGGCGGAACGCCTCGCTCCGCTTGTCGAACTCGAACTCGTAATACTCCTCCGGCCGAAGTCCTTTGGAGTGGTGAAGGGCGATATAGTCACGCATCACCTTCTCCCGCGATGAAGTCGGGTACATTTTGGCGAGTTGCACAGCGTGGTAGAGGGTGGCGAAGGCGGTTCTTAGCGACATGGCAGAGGGTTTTTAGAGGTGGGTACGGACGTAGTGGTATTTCTCGTCCATCTCACGCTGAATGTCCAAGTCGAAGATACGTTTCAGGCCTGTTGCCTTGACGGAGGCCGGCATCCCGGCGAGCATCGTGTAGGGTTCGATATGGGAGAAGTCTTTGTTCACCAAGCTGTTGGAGGCGATGATGGTCTTGCTCGGCACGACGGCACCTTTGGAGAAGGTGGTCCGGTTGCCGACCCAGATGTCCTCACCGAGGATGATGGGCTTGGTCAGCGGTCCGATTTCGCCGTCGCGGTTGAGGTTCTGCACGTAGTGGAAGGTCGTGTCCATGAACTGGCAGTCCCAGGCCGCGCGCACATTGCTGCCGATGACAATCCGGTCGAAGCAGAAAATCTTGAGGTTGGTGCCGAGATAGACTTCCCGTTCGCCGAACTCCAACGTTGCGTTGTCGGAGACCACCACGTAGGAGCCGTGGCCGAAGATGGCGGGACCGTTGAAGATGACGGTGCCGCGCACGTTCCAGATGCACTGCTGGATGGCGGTGTCCACGTAATGGTCGTTCTTCCCGATTTTGATCATCCCGGAGGAGATGGGCCCGTTGATGACGACTTTTCCCGTCAGGCTGCGGAAAGTCACCTTCCCGTACAGCCACACCGGGAACTTCTTCGCCACCGCAAAGGGAAACGCCTTGAAGTTGAACCAGATGGTTTTCAGGACGTTGATGGTCCGTATGATGTATAAGAAGGTACGCATATTCGTTTCGGGTTGATTTTAGCCGAACATTGCGGTTTCGACGAGTTCGCAGATGATGTGGCCGATTAGGATGTGGCTCTCTTGGATGCGGGGGGTGTCTTTGGAGGGGGCATTCAGCAGGATGTCGGCGTAGTCTTTCATGGCGCCGCCGGTCTCGCCGGTCAAGGCGATGATTTTCACACCCATCTCTTTGGCCGCCTCGAAAGCGTTGAGGATGTTCTTGGAGTTGCCGGAGGTGGAGATGCCCACGATGACGTCGCCGGCCTTGGCGGTGCCGCGCAGGAGCCGCGAGAAGACGAGGTCGTAGCCGTAGTCGTTGCCCACGGCGGTGAGGTAGGAGGTGTTGCAGTGGAGGGCTTCGGCGTTGAGCGGCGGCCGGTCGAAGTAGAAGCGGCCGGAGAGCTCGGCGGCGAGGTGCTGGGCGTCGGCCGCGCTGCCGCCGTTGCCGCAGAAGTGGATCTTGCCGCCCTTCCGCAGGGACTCGGTGATCATCTCCGCGGCCTGCTGGATGCGGCTTTGGAAATCGGGGTCGTCGAGAACCGCCTGCTTCACGGCGATGGACTGGCTGATGGACTGGGGTATTCTTGGATTCATCACAAACGGTCATTCAAAAAACGGCGCGAAGATACGATTTTTTCGGCAGTGGTCGCATATTTGAAAAATCGTATCTTTGCACTTCTGTTTGGAAATTATGTATATCAAAAAAAATAACGTTATGAGAAAACTTTACACTATCCTGATCATGTGTTTCGCCGTCTTGTGCGCGACACTGTTGCTGACATCCTGCAACAACAAGAAGAACACCACGAAATTCGTGGAGAACCCCGACATGGAGTACCGCACGCTCGGCAGCACCGGCTTGCGCGTGGGTGTCATCGGCCTCGGCTGCGGCGGTTTCGAGGAGATTGACTCCGCCACCTCCCGTGAGCTCGTGACCGCCGCCCTTGACCGCGGCATGAACTACATGGACATCTACGACGCGAACCCCAAGGTGCGCAGCAA
The DNA here is from genome assembly GCA_900319925.1 of uncultured Bacteroidales bacterium. Lineage (GTDB taxonomy): Bacteria > Bacteroidota > Bacteroidia > Bacteroidales > WCHB1-69 > F23-D06. Next base: position 19,362 of record ONQE01000005.1, on the reverse strand, counting down.
CATCGGCTACGGTCTCGGTGACCGCCGCAACGAGATGGTCATCCAAGGCCATATCGGCTGCTGGTGGAACGGCGAAAGCTACGAGCGCACCCGCGACGTGGAGAAATGCAAGAAAGGCTTCGAAGACCTGCTCACCCGTCTGCACACCGACTACATCGACGTCGGCATGATGCACATTTTCGACAAGATGGAGGATTGGGAGGCCGTTCAGGGCAGCGAATACCTGCAGTATGTCAAGGACCTGAAGGCGCAGGGCAAGATCAAGCACATCGGCGTGAGCAGCCACAACGCGAAGGTGGCACTGGCCATCGCCAAGAGCGGACTCGTGGAGGTCATCATGTTCAGTCTGAACCCGGCCTTCGACCGCACGCAACCCGACGCCAGTCCGTGGGATCCGGAGACGTTCAACAATATGCTGGCCGGCATCGACCCTGTGCGTATGGAGCTTTACGACTACTGTTCCCAGCACGACATCGCCATCACGGTGATGAAAGCCTACGGTGGCGGCGACCGTCTGTTGGATGCCGAGAAGTCACCGCTCAAGGTGGCGCTCACCCGTGACCAGTGTGTGGCCTACGCGTTGGCGAAACCCTGCGTGGCCGTGAGTCTCTGCAGTGCCAGCAACGCCAACCAGCTCGACGAGTACCTGCACTACCTGAAAGCCACCGACGCGGAGAAGGACTACAACGCTGTGCTGAACCGCACGACGGCGCAGGCGGGCACGAGCGCCGGCCAGGGCGAGTGCACCTACTGCAAACACTGCGCTCCTTGTCCGGCGGGCATCGACATCGCAGCCGTCAACAAGTTGCTGGCCCAGGCCGAACTGGAGGGCAGCGTTTCCAAGGAGCTGGCTGCGGAGTATGCAAAGCTCAAGCAGCACGCCGGCGACTGTCTGCAGTGCGGGGTCTGCGAAGATCGTTGCCCGTTTGAGGTGCCCGTACGCGAAAAGATGGAAATGGCGGTGAGGGTGTTCGGATACTAAAAGAGCTCTTCCATCGTCTCCGTGAACCGCGACCAGGCGTACTTCTTCTTTTCCTCGACCACATTGGCCTCGAATTCTTCCTGCTTGTGCTCGGAGAAGAAGCGGTGCAGTGCGTCGGCGATGGATGCGGGATCCGGTTCCACGACATAGCCTATTTTCCCATCGGGGACGATTTCAGGCAGGCCGCCGACATTGGTCACCAGCATCGGTTTCTCGAAGTGGAAGGCGATTTGGGTGACGCCGCTCTGCGTGGCGGTCTTGTAGGGTTGTGCCACGATGTCGGCCGCGCTGAAGTAGCGGTTCACCTCGCCGTCGGGGATGAAGTCGGTGCAGAGCACCACGCGGTCTTCGATGCCCAGCTTCTTGATTTGGTTGAGATACGGTGACGGATCGCCGTAGAACTCGCCGGCCACTATCAGCTTGACGCCATCTTCCTTCAGGCGGTTGTCTGCAAAGGCCTCCAGGAGCAAATCGAGTCCTTTGTAGCCGCGTATGAACCCGAAAAAGAGTACGTACCGGCTATCGGGACTGAGCTGCAGCAGCGAGAGTGCCTGTTCGCGCTGCAAACGTTCCCCGTAGTGGTCGTATATCGGATGGGGCGAGAAACGCTTGGGACAGCTTCTTTTGTCGAAACGTTCAATGTCGTGCACCACCGACTCCGAAAGGGCCATAAAGCCGTCCATCGATTTCACAAAGTAGGGAGGCAGGAATTTGTCGAGGAGATTCGGTTCGTGGGGTATCATGTTGTGTACCAACGCGATATTCTTTGTATGTCCGTTCCGATGCACCTTTCGGGCGATGGTGCCCATGCAAGGCGCCATGAAGGACATCCAATAGGCGAAAATCAGCACATCGGGCCGTTTGCGGGCGATTTCACGTCCGACTTTGAGCCAGTTGAACGGATTGCACGAATGGACTTTCCGGAAAATAGTCAAGTGGTCGGGAGCGGGATCCGGGCTGTACTGGGTCTTGCCCGGGAACAAAAAGTTCGGGTATTGCAGGGTGAAGGTGTAGATTTCGACTTCGTGTCCCTGTTTTTGAAACTCATTCGCGAGCCGCTCGTTGAATGCCGCCAGTCCGCCGCGATAAGGATATGCCGTACCAAGAATGATGATTTTCATAATTTCGGATTTGAACCGCAAACACTAGATTTGCAGCTGCAAAAATAAACAAAATAACGATGTCCAAGACAGTGCGATTCGGAACCGTCACATTACGAGCGTGGGGAGGTAGTACACCGCAAATCCCACCACGCCTGCGAGCAGAATCAGCAGGATAGGGCTGGTTTTCCATTTCAGGGAGGCGAAGAAGGCGGCGGCGAAGAGGGCAATGCTGAGGCAGAACTGCAACGGGTTTTCCGCAAAGGAGCCGAACGTCTCGGGGCTCACGAGCAGAAGGGCGGCGGCGGCGATCAGTCCCACCACGGCCAATTTCAGGTATGTGAGCACCGTTTTCACGATGGGATTATCTTTGTGTATGAGCAGGTAACGGCTCACGAGCAGCATGGCGATGAACGGCAGCAGTATCACGGAGAACGAGGATAAGAAGGCGCCGAGGACGGCAAACGCGGGGTCGTAGCCGGCATTGATGACGGCGGTGTAGCCAGCGTAGGTCGCCACGTTGATGCCGATAGGACCCGGCGTGACCTGGCTCGTGGCCACGATGTCCGTGAATTCGGCGGAGGTCATCCAGCCGTTCTTCTCGACCACCTCGTTTTGGATGAGCGCCAACATCGCGTAACCGCCACCGAAGTTGAAGATGCCGATTTTGCAGAACGTATAGAAGAGTTTCCAGAAGATCATGACGTGGCCTCCTTCCCTTCGATGTTCTTTCCGTACAGGAAGCCGCCGATGCCGGTAGCCACGATAATCCAAATCGGGGAGACGCCGAGCAGCCAAATCAGCAACGCGGCCGCCAGGGGAATCCAGAAGTTGTAGCGGGAGATCTTCGCCGTTTTGGCCATCCGGAAGACGGGGGCGGCGATGAGGGCGACCACCACGGGGCGGATGCCCTTGAAGACGGCCTCCACGACCGCATTCCCTTGCAGATAGTGCAAGCCTGCCGCCAACATCAAGATGATGAGGATGGGCATTAGGATGTTGCCGATCAGGGAAGCGACCGCACCGGGGAGCCCGCGTAGCCGCCAGCCGACATGCGCGGCCATGTTCGCGGCGAAGATGCCCGGCATGGTCTGCGACAAAGCGATGATGTCCATGAACTCCTCACTGGTCAGCCATTGGTGCCGGTCAACCAACTCTTTCTCCATCAGGGGGATCATGGCATAGCCGCCCCCGATGGTGAAGGTGCCAATTTTGAAGAACGACCAGAAAAGCTGTCCTAACGAAGCCATAGCAACGGCAAAAGTACTCTTATCATGTTAATGTTTTGTTACTTCCGTAAGTTCAATCATTCCGTTGACCTTCGCGGTGGATAATTGTCCACTCTTGGCGAAGTCTGTCCATATCCGGCGCAGGGGCTTGCCGTGTTCGAGGAAATCGCGCCCGGAAAGTCCTTGTGCCATCAGTGTACCTTCCACCCCCTTCCCGCCGAACAGCAACGCGAGTTCGGTGATATGTCCGGCACCGATCACATGCTTGTCTTTACGCCAGAAAAACGAATAGAGGTGGACTTTCCCACCACAGCGGGCGTAGCGTTGGGCGAATTGCCGGGTCGGCCCCGTGAAGATATCCATCGTCATTTTGTGTAGAAAGCGTTCCAGCAGCCAGCGTGTCAAGACGTTACGATCCAATGCGCTCGCCACCTTGTTGCCGCCGATATAGGTAGCCGCCTCGCGGGCATTCGTTCCGATGATGAGGTCGTGCTTCGGGGCGACCTCCCGCCAACGCTTCTCTTCGTCTTCTTGAGCCGGCAGCGGATATACGCCCGAATGCGGTGCGAAGATCATGTGCTTGGCCTTCCCGCGTTCGGTGACGTGGCTCGTGATGGCTCGCTGCGCTTCGAGGACTTGCTCCACCGGTGCATCCAACGGAAGTTCGTTGAGCTCGTCCAGTATCTTGCGCTCCATCGCCCCGCGGTTTTCCAATGTGCCCAGCGGGTCGCTCTGGATGATGGCGCGGCGGTAAAGCCCGTCGGTACCTTCGGCGAGCATGATGCAGCGTACCAGGTCCCCACCGGCCGATTCACCGAAGAGGGTGATGTTGGCCGGGTCGCCCCCAAAAGCCGTGATGTTGGTATGCACCCAACGCAGACCCTCGATGGCATCGAGCAGCCCGTTGTTGGCAAAGTCGCCTTCGCGGTTTTTGACGAAACCCAAGAGCGAGAGACGGTAGTTGATGCCCACCACGATGACCCCGTTCTCTTTTGCGAGCACCGTGCGGTCGTAGAATTCGTTGTCGCAGCCGCCGTTGCGGTAGGAGCCTCCGTAGTACCAGACCATGACCGGCAGCCGGCTGTCCGGTGTCGCGTCCTCAGGGACGGCGAAAGAAAGATACTGGCAACTCTCCTCTTGCGGTAACTCCTCATAGCGTATCCCGGTGAGCGTCCGCTCTATCGCAGAAGTGAGCTGTACCGGAAAGGGGGCAGGGGTAGTGCAGAGGTGCTTTGCGTCCCCGTAGGTGTACGGCACAGGCGGCGCGTACCGTTCGGAGGTGGCATAGCGGATGCCGAGGAACTGCCGGCATCCATCCGCCACAAAGCCCTGGAAGGTGCCGGCTGACGTATGGACGGTTGGAATATCGGGTGATTGCATATTCAAACTATTGATGGTTTATTCTGACGGCAAAAGTAAGAAATTTCTACGATTTGCGGGTAACACGGTAAAACGACGTTTATAAAAAAGGCTCCGCAGATGAAAGCGGAGCCTGAATGTCTTGTTGGGTGAATTACTTCCCGATGATCGCGGCGAGTTCGTCCACGCCCTTGGGCAAGTGCGGGCCCAGCACGCGGTGACCGGTTTCGGTGATCAGCAGGTCGTCCTCGATGCGGATGCCGCCGAAGTCGCGGTACTTCTCCACCACATCGTAGTTGATGAAGTCGGCGAACTTGTTCTCCTTCTTCCAGATGTCGATGAGGTGCGGGATGAAGTAGATGCCCGGCTCGATGGAGACCACGAAACCCGGTTTCAGCTCGCGGGCCATGCGCAGCGACGCCCAGCCGAAGATGTTGCTCGGACGCACCGTTTCGTCATAGCCGACGTAGATCTGTCCCAAGCCTTCCATATCGTGGACGTCCAGACCGATCTGGTGACCCAAGCCATGCACCATGAACAGGGCGTGAGCACCCAGCTCCACGGCCTCCTTCACGTCGCCTTTCATCAGACCCAAGTCTTTGAGTCCCTGGGCGATGACTTCGCAGGAAAGACGGTGCAGTTCTTTGTTGTACATACCCGGGTGCGCCGCGTCGATGGCATCCAAGTTGGCTTTCAGCACGATTTCGTAGATTTCCTGCTGTTTCTGGGTGAACTTGCCGTTCACGGGCAGCGTGCGCGTGTAGTCGGAGCAGTAGTTCATCAGTCCCTCTGCGCCAGCGTCCATCAGCAGCATGTTGCCGGCCTTCAGAATGCCGTTGTGCAGGTGGTTGTGGAGCGTTTCGCCATGTTGCGACAGAATCACGGGGAAGGAGATGCCGTTGCCGTACGACAGGGCGATGCCCTCGGCCAAGCCGGCCAATTCGCGCTCGGACTCACCCTCCACGCAGCGACGCATCACGGCGGTGTGCATCTTCACGCCAATCTCGCAGGCCTTGTCCATCTCGTCGATTTCGCACTGCTCTTTCGCGGAACGGAGGTTCACGATGCCCATGATCAGATCCAAAGAGGCGGCCTCGCGGATGTGGTTGACATCCACGCCTGTGAGGTTAGCCATCAGGATCTGGTTGTCGCCGCGATATTGCGGGGTGAAGTGCACTTTGCGGCCTTGCGCCTGCGCCTGCTGGATGAATTCGGCGAGTTGCGCGAACGGACGGGTCTCCGTCACGCCCACTTTCTCGGCCAAAGAGGCAATCGTCGGTTGGTCGCCCATCCAGATGATGTCATCGATGGTGAAGTCGTTGCCGAAGATAATCGACTGGTGCGCGTCGAAGTCGATGACGGCGGCGATATCGGCGATGGAAAGTCCGAAGAAATAGAGGAAGTCACTGTCCTGACGGAAGTTATAGGTATTGTCGGGATAGTTCATCGGGGCCTCATGGTTGCCCAAAAACACGGCGATACCGTTCTTGACGGCCGCTGTCAGTTTCGCTCTTCTGTTTTGATAAACTTGGGGTTCGAATAAGGGATTCATACTATTAACGTTTTTGTTATTCTACTTCGAAAAAGGGACGGCAAAGGTACGATTTTTAATGGATAATGGATGATGGATAATTATTTGTGAATTATCGGTTCTGAATGTATTGGAAGGCGGCATCCAATTGTGGTTTGAAGTCGCCGTTGTGGTCTTTGCGTAGGACGATTTGGTCGGGGGTGTGGCCGATGCCTTCCCAAACTTTGCCGCTGATCTGCGCCTCGAAGGTGGAGGTATAGACGTAGTGGCCTTCCGACATGTTGCTGTTGCCGAACGGTCCGCCGTAGTTGAGGTCGATGCAGGTGGTGGGTTGCAGCGGGCCGGTGCCGCCGTGCGTGCGCTCACCGATGGTGTGCGATGTGGGGAGCACTGCCTTGATGGTCATCGGTTCGATTTCGCCCATGCTCACCGAGTTGATGTCGCAGAGAATCACATACGGGACGTTCTCGGCGGTGATGTCACGATGGTAACGTTTGTTCGGGTCGATGTAGTACGGAGTCCATACGGAGTATTCGTAACGTCCGGGACCCTCCTTGTAGCGGGTCTTCATAATCTCGGTACGCTCGTTGAGGTAGTTGCCGATGAGGTAGTCGAGGTCGTCCTGATAGCCGCCACGGTTGCAGCGGTTGTCGAGGATGATGCCGGCGAGCTCGCTGCGCGGGGTCTCCACGATGGCCCGGAAGTAGTGGTCGAGCAGCTGCGCTCCTTCACCGTTCTGCAGCATCACAGGGGTGATACCGGCCGACGACTGCCAGAGGTAGGGGATCTTCCGCCCGTCAGGCAACCGGAAGAGGATGTAATGGTATGTGATGGTCATCCCCAACTCGGGTGCATACGCTATGCATGACTCGTGTGTTACAACAGTATATTGATTCTCAATATTTTGCAGAAAAATTTGGATTCCTTGGTTTTCGTCACCGGACGATTCGTAATAGTAGTCGCGGGTGGGGATCTCCAACGCGTACGGGGTGACATTCACCGTGTAGATCTGATCATCCGGGGCGGGGTGCAAATTCCTGACTCTGAATGTCATGTGATGGTCGCACATGCCGCCCACCAAACCTGTGTAGAGAGACTGCAATTCCGCGGTCGGCACGTACCCCTGTTGCCTGTACTTCTCGTCAAGTTCTTGGAATTTTGGGTAATACCGAGTATATGCGGCATCCCAGTCGGTGGTATCGACATCCCAGAAGACATAGCCCGTGCTGAGGACTTTCCAGAGGTAGTCGAACTGTTCGGTATAGGTGCTATAGGCCAGTTGGCCATTCTCGCCGATGTACGGATTGTAGTCGGCCTGCTTGCGGCAGGAGGTGCCTATCAGGACGAGTATTGTTGCTATTGCGATGATTTTCTTCATAAGGTTTAAGGATTAAGGGTTAGGGTTTAAGGTTATGTATAATCCCCAAAGTCTAAAGTCTAAAGTCCCAAGTCTAAAGCCTAAAAAATATATGATGCTCCGAAGGTGATGGACAGGGTGTTGAGGTAGCGGGGGTCGCGGAGGTGCGGGGAGCTGCGGCGGTGGCTGACGAGATCGTAGTAGTAGAGCGCGTCGAGGTTGATACCCCAGTGCTCGTCCAGCTTGTAGCTCAAGCCGATGCCGCCGATGAGGCCGGCATTGAAGCGGCGGTCTTCGCTCGTGAATTCGCGTACCTCGTTGAAGTTGTCGAAGAAGACGTAATAGTCTGTCATCCAGTAGGTCTCGCCTACTCTGCGTTCGCGCAGCCAGTAGCCGACATAGCCGCCGAGCATTGCATGTCCGCGCAGATTCTCTCCTCCGAAGGAGAAGTCGGCCAGCACAGGCAGCATCAAGTAGTAGTTGTGGTGGTTGGTGAAGACGGGGTCGAGGTAGTTGAGGTTCCGATCCATGCGGTGGGAACGGCGCATCACGCTGAGGTCAGCGCGGAGGGCGAACCAGTCGGTGAAGCCGTAGCGGGCCTGAATGCCTGCGTCGAAGCCGCTGAATCCCGAATAGGATTCGTCAATACGATCCGCGTTGGACCGCGTGATGGTGGTGTAGTCCCACCCGCCCTTGATGCCCAGGGACCATTGGGCGGAGGCTGTCAGAGCCGTCATGCACAAAAGGATTGCGCAACAAAGCATTTTTATTGATTTGTATTTCATATAACCTGCCTTTATAACATGCTGCAAAAATACAACTTTTTGGATTTCTGTCCGAAAAAACTTACGGCATATATTTTTAACCTCACACTATGTGAATGTTTTTTTTCTAATTTTGCATCCGTAAACTTCAAGGATTCAACGAATAAAACTTTGCGATATGAAACAATTCATCCTCTTTTTATCTCTCGTATGGTGCTGCTTGTCGTTGGCGGCACAAAGTGACGTCACCTTGACGTTCTCCTGCCAAACAGAGGACGGAAACTACATACAACCCGACTCCATCGTGATACAGAATGTGGATCGCGAATGGAGCGACCGCATTTTCTACCCAGATACCGTATATCAGCTCATCGTAGGAACAGATGTGCATGAAAACGAGAAGATTGACGGTATTGCGGTTTCACCTAACCCGTTTCGCGGAGAGACCAACGTACATTTCGCCTTGGAAGGGGGTGAGAACGTTTTGGTGGAGGTGGTCGACTTTTCGGGACACCCGCTGGCCACGGCCACAGCGGCACCCAACGAGCCTGGCATCTATTCCTTCCGAGTGGCTCTATCCAAGAACGGCGTTTATCTGTTGTCCGTGAAACAGGCCGGTAAAACAACCACAACAAAGCTTGTGAACGTCGGGAAAGGGGGCGGGGATGCTCTTAAGCTACAGAACTTCACGGCAGAATTTGGAAAAGCGGAGGCTTCTTCCGATAAAGCAATCAGCCCCTACCCTTTCCAACTGGGGGACGAGATGATCTTTAATGGATACGCATCCGGGGAGGTCAGCAAGGCAACTGTCTACCACCCGTTTGAGAATGATTCGATAACGCTCGTGTTCGGGTGTCCTTATCTGGGTGATGGTCTGCCGTGCCAGAACACGCCAACTGTGACGGATTACGACGGCAACATATATACCACCGTCAAAGTGGGCTGCCAATGCTGGCTGAAGGAGAACTTGCGAACCACCCATTATGCCGATGGGACGGAAATTTCCTTAGGAGGGGATGTGGCGAGCACCACAGAGCCGCAATATTGGAGTCAACCGGGCTGCCATCTCGAATTGCAGGACCGAGGCTATCTCTACAACTGGGTTGCCGTGGTAAAAGACCTACCCATATTCGACGAAGAGGATACCCTCGATACCCCTCCTGGTACCCCTGTGCAAGGGATTTGTCCTAACGGCTGGCACGTACCCAGCATCGCCGACGGAGACCGGATGTTTGACTATTTGGACACTCACACGGAATACTTGTGCAATGGGTGGCTTGGCCAGAATGGGAAAGCGCTTGCCTCGCAGACGGGATGGCCTTACAGCTACTACACGTGTACTGTGGGGCACGACACGTTGGCAAACAACACCACCGGATTCTCTCTTTTCTCCGCAGGCTATTGTGTCGGTTCCACATACGACAACGCGGGAGCTTTTCTTTGGACTTCGGACTACCCTGGGATTTATGTTCTGGGAGTCCACGAGCGAGCTTACGCTCTACGCCTGTCCAGCGCCCAAGCGTCAATGTATTCTTTTGTTGCGGGTGCCTGGACTGCGATGGCCGTACGGTGTCTGCGTGATGAGGATATCCAGTGGTAGGTAAATCCTATGCCCTTACAAAAAAAGAGACCCGTCATCCCGACAGGTCTCTCTTATACTAAATTATTGTAACGTTTCGATTATTGCGTCACTCTTTCGAGCCATTTCACCATGCCGAGCATGATGGCCATGGAGACGAAGCAGACCACTGCGAAGACGGCCCAGCAGTATTTGATCGGCCAGGCGTTGTACATCACCGGTCCGAGCCAGATCATCAGGTTGCCGATGGCGGTGGCACCGAGCCACAAGCCCTGGCACAAGCCTACCATGTGGCGCGGAGCCACTTTGGAGACGAAGGAGAGACCCAGCGGGGAGATGAACAGTTCAGCGACAGTTAGCAGGAAGTAGGTGACGAGCAGTACCCAAGGAGCGGCTTTGGCAAGACCGGCGGCAGCCATTTGGGCAGCATCCAACAAACGGAACTCATCGCCGGAAGGATAATTTCTGACGATGGAGAAAATCATCAGGAAGAGATACGCACTGCCGGCAATAGCCATACCCAAGGCAATTTTGCGCGGGGTGGACATGGTGACTCTCTTGTTGAAGAGGATCATCAGAGGGGTGAGTACGATGACGAAGAAGGGGTTCAACGCCTGCCAAATCTCAGGAGCAATGGCATCCGTCTTGACGAAGTCGCGGGCGAACACGGACAGCGACTGACCGTTCTGGTGGAAAGAGAACCAGAAGAAGATGGCGATACCCAGCACTGCGAAAAGGGCGTACAGACGTTGTTTGATCTCCTTTGCCATAGCCATTTTCTCCTCGGCGGTGTATTCAATCACCTGAGCTTGCTCTTTCTTGGCCGGTTGCGGGAATTTGTACTTGTTGACCAAGAAGATCGTCAACGAGATAGCCATGGCGATCACGGAAGCGATGAAGGAGAAGTGGACACCCTGGTTGAAAACGGTGATGTAGTCGGAACAGAAAGCGGCGGTGTCGGTGAAGTTGTAGCCGGGTTGCAGCACGGCGGCCATGGTCTCAGTGAACTTCTGGGTCTCCTGACCGTTCGCGAGGAACTGGTGACAGAGGCCGGACATATCCGCATTATAGACGAAGTGGTGAGCTTTCAACCACCATTCGCGCAAGAACGGGGCAATGAACGGGGCGAAGAAACCGCCGATGTTGATGAAGACGTAGAAGATCTGGAAACCGGAGTCACGACGTTTTTTGGCATCTGCCAAAGCATCTTCTCCCTTTTTCGCAGCTTCGGCCTCGAACTCGTCGTACAGCTTGCCGACGATAGCCTGGAGGTTGCCCTTGAAAAGACCGTTACCGAAAGCGATGAACAACAGAGCCATACAGGTGATGGTCAAGATGGTGGCCCAGCCTGTGCCGCTGTCCAAAATGGCACCGTCAGCGGTCTTGCTGAACAACGGGATAGCCATCACCACATAGCCGATGGCCATGATGATCAAACCCCATTGGATGGTTTTGTTGTAGTTTTGCGTTTTGTCGGCGATGATACCGCCCACCAGACTCAAAACGTAAATTCCGAAGTAGAATACGGAATAGATGACACCGGCCGTAGCATCGGGGAGACCGAATTTGGACACCAAGAAGAGAAGCAGCACAGCGTTCATGATGTAGTAGCCGAAACGCTCGCCCATATTGCTCAACGCTGCCGCGATGAGGCCTTTCGGGTGATTATTAGCTTCCTTCACATAATAGATGATGAACGGCACAATGACGAGTGCACCGACAAGACAAATAATACCAGCTATACTCATAGTCTATTAAATTTTAATTGTTTACAGATGTTGGTTGATTTTCGCCACCAGCTCCTCTTTCTTGATGACGCCGACGTGACGGTCGACGAGCTCGCCGTTCTTGACGAAGACCAGCGTCGGGATGTTCATGATGCCGAACTGCATGGCGATGTCGCCGTTCTCGTCGGTGTCGCACTTGCCGACCACGGCTTTGCCTTCAAACTCGGCGGCGACCTCCTCCACGATGGGAGCGATGCTTCTGCACGGGCCGCACCAAGTTGCCCAGAAATCAATGACGACCAGCTTGTCGCCTTTGATCAGGGTCTCGAAATTCTCATTGTTAATTGCTAATGCCATAGTATTTGGGTTTTAAGATTTTTAAGCCGCAAAGATACATTTTTTTTGTGATTTGTGACTCGTGACTTGTGATTTGAGAAAAACAAAAAACGAAGTCTCAAGTCACAAGTCTCAAGTCACAAGTCATACATCCTTAATCAAAAAATTTTGTATATTTGCCACCGTGAAATTTGTTAGAAGATGAAACAACTGAAAAGATTAACGGCTCTCTGTTTTTGCGCGGTAGCGCTGCTTTCCGGATGCACCAAATTCGGCACGGCGGTTTCCGAAATCACCGCCACGGAATACGAGAATAAAATGCTGACTGTCACGGCAATGGTGACCGACAACGGCGGCTGCGACTACTATATGGAGCAGGGCTTCTGCTACAGTCTCTTCTGCCCGCCGAACCTCAACGACATCTACACCACCGAGGTCAACGTCGGCCACACCATCCCCGCTGACTCGACCGTTTTCTCCGCCACCTTCACCCTGCCGATGGTCGACACCGCCTACTACGTGTGCGCCTACGTGAAGAACAGCGCGGGGTTGTCGTACAGTCCCCCCGTGCGCGTCCCCACCGACAACTAACCCGACAGTCCGAAACGACATCAACCCCAACAACAGACAATATTAACCAATTATAAAAGTAATGAGCAAGATTCTCGCCATCAATCCCGGAGCCACCTCCACCAAAGTCGCCATCTTCGACGGCAACGAACAGATATTCCTGAAGAACATCAAGCACTCCACCGAGGAGTTGTCGCAGTTCGCCACCATCGCCGACCAGTATGAGTTCCGCAAGAACATCATCACCTCCACCTTGGAGGCGGAAGGCATCAACCTGCACGACATCAACATCGTGATGGGTCGTGGCGGTCTCGTAAAGCCCCTTAAATCAGGTGTCTACAGAGTCAATGAGCTGATGCTTGAGCATTTGAAGATGGGCTACAGCGGCCAGCACGCCTGCAACCTCGGCGGCCTCATCGCCGACAGCCTTGCCAAGTACATCGGCCTCGACTGCGCCTACATCGCCGACCCTGTGATGGTAGACGAAATGAATGAGATCGCCCGCATCTCCGGTCATCCGATGTTCGAACGCCAGTCCATTTTCCACGCCCTCAACCACAAAGCCATCGGCCGCATGTACGCCAAAGACAACGGCAAGAGATACGAGGACCTCAACCTCATCATCACCCACATGGGCGGCGGCGTGAGTGTCGGCGCGCACGAGAAGGGCAAGGTCATCGACGTGAACCAGGCATTGGACGGTGAAGGTCCGTTCTCCCCCGAGCGTTCCGGTTCCCTGCCAATGAACCAGTTCCTGAAGGCTTGTTTCAGCGGCAAGTACACCCAGCAAGACATGCAGAAGATGCTCGTCGGCAAAGGCGGTTATGTGGGCTATTTCGGCAGCAACGACGCCTACGCCGTGGAGAAAGCGGCCATCGCCGGCGACGCGAAAGCGGATCTCCTTGAGGAGGCTTTCGCCTACCAGGTGGCCAAGCAGATCGGCGAGAACGCCTGTGTGTTGAAGGGCAAAGTCGATGCCATCATCCTCACCGGCGGCATCGCCTACGGCAAGCCTGTCGTCAACCGCATCAAGAAGTACGTGGAATGGATTGCCCCCGTGGCCGTCTATCCCGGCGAGGACGAAATGGCAGCTATGGCCTTGAACGCCAATATGATCCTGAACAAGGAAATCGAAATCCAGGAGTACGTGTAATGCCCACGTTCGCGCTCTACAGCCGAGCCACTGCCGGACCGCAACCCATCCTCGATTCGGTCATCGCCTTCCTGCTGGAGAACCGCTGCAGGGTGGTGTTGCACAGGAATATATGCTGCGAAAGTCTTGACCTTCAGAGATTTGACTCTCATTTTGACTTACAACAGCTTGGTGCAGTGGATTTTATGGTTTCCATCGGAGGTGACGGTTCGTTCATCGACGCCGCCAATCTGGTCGGCGACCTCGGCATCCCGTTGGTGGGTATCAACACCGGGCGCATCGGTTTCCTGTCCGCCATCAAAAAGGACAACTTTGAGGCGTGCATCCGCATGCTCCTCGACAAGCAATATACATTGGAATCGCGCTCGCTGCTCCATATCGAGGGCAGCGAGCCTTTGTCTTTGGACACGCACTTTGTGGTCAACGACGTGACGGTGCGGGCCACCGACAGCGACTCCATCAACGCCGTCACCGTGTCGGCGGGCGGACGGCACGTGAACACCTACTGGGCTGACGGGCTGATTGTGGCCACGCCCACGGGATCCACCGCCTACTCGATGAGTTGCGGCGGTCCGATCCTGCATCCGCAGACCGACGTGGTGGTGCTCACCCCGGTTGCCTCGCACTCGCTCAATGTGCGCCCGCTGGTCATCCCTGCCGGGCAGACGTTGGAAATCGCCGTGGACGGGCGCGGAGGCAAATACTCGTTATGCGTTGACACACAGCGGGTTATTCTTGACGACAGCGTCCGGCTCTTCATCACCAAAGAGACGTTCAACATCCGGACTGTGCTGTTCGACGACGCGGATTTCTACGCCACCATCCGCGAAAAACTGCTCTGGGGGCTCGACAAGCGCAACGACTGAGACAGGATATCCGGTCGGCGAGCTTTCAACAATTCTATGTTTATTTTTTTATCAAAACTACCTATCTCAAAATAGGTATTATTTTTAATTTTGTCAGATTGAAAGTAATTGTGCAAACCTGTATGAGATACGTCAAACCGGTGGTTCGTATATTGTTGAGTATCATGTTGATAGTGGTACTTGTTTTGGCATTTGTGTATATGCCGAAACAGCGTTGCGAGCGTATCTCGTCCGTGGTCCATACGCAAAACGAGAGCGTCACGGTGGGTCCGAAGGACGTGGACGCGCTGATCGCGAACGCCGGCATCGAGGTGGTCGGCAAGGCCGTCAAGGAAGTTGACCCGGGCCAGATCGCCGAGTTGCTGAAGGCCAACCCCTATATCGAGAACGTGAACTTCGTGCATTTCGCCGGCCGGAAGTTAGTCATCGACTACACCCTGCGGGAAATCGTCCTCCACGTGTTCACCCCGAGTGGTGACCACTATTTCGTGGACAAGGAGGGCGTTGTGGTCCCGTTCACCCCGAAGATGCAGGATTACCTGATGATTGTCAACGGCAACGTCGGCGACAGCTACAAAGTGGGCAAGAAAGCCCCGAAAGGTGTCCGGGACGCCCTCTCACTGACCGAAGTCATCCTCGCAAACGATTTCTATCAGGCACAGTTCCGCCAGATCTATCTCAGAGGCAACAACGACATCGAGCTCACCAGCGCCATCGGCGGGCAGACCATCCTCTTCGGATCGGTCGAGAACGCCGCCGAGAAGCTGGCCAACCTCAAGACCGTTTACGAGAAAGGGTTGTCGCACAAGGGTTACAACACGTACGCCCAGCTCGACGCCCGCTACAAGAACCGAATTATAGCAACAAGAAAATAATCCGCGCGTATGGAGAAAAACTACTCGAACAACAACGTGACATTCAACAGCATGGCGAGCGACATCGTGGTCGGACTCGACATCGGCACGACCAAGGTGGCCACCATCGTGGGCTATCTCAACAACAGAGGCAAAATCGAAATCCTCGGGCACGGCAAATCCGCGTCCAAGGGGGTGGAGTACGGCCTCATCCAGAACCTGCTGAAGGCGCAGGAGAGCATCCGCACCTCCGTGCAGCTCGCCTCCAGCCACGCCCGGGTGGACGAGATCGGCGGCGTCTATGCCGGCATCGCGGCACGCCACATCCGCACCGCCAACTGCAAACACTACATCTTCCGCAGCAACCATAACGCGCTGATCAGCCAGGAGGAACTCGACTCCATGAAACATGACGTCGAGAACATCGCCCTCCCACCCGACCAGCGGATTATCGCCATCATCCCGCAGAAATACGTGATCGAGGACTCCGCCGACGGCGCCAGCCACGAGTCCCTCGACCCCGTCGGGGAAATCGGCACCAAAATCACCGGATTCTACCAGATCATCACTGGCAACATACAAGAAATCAAGAAGATCGATACCTGTATCACCTCTTCGAACATCCAGGCCAAAGAGCTGATCCTGGAGCCCATCGCCTCTGGTCTCTCCTGCCTTACCGAGGACGAGAAACAGCGCGGCGTGGCCTTGATCGACATCGGCGGCGGCACCACCGACATGGTCATCTTCCAGAACGGCAGACCGAAATTCTGCAAGGTGATCCCGTTTGCCGGATCCGTCATCACCAAGGATATCGCCAGCGTGTGCAACATCCCGGAAGACACCGCCGAGGAGCTGAAGGTCAACCACGGCAGCTGCATCCCCGAGAAGAGCAGCCCCAGCCGCGTGAGCACCATCCTCCGCCCCCACGGACAACCCCCGTTGAAGATCACCGACGAGCAGCTCGCCAAGATCATCTACAGCCGCGTGCACAACGAAATCCTCGGCATCGTCAAGACGGAACTCGAGAATTCCGGCTGCATGAAGATGCTGCAGAACGGCGCGGGCCTCGTACTCACCGGCGGCGGCGCCAAACTGCGCCACCTCGTCGAGCTCTGCCAGTTCGACCTCGGCCTCAACACGCGCATCGGCATCCCCGGCATCGGTTTCGCCGACTCCCTCTCCAACGAACTCAAACAACCGCTCTACTCCACCGCCCTCGGACTGCTCAAGTACGGTATCGAAAGCGAGACCCAGGGATTCCAACCCTCCGACATCCAAGGCGCCGAAGAGGAGCCTTTCGTGCCGAACAATACCGACGAACGCAAGACCAAAGCTCCCCGTGAAAGGAAGTCCGGCCAGCTGATTGAAACCCTCAAACGGACACTGACCAGCTTCTTCGAGCAGATTTCATAAAAAAACAACCCATTAACCGAAAGTAATAGACAAAACCAATATGGAAGAAACAATCAACTTCACCCCCGACTTCGGAGCAAAAGAGAACACGTCCACCATCAAGGTGATTGGCGTGGGAGGCGGCGGCAGCAACGCCGTGCAGCACATGTACGCGGAAGGCATCCAAGGCGTGGACTATCTGGTCTGCAATACCGACAAGTGCCACTTGGAAGCCTGCAAGATACAGGACAAGCTGTTGTTAGGCAACGGCCTCGGCGCCGGTGCAAACCCCGACGTGGCCCGCGAGTTCGCCTCCAAGAGCGAAGACAAGATTAAGGAATTCATCGGCGATAACACCAAGATGCTCTTCATCGCCGCCGGTATGGGCAAGGGCACCGGCACCGGAGCCTCCCCCGTGGTCGCCAAAGTGGCCAAAGAGATGGGCATCCTCACCGTCGGCGTCGTCACTGAACCCTTCAAGTTCGAAGGCAAGCGCATCAAAGCCGCCGCCGAGTCCGGCATCGAGGAAATGTCCAAATATGTGGACTCCCTCATCATCGTCAACAACCAGAACTTGATGAAATACTACAACTCCCTGCCTATCAACGAGGCCTACGGGGAGGTGGACGACATCCTCAAAAACGCTGTGAAGTGCGTGGCTGAAATCATCACCGTCACCCATGGACAGAATGTGGACTTCAACGACGTGAAATCCATCATGGAACACAGCGGCAAGGCTCTTCTCGGCATCGCCACCGCTCAAGGCGAAGACCGCATCCAAAAGGTGCTCGACGACGTGCTCAACTGCCCGCTGCTCGAAAACGCCGACATCAGCGACGCCAAGAACTTCCTCTTCTTCGTCACCTACGGTCCCACCAAGCAGATCACGATGGGCGAACTCGAAATTCTGCAAGACCGCTTCGACGACATGCAAGCCGACAACGTGCACGTCATCTGGGGTCACGGCGTGGACGAGACCCTCGGCGATAACGTCAAGCTCTCCCTCGTGGTCACCAACTTCGACACTGCCCACGAGGAACAGAACGAGATCATCATTGACAATTCCGGTGAGACCATCTCCAACGTGGTGGATGAGACCGCACAAGTCGATGATACCCAGAAGAAAGTCGATGAATTTGTCCAGCAGCAGGACAACAAGGAGACCGCTGCTCCGCAACAGCCCGAATTCAAGACGGAGGAGACAACCGTCATCGATAAGCCGCTCTTCCCCGAGTCAAACCAGATGGAGACGCCCGCTTCCGGTCCCGTGATCACCACCCCTGACAACACGAGAGACATTTTCGGGAGCAATGGTTTTTCCGCACCCACAATCAACTACGACAACGACGACATTTTCTCCAATATGGTGAACCAACCAGCCATCAGCCGCAACAGCGATGTGTTCTCAACCGCACAAAGCAAAGCCCAAGTGGCGGTGGAAGAGGCCAACAATGCGGTCTATTACGAGCTGAAAGACGACACCTTCGACGTTTTTCACGGATTCGCCGACTAAGCGTTGAGTTCCCGCCGCAGGACATCCTCCCAGCGGGCATACGCTTCAAGATACTCATCGTGGTGGCTCCTGTCCGGGGTCACCACGTCTATTTTCCGCAGTGAACGGAAGGCCTCCTCGGCTGATGCGAAGAAACCGCATCCTAATGCGGCGCCCGTAGCCGCCCCCACAGAACCGTCCGTGTCGTAAAGTTCGATTACCGCATCGGCGACCGTGGCCAGAGTGGTACGAAAAATGGGACTGAGGAACATATTGGCATAGCCCGCACGAATCACCTTGGTGTTCATACCCGTAGCCTGCATAATGCTCATACCATACTGGAATGAGAAGGCGACCCCCTCCTGTGCAGCGCGGGCCAACGTATTGGCATCGTGATTGTTGAAGTTCAGACCATAGATAAGTGAACCTAACTGGCGGTTCTCAAGGATACGCTCCGCACCGTTGCCGAACGGCAGAACGGTCAGGCCGTCGGAACCGATCGGGGCTTGAGCCGCCATATCGTTGAACTGCTCATACGAAACCTGCGGCGCGACCATCCGTCTCATCCAGGCATTCATAATGCCCACGCCGTTGGTGCAGTGCATCACGCCGAGGTGCGGCTGTTCAGGTGTATGATTCACGTGCGCGAACATGTTGATGCGGGAACGCGGATCGGTGTTCACCTTGTCGCTGATGCCATAGACGACACCCGAGGTGCCCGCTGTCGCTGCCACTTCGCCGGGATTCAACACATTGAGGGAGAAGGCGTTGTTGGGTTGGTCGCCGGCACGGTAACAAATCGGCGTACCAGCACACAATCCCAGCTCCGCCGCAACGGATGCCGAGATACGTCCCTGCTCCCCGAATGTGGGAACCGTCTCCGCAACCCTCTCTTCCGAAATGCCAAAGAAGGATAACAACCTGTCCGACACTTTGTTATCGGCAAAATCCCAGCTCATTCCCTCTGATAGTCCCGGCACTGTGGTTCTCACCTCGCCCGTCATACGCATGGCGAGATAATCACCGGGCAACATATATTTATATATACTATTGTAAATCTCTGGTTCATTC
>ONQE01000143.1 GCA_900319925.1 uncultured Bacteroidales bacterium | reverse complement strand
TATTTGTGTGCGATGCGCCACGACTTGCTCACGGAGATGTCCATGGTGAACTGTCCTTTCAGACGGGTCTGGTCGGCTACTTGGTGGTAGAGTTCGGAGTTCGCGTCCAAGGAGCCGCGCGCGGTGGAGGTTCGGCGCTCGGGGTTCAGGTCGCAGTAGATCTTGTCGAACCAGTTGCAGTTGAGATTCACCCACCAGTAGTTGTAGTTGAACTTGAGGCCTCCGGTGGCGGCCACCTGCGGGCTGCCGGCCACGTGGTAGTTCTTCCAATAGACCGTGCGTTCCATCTGCCCGTCGAAATCGACACCGTTCTCGGCGTTCATCGTCACGTGGGCGCGGTCGGTGTAGCGGTAGTCACCCCATGTGCCCGCCAAAATCAACGAGAACATGCTGCCGAGCTTGATTTCCGCACCGGCTTCCACACCGATGTGGCGCTCGTCGATGCCCGAGATGGCGTAGTTGACCATGCTCGACATGTCATCGTTGTAGAAGCTGATCAGTCGGGTGGCGTTGTTGATTTTCGTGCCGAATAACGTCACCCGCATCTTGATGACCGGGTAGTTGAGAATATAGGAGAGGTCGCCGGAGAACACGGTTTCGTTGGTCAGGTTATCGACGTATTTGTTGTTGATACGCGGCGAGAGGAAGGAGTTGAGGATGTTCGGCGACTTGGTTTCGCCCAAACCGTTGAGCACGATGTAGTTGCGGCCGTTGATTTTGTAGGTGACACCTGCTCTCGCCCCGTTGTCCATATAGATGCGCATCTCGGAACGCCCGAGGGAATTGTCGGGGAAACGGCCGTTCTGCATATAGCCATAGCGCCACAGTTCCGAGGCTCCGAACTGGACCCCTGCGTAGAAATCCCAATGGTTGTAGGTGGCCTTGACCATGCCCCAGGCTTTCTGCTTGAATACGTGGTAGTCATAGTTGTATCCGAAGATGTCGCCCTCGTGGAGGGAGTCGCCGATATGGAGCAGGTCGTTGTATTGCACGTTCTGGTCGGCGGGGAAGTCGCCTTCGGAGAACTTATCGACATCAAGCCAGTAGGCACCGCCCAAAAGATCTTCGATGGTCTTGTAGTTGTGCTGTTTGAAGTGGCTCACGGAAGCGCCGGCGTAGAGTTTCCAGTGCTCGTTGATGGACCAGTTCAAGTTGGTGCTTACGCCGCCCGTCAGCTGGTCGTAGCGGCGGTTCTCCACCATATATTGGGCGCGTTTGCCCTGCATTGCGGCCAACTGGTTGACGTTGTAGAGGTGGTCCCAGTTGATCTGGGTGTAACTTTGGTCGTTGTTCAGCCACAAGGACATCACGTCATAGTAGGCTTGGGAGGTGTCCTTGCCGTCAATCTGGTAGCTCGGCAGATAGCGGTAGTAGTCGGGACGCGGGTCCTGGGCGTCGTACCAGTTGAGGGAGGTGGTGTTGTTGAAGCCGAAGGATAATCCGGCTGTGGTCTGCACGGTTAGCTTGTTGTTCGCGGCGTTGAAGTTGTGGGTCAGCAGGAAGGTGGGCTCGCACTGGGTACGCACGCGGGCGTTGCGCTGCTTGCCCTGGTACCAGCCCCAGTTGGCGTTGTAGTAGTTGTTGTCTAAAAGGTCGTAGGCCTCCTGCACGGAGTTGGACTGCATGCCGCGCTGGATGTAGGAGGCGAAGGCCGAGAGGTTGAGCCAGTGCTCGCTGTTGAGCTTCTTCTCGGCGGCCACGAAGCCCGCGAAACCGGTGTAGCTGGTCCCCTCCACGTAGGCCAACTCGTTGCCGAAACGCGCCGATAGCGATCCGGTGAACGCCCAGCCTTTGGGGGTGAGACCTGTGCTGCCGGTGAGCATCATGCGGTTGGTGTAGGTCCGGTTCGACAGCGAGTAGGTGGCACGCACCTGTTTGCGGAAGTTGCTGGCCCGCACGTTGTAGTTGCTGACGCCGCCGATTTCGCCGAAGTCGAAAGTCGCCATGTTCAGGCAGGAGACGCTTTCCGGGTAGCGGAAGATGTGGTTCAGTCCGCCCCATTGCGAGAAGTTGGCGCGTCCGGTCACCATATTGTTCATCTCGTATCCGTTGACGAAAACGCCCTGGTAGCGGTTGTCGTAGCCGCGCGTCCGGAAATAGGCGATGCTGAACGTGTAGGAGGTGTTGTTGGTGAACACGTCGGCGCTGCTGTGCAACAGGCTCGGCACATACTGTCCGCCGCCGTTGTCAAGGTCGTCGTCATCCGAGTCCTCGTTCACCACAGTGGCATTCTCCGCCGGGGCCTCACCCGTGGCAGCAGCTTCCGTTTGCTGTTTTTTCTTGCTCTTCTTGTCCGTTTTGTTCTCTTGTGCGAAAACGCTGCCACAGCAGAAGAGCGCCAAAACCGTCAGTAGTAGAAGTCTTTTCATATTAAGAAGGGTATTTTAATCCGCAATATAATAAAACGGCAAAGGTATAAAATATACTCTTGCCGTTGTGAGGTTGTTGAAAAAATGTGAAAAAAAGATGGGAAGGGTTAAGGGTTAATGTTTAGGGTTTAAGGGTTAGGAAGTTAGAAGGTTACAATGTTTGGATGTTAGTCACGGAGGCAGCAGTGCCGATTACATGGCGAGGATCAGCTTGGCGACGTCGCCCACGACGTTGTTGATGCCCTTGGCCACGAGCTTTTCGTATTTCTGCGTGTCAAGGGCAGAGATGCGGCGCTGGCTGAAAGTGGCAATCTCTTTGTCACCGTCGTAAATGACACCTTGGGTGGCGAACCGTGCGTTTCCGGCCCCGTATCCGACCCATACGCGCAAGGCACGGCTGCCGAGATCAAGTTCGGTCCAATTGAATTGGACGACGATGGATTCCGGGTCACGGAAGTTGGCGTCCTCGGCCACAACGACCTTGTAGCCGGCTTTCTGCAGCTGGTTCTGCATCTCGGTGGCGATGGTCTGGGTCATGTTCGCCAGCGCTTTGGAGATGAGCTTGTAGTTGTCATCACTCTTCTTGGGCAGCTCGACATCAGAGGTTTGTACAGGCAGGATGACGACAGTCTTGCGGTTCGAGAAGTCATAAGACTCTTTGATTTCGAGCTCGTCGAGGGTTTTCTGCCATTCAGTGTAGGTGCCGACCTTGATTTGTGCTGTCGCGCCGAGGGCTAAGAGCAGCATGATAGCTACGGTAAATGTTGTTTTTTTCATTGCTTGTTGTTTTAATAAATTGTGAATGTTTTTAATCGCGGCAAAAATACAAAATTATCGGAATAGAAGAGCTTTTGATAGAGATGTTCAATAATAAAGCGTAATTTTGCGATACTTCGACGAATCCATTTACAGCGCGATTTTCCGGCACCACGACACGATGATGTCCAACACCTCGGGTGCAATCGTGGTCTCGATAAGGGGGTATTCGTCGGGACTTCCTGTAGTGCAAGGCTGGAGCAGGTGGTTTAACCCCGGCATCTTGTAGAAGTAATATAACGTTTTGCCGGTCAAGTATTTGTCCATAATCTTTTCCGTGGCGTTCGCATCAACCTGCATGTCTTTCCGCCCCGAAATGGCAAACACTGGGGTCTTGATTTTCTTGAGGTATTTTCTCGGGTCGATGCGGAAGAGTTCGTAATACCACGGCGAGCTGAAGGTCTGCAGGGCCGTGAGTTTGTTCTGCGGGGTGAGGTTGTACTTGACTTTCTCCTCGTCGGTGAGTTTTGCGGCGAGTTCGTCCCACACTTTACCGATCTTTTCCGCACACTCCTCCTTGCTTTTACACTTCTTCACGATGCTGTAGATGCGTTTGTTGATGGCATTACCGTTGGCGATTTCCTTTTCCGTCAGCTCTCCCGAGGCGCGGGCGATGGCCTCGCTCTGGTAAAGCAGGATTTCGTCAATCGGCTGCGCGACGCCGCCGAGGTGGATGGTGAAGGCGATGCGTTTGTCGTCGGCCGCCACCATACTGGCCACCAAGCTGCCCTCGCTGTGTCCCAACAGTCCGACCTCAAGTCCTTGTAGCTCTACGCGTTGCAGCAAGGAATCCAGAATCAGCCGTACCCCGTCGGCGAAATCGTAGGTGGTGGATTTGCGGAAGATGGCCGCGGGGAAGTCGTCGTAGCGGTAGGTGGCGAAGCCGGTCTTGGTAAGCGTGTCGGCGATGACGGCGAAGGGCTTGTGCGCGAACAGTGACTCGTCGCGGTCCTGCCAGCCCGACCCGCTGATGAAGATGATGAGCCCTTTGGGCTGTCCTTGCGGCAGGGTGAGCGTTCCGTTGATGAGGGGTTTCTTGCCGCTGCGGTCGCGGAAGTTGACCTCCTCGGTGCGGTACGGGTAGGGTGGGGTGGGTGTCTGCGGTCGCGGGAAGAACTTCCGTGTCGCGCCCTGGGACAGCGTGCAGTCGAACTTGCGCCCGTATTGTGTGCAGGTACCCGTAAAGCGCTGCCCGTCAGCTGATAACGTACCTTCATAGTTCAGTCCGAAATCGGGCACGCGGAAAGCGATGGCAGAGTCCGCGAACGTCAGTCCGCTCACTGGCTGTCCCGTGAAGTACTGGTCGGGACTGTCCAGTTCGGCATAGAGTGTATCTCCCTGGTAGTCGATCTGCAGCCCGATGGTCAGGGAGTCGGTCTTGGTGATGCCGATCTTGCCCTCCCAGTAGCCGGAAAGGTTCTGGGCGGGGAGGGTGCATGCCGCGCACAGAAATAAAATACTAAACAAAACAAACGACCGTCTCATAACAACTGCTAACTGCTAACTACTAACTGCTAACTCTCCCCACAGCTCTTTCAATGACAGATAGGACTCTTTCAGGTGGTCGGCCACTTCGGTGCGTGGCACCCACACCGCCTGGCTGATGTCCTCCTCGGTCTGCGGGGTGAGCGACTGCTGCGGGGCGTGCATTTCGTACCAGTGGGTGATTTTCAGGATGGGTGCGCCGTGGAGGGTGTAGGTGTGGTAGGTGTTGGGGAGCGGTTCGTGCAGGGAGATGTCGTGCAGGCCGGTCTCCTCCTCCACCTCGCGCAGGGCGGCTGTCGGCCAGTCCTCGCCGGCCTCGACCTTGCCCTTGGGGAAGTCCCAGCAGCCGTAGCGGAAGATCATGAGGATTTCGTCGTTTTCGTCGGAGACGATGCCGCCGGCCGCGTGGATGATGCGGAAATTCTGCGCGAAGCGGGACCATTCCTGTTCGTCGCGCAACACCACGGGACTGTTCTCGTGGAACACCGTCAATGGGTAATTGTGGTTCATAACCGTTCGTTTGGATAACGGCGGCAAAGGTACAAAAAATTGGGTTAAGGTTTAAGGGTTATGGTTTAAGGTTTAGGGTGTAAATAGCCATCCAAAAGTATACCGCCATTGCCACTGAAAAGTATACCATTTTGAGGTCTTTGAGATACAGCAAGGATTTATAACACGCTTTTTGTATTTTTGCAGTCTCCAAAGTGGTATACTTTTGAATGGCACTTTGGTGTATTTTAACGTGGTTAT
>ONQE01000018.1 GCA_900319925.1 uncultured Bacteroidales bacterium | reverse complement strand
ATCTTGATGGTGTTTTGGCTGTCCAACTGTGCCGGCTTGAGGATGGCGAGCATGAGGTGGTAGGACTCCACAGCCTCGCTCTTGTACTGCTTGGAAAAGAGGAAGGCCAGATGCAGCCGTCCCTGTGCCTGCACGCTCATGGGAATCTTGTCGGTCGGGGTGTCGGCCTGGGCGTCGGGCGTCTCTAACATCTGCTCCAAACGCGTGCGCAACCCGGCAAGGTCTATCTGGAAAATATTGAAAATCTTTTGGGTGACGCTTTCGCCGGGATAGCGCAGCAGACACACCATAAGATGCTCTAGTCCAATTTGTTGTGAGTGATACGTCTTGGCCAGCTCGTGTGCTTCGGCCAGCACGTAGTTCATTTCTTCCGAGTATTTGATTTCCATAAAAGGGGGTGTTTTAAAATTGGCGCAAAGATACAAAAATTGTGCCATACCAACGCAGGGCTGCCATAATATGACAGCCCTACAAATGGGTCGATTACGTTGGTTGGGGGTTACTTCAACCCTTTTTTGTGATCTTCGATGGCCTCCTGCAACATCGCCTCGAACTGGGTGATGGAGTTGTCGATGTTGTATTTCTCGGCAGATTCGGAATATACCCGCTCCATTTTCGCCTTCTCCTCGGGATGGTCGAGCCAGTAGTCGATGGCGCGCGCGAGATCTTTGGGATCCCCGGCGCGGAACAGACTGCGCTCGTCGAGGGCGAACTGCCGGGTGGCCGAGAGAGAGCTGTCGGAGATGACAGGCACCAAACCCGTGGCGAACGCCTCGATGCAGGAGATGGCCTCCGACTCCATATCCGACGCGTGCACGTAGAGGTCGCATTGACCTAGCAGCTCAATGAGCTCTTCCTTGGGAAGATAGGTGAATATCGGCGGATTCTTCAGCTTCTGCCCCATCTTGTAATACTGCCTGTATTTCGGACCCTTCCCGGCAAAAACCAACTGAATCTTGTCGCCGTATTTGGAGTATTGCAGCGCGTTTATGATGATGTCCTGGCGTTTCTCGCCCGCCAATCTTCCCACCATGAGAATCAGGATCTTCCCTTCGTACTCGGGCTTCTTCGGCACCTTCGTCCAGTGGAAATCCGACTGGATGCCGTTGGAGATGGGATGTATCTTGGCCGTGTAGCCGCGGCAGATGATTTCGTCCGCCATGAACTGCGACGGCGTGTGCACGTGGCCGTACTTGTTGTAGGTGGTCCTCCGGAACAGCTTGAACAGCCACTCGTTGATGAAGGGCACCTTGCCCATCGCGAACCCCGAGGTGATGTTCTGCGGCTGGATGTGGAAGGCGGCCGTGGAGGGTTTCCCGAGCTCGTCGGCGATTTTCTTGGTCTTGTACTCCAAGAGGAAAGGCATGTAGCAGTGGATGATGTCCGCCCATTCCACCGCCTCCCGGATGACCCGCTTGTCGCTTTTGGCGAACTGGAAACCGTATTTGCGAAGTATGCCGTTGAAGGGGCGCAACTTGAGCTCCTTCATCCCGTAAACGCCCTCCTTGGGTTCGCTCGTGGCTAAAAATCGCACCTCGTGACCGCGCTTGCGCAGCTCCTCGCCGAAACGCTTCGCCGAAATCGTGGTGCCGTTGTTGTTGGTGTTGTACGCGTCGATGACAAACAATATCTTCATAACAATTCTCTTTTATCAAAAGTGACGCGGCAAAATTAACATTTTTTAGGAAGCTTAAACCATTGATAATCAGAGTGTGGATAAATGCTAAAGGGTAAAAATGGGCAAATAACGCGGGGGTTACCTCCCAAATGCGAACGAGGGAAGGGGGAAAAACGTCGCTACTTTTTGCGCAGGACGAGCCAGATGAAATAGGGGGCGCCGGCTAAGGCGGTGATGCTGCCGACGGGGAGCTCGGCAGGGGCGGCCACAGTGCGCGCCAGCGTGTCGGCCACCAACAGGAAGAAAGCCCCGAAAAAGAGGGAATAGGTGAACAACCGACGGTTGTTGCTGCCGAAGAGTATCCGCGCCACGTGCGGCATGATCAGCCCGATGAAACCGATGGAGCCGCAGAAGGCCACCACCACGGAAATGAGCACCGACGAGGTGACGAGCACCACACGGGTGGTCCGCTCCGTGTCGATGCCGAGCGTTCGGGCAGTCTCTGTGCCTACCTGCATGATGTTCAGGGCTTTGGCGTAGTAGAACAGAATGCCGACGCAGATGCCCATCACCGGTATCAGCCAGGCAATCTCCAACCAGGAGGTGTGCGTGAGGCTACCCATCGTCCAGAAATAAATCTTCTGCATCTCCTTGTGGTTCACCACCACGAGGAGGGTGATCAGCGCGGAGATGAGGAAGTTGATGGCGATGCCGACGAGCAGAAGCGTGTTGGTGTTCTGCTTCCCACGGGTGCGCGCGATGCCGAGAATGACGAACAGGGTGAGCAACGCCGTGACCAAGGCGGGCAGCGTGACGCCGAACACCATCGTGTCCCAGCCCAGGATGAAGGCCACGGCCGCACCGATGGAGGCCCCCGACGAGACACCGAGGATGTAGGGGTCGCACACGGGGTTGCGGAACACGCTCTGGAACACGCCGCCGCAGACCGCCAAGGCAGCACCCGCCAACACGCTCATCACGATGCGCGGGAAACGGAGCTGCCATAACGTGACCTGGTAGTATTCAGCGATTTGGATGTCTCGGCAAAAACCGAACTTCTGCCCGATGCTCTGCGCGATGACCTTCACCGGGATGTGTATCACCCCGATGCCGGCGGCCACCAACATCGCGGCCACCAACACCGCGCCCAACACGCACGGCAGAATCAAGTGTCTTTTTTCATGCTCCATATTCGAGCGGCAAAAGTACACAAATTACCGATTCCAAAAAATTGTACCTTTGCACCCTGTTAAATCCATCGACTCCATATCCGCATCAATAACCAATAGCCATTAAGAATGACAAAGGAAATACATCTTGCCGCAGGCTGCTTCTGGGGCGCCGAGCACTATCTGAAACTGATTGACGGGGTGACCCTCACCGAGGTGGGCTTCGCCAACGGGAACACCGAAAACCCAACCTACAAGGAGGTTTATACCGACCAGACCGGCTATGCCGAAGCCGTCCGAGTGCAATACGACCCCGAACGAATCGGATTGGAGACGCTGCTGCGCCTCTACTTTAAGTCCATCGACCCGCTGAGCCTCAACAAACAGGGCGAGGATGTCGGCACGCGCTATCGTACGGGCATCTACTACTCCGACCCTGACGATTTGGCCACCATCCAGAAGGTGTGGGACGAGGTTGCCGCTGCGTGTGGACAGCCCCTGCGTGTGGAGGTACTCCCCCTTCGTAACTTCTACCGTGCGGAGGACTACCATCAGGACTATCTGGACAAGAACCCCGACGGTTACTGCCATCTCCCGGCGGCACTGTTCGAGTTCGCGAAAAACTTCCGCGCCGGCGGCAACAACGAATAATCCCGTCACAGATGCCCGACCGCAAGCACTTTCTGCCGATTACTAAAAAGGAACTCGACTATTTGGGTTGGGACTATGTCGATGTCATCATCGTGAACGGAGATGCCTACGTGGATCATCCCTCGTTCGGGGCGGCGGTCATCGGCCGCGTGCTCGAGCGCGAAGGACTGCGCGTGGCCATCCTGCCGCAACCCAACTGGCAGGACGACCTCCGCGACTTCCGGAAACTCGGCACCCCGCGCCTCTTCTTCGGGGTAACCTCCGGCAACATGGACTCCATGGTCAACCACTACACCGCCAACAAGCGGCTTCGCAGCGACGACGCCTACACCGCCGGCGGGAAGTCTGGCTTCCGTCCCGATTACGCCACCACCGTCTATTCCCGCATCCTCAAACAGCTTTTCCCCGACACGCCCGTGGTGCTTGGCGGCGTGGAGGCCTCCATGCGGCGGCTCTCCCACTACGACTACTGGAGCGACACCCTCAAACCCTCCATCCTCCTCGACAGCCAGGCCGATGTGCTGGTCTATGGCATGGGCGAACGGCCGATTGTGCAGCTGGCACGGCTGATGCAGAAGCCCGACTGGCGCCAGCATCTCCACGAGTGCTCGCAAATTGCCTATATAGAGGATAGTATCGACCAATACCAATCCGAAAATCCGATTCTGCTGCACGACTATGCTGAAGAGTTGAAAGACAAACGCAAGTACGGCGAGGACTTTGTCTCAATGGAGAGAGAATCCAACAAACGGGTGCAACGCACACTGATTCAGCCATATACGGATAAATACGTCGTGGTGCGACCGCCGTTTCCCGTGGCCACGACGGAGGAGATGGACAGCTTCGCGCTCTTCGACAGGATGATG
This sequence comes from uncultured Bacteroidales bacterium, assembly GCA_900319925.1. Taxonomy (GTDB): domain Bacteria; phylum Bacteroidota; class Bacteroidia; order Bacteroidales; family WCHB1-69; genus F23-D06. The sequence goes on along the minus strand of ONQE01000018.1, from coordinate 20,535 downwards.
AACGCCCCGCACCCCAAATACTTGAAGCGCGGCGACATTCCCGCCTTCGAGATGATCAAGAACTCCATCACGATACATCGTGGCTGTTTCGGCGGCTGCAGCTTCTGCGCCATTGCCGCGCACCAGGGCAAGGCCATCGCCTCACGCTCGGAGGAATCCATCATGCGAGAGGTGGAGGATCTGGTGCAACGGCCTTATTTCAAGGGACATATCAGCGACTTGGGTGGTCCGTCGGCCAATATGTACAGGATGCACGGCAAAGACTTGTCGATGTGCGAGAAATGTGCCCGTGCCTCCTGTCTCGTGCCGAAGAAGTGCCCGAACCTGCTGGCCGACCACCACGCGGTCACCGCGCTGTACAAGAAAGTGATGGGCACCGATGGCGTGAAGCACATCACCATCGGCAGCGGTATCCGTTACGACATGCTGCTGACGGACAACGAGCAGGAGCGTGCCCTGCTCGGCTTGGGCGAATATCTGCGGCAGGTCGTCCGCCACCACGTCTCCGGACGTCTCAAGGTGGCCCCGGAACATACCGATTCCGAGGTGTTGGCGCTTATGCGCAAGCCTTCGTTTGACCATTTCCTCAGCTTTTTAAGGGATTTTAACGCAGAAAACCGCAATTGCGGCAAGAACCAGCAGCTGATTCCCTATTTCATCGCCTCCCACCCTGGCTGCACCGTCGAGAAGATGAGCACCCTCTGCGACATCACCCACAAGTACCATCTGATGACCGACCAGGTGCAGGATTTCACACCCACCCCCATGACCTACGCTACGGCGATGTATTACCTTGGTTATGACCCTTATACGGGCAAGAAGGTGCATATCGCGAAAAGCAAACAGGAGCGTCAGGACCAGCATCTCTTCTTCTTCGCTGACAAACCCGAGAACAGGTCGAGAATTAGGCAGTTGCGCGGGAAAAACGGCAACCGACGATAATGCAACCGGGTTGCAAATGCGGTGCGACAGCCCGGTTTGCAACCCGGTTGCGATATGTATTCCGTACTTTTGCCGCCGGAAAGCACCGCAATAAACGAGGCGGTGTGCTAAAGGAAAAAAGAGTATTATGGAAAAGTCCAAACATCATCATCACGAAGAAACCGAACACGACCACTGCGGATGCCATGGCCATTGTCACGAGCATCATCACGAGCATCATCATGAGCACGAGCATAGCTTGCGGGAGCAACTCGTCAAGATTGTTGTCACGGTCGTGCTGCTCATTGCTGCGGTACTGATTGAGAAGCATACCGCATTGACTACCTGGCAGTTGCTGTTAGTCTATCTGGTGCCGTACCTGCTTGTCGGCTTCGACACGCTGAAAGAGGCGGCGGAGGGTCTGGCGCACGGCGAGGCCTTCAACGAACACTTCCTGATGTCGGTGGCCACCATCGGCGCCCTCTGCATCGGATTCCTGCCTGGCGCGGAGACCCAGTTCCCGGAGGCCGTCTTCGTGATGCTCTTCTTCCAGATCGGCGAACTCTTCGAGGGTTACGCCGAAGGTAAAAGCCGCGACAGCATCGCTCATCTGATGGACATCCGTCCCGACACTGCTAATGTTATCCGAGAGGGCAACACCTTGACTGTCAGTCCCGATGAGGTTGGGGTGGGGGAAACCATCGTGATTCGTCCCGGCGAGAAGGTGCCTTTGGACGGGGTCATCCTGGAGGGGGCGACGGCTCTGAACACCGTTGCGCTCACGGGTGAGAGTGTGCCTCGAGAGGCGGCTGTCGGCGATGAGGTGATTTCCGGATGCGTGAACATTTCCGGGGCCGTCAAGGTGCGCACCACCAAGAGCTTCGGGGAGAGCACCGTCTCGAAGATTATCCGTCTGGTGGAGGATGCCGGCGAGCACAAGTCCAAAAGCGAAACCTTCATCAGCCGTTTCGCGCGGGTCTATACGCCCGTGGTGGTCCTCGCGGCCATTGCGTTGGCGTTGTTGCCCCCGCTCTTCTCCGGCCATTTCGCCACAGCCTTTCCGGTGTGGCTCTACCGCGCTCTGCTCTTCCTCGTGGTCTCCTGCCCCTGCGCCTTGGTCATCAGCGTGCCGCTCACCTTCTTCGGCGGCATCGGCGGGGCTTCGCGCAACGGCATCCTCGTGAAAGGCGCCAACTTCATGGACATTTTGGCCAAGGTCGATACCGTGGTTTTCGACAAGACGGGCACCCTCACGCACGGGCAGTTCGCCGTGGAAGCGGTGCATCCCGAGACCCTCGACGAGCGCCAGCTTTTGCATCTCGCTGCCCACGTGGAGCACTTCTCCACCCATCCCGTGGGGGCGGCCCTGCGCGACGCCTTCCCCGACGAGGCTACCGACGGATGTAAAGTGTCGGATGTGGAGGAGATTGCCGGTCACGGAGTAAGTGCTATCGTGGACGGCAAACGGGTCTGCGTCGGCAACGCCAAGATGATGGAGGCGGTGGGTGCCACTTGGCACGACTGCCATCTTACGGGCACGGTCATCCACGTGGCGGTCGATGGCGTATATGCCGGCCACATCGTCATCAACGACAAGGTTAAGTCGGACAGTGCCGAAGCGGTGTCGCAGCTGCGCGAGTTAGGCGTGCGTCGCACCGTGATGCTCACCGGCGACCGCGAGGAGGTGGCCAAGGATGTTGCCGGCAGACTGTCGCTGAGTGAATACCATGCCGGATTGCTGCCCACCGAGAAGGTGGACTATGTGGAGCGCTTCTTGCGGGAGAAGCCGGACGGCGCCTTCTTGGCGTTCGTCGGCGACGGCATCAACGACGCCCCGGTGCTGGCCCGCGCCGATGTGGGCATCGCGATGGGTGGTCTGGGCAGCGATGCCGCCATCGAGGCCGCCGATGTGGTGCTGATGGACGACAAGCCCTCCAAGATTGCCTCTGCGATCCGGATTGCCCGCCGCACGTTGCGCATCGCCCGCCAGAACGTCGCTTTCGCCATCGGGGTGAAAGTCGCCGTGCTCCTCTTTGCCGCCGTCGGCCTCGCCACGATGTGGATGGCCGTCTTCGCCGACGTCGGCGTCACCGTCCTCGCCGTCCTAAACGCCATGCGCGCCCTAAAACGATAACTGATAACGAACAACCGATAACGAGCAACAGATAACGACCGAATAACCGAATAATGACCGACCCCCTTTGGTATATTAAAACACTTTCCTTAAGCAGCCCCGAAGGGGCAACACGCGCGAAGCGCTAATAACCCCACACAAGGCGAAGCCGCAGTGTGGGGCCCCTGCGACGAAGAAGCCACAGTGTGTGGGCTTGGAAAAAACGTAAAAGTATGAGCAACCTGACAGAAGAACAAACCCTAAGAAACGCCGGCGTCCGGGTGACAGCCGTGCGGCTGCTGGTGTGGCGCACCGTCTGCAAAGAGTTCACCGGCATCTTCAACTTGGCGGACTTGGAGGAAGCCTTGCCCACCGTTGACAAATCGACCCTGTTCCGGACCCTCGGCCTCTTCAGCGACAGCCATCTGCTGGACACCATCGACGACGGCACGGGCTCGCAGAAGTACTGTCTGCGCAGCGCCGACGACCCCTTGTCGGGAGTCCGCCACGTCCACTTCAGCTGCCGTCTTTGTCATAAGACGGTCTGCCTGACGAACATCCCCCTGCCGGAGGTCTCGTTGCCGGAGGGCTTCACCGTCGAGAATGTCGAGTACGTGGCAAAAGGGGTGTGCCCGCAGTGTGCCCGGAAGGGTTGAACAAGACTTGACAAGAGTTGAACAAGACTTACACAAGACTTACACAAGACTTACACAAGACTTAGACAAGAGTTGGACAAGGACAAGCGACAACCTGAATCAGCGAATCACTTACCAGGCGGTAAGAGTGGAAACAAAATGCCTTGTGCTGATTTTTTTAAAACAAATAGGGACGCGATATATCGCGTCCCTACAAGAAGAGCGGAAAACGAGACTCGAACTCGCGACCCCGACCTTGGCAAGGTCGTGCTCTACCAACTGAGCTACTTCCGCTTGTCGTACCACGGGTGGGACTTGAACCCACACGCCCTTGCGGGCAAGGGATTTTAAGTCCCTCGTGTCTACCATTCCACCACCATGGCAGCACATTTTCCAATGAACGTGTCATCCGAAAATGACGGCGCAAAAATACACTTTTTTTGTTATCCCCGACACTTTCGGTGAAAATTTTTATCTATCTGTTAATGAGATATATACACGGAACTTTCCCCAACTGGTTCCCCTCCTTCTCGAAATGTTTCCGCCATTTTGACACCGATTGCGTCCGTAACAGCGCATTCTCACCTGTCAGGTTCGCAGCGATGCAGACCCGCGTGGCCGGCTGCAGCACGTTGCAAATCGAAGCCGTCATCCGGTTGTTGCGGTACGGCGTCTCGATGAACATCTGCGTCTGCCCCGTCTTCACCGCCACCGCCTCCAACTCCTTCAGCCGCTTTTCCCGGTCGTACTGCTCCGACGGCAGATACCCGTGGAACACGAAACTCTGCCCGTTCATGCCGCTGCCCATCAGCGCGAGAATCAGCGAACTCGGCCCGATCAACGGCACCACCTCGACGCCCAACTGGTGCGCCTTCTCCACCGCCTTGTGCCCGGGGTCGGCCACGCACGGCACCCCCGCCTCCGACATCACCCCCACATTCTTGCCCTCCAGACAAGGCTGCAGGAAGTCGTTCAGCTCCACCCCCTGCGTGTGCTCGTTCAGCTCGAAGAAGGTCAGCTCGTCGATGGGCTTCCGGATGCCCGCGTACCGCAGGAAACGCCGCGCCGTCCGCAACGCCTCCACAATATAGTAGTCCGTCTCGTTAATCGCATCCGCGTTCACCGTCGGGAAAAACGTCCCGAACGCACCCTCCGCAATCGGAGTGGGAATGAGGTATAGCTTGCCGTATGTCATTCTTAATGGGTTATGGGTTATAGGTTATAGGTTATGGGTTATAGGTTATGGGTTATTGAAACTGGTAGATTGGAGCTTGCAACTTATGCTTTAGAACAGGCTGCAAAAGTAGCATTTTTTTGTGAACAGTGATCCGTATCTGTTTCACTGCTCACAATTCACTAATCACAATTCACTAAAAAATGTATCTTTGCCGTCCCAATTTGAATAAACTCAAAAGATAATGGCAAACGCAAAATTCATCATCACCATCAACCGCGAGGCCGGCAGCGGTGGAAGTGAAATAGCCTACAAATTAGGCGAGCTGCTCGGCGTGAAAGTCTATGGCAGGGAGATCCTCGCCTCCATCCACGAAAAATACAACCTCTCTGAAGAGGAAATCGAAAAGATAAAAGCCACCAAACTGAACTGGTGGTCGGAGTTCTGCCGCTTCTATAAACAGTTCGCCATAACCCCCTCCTCCAGATTGGAATCCTACGAGGTCAATTCGAAACAACTCTACTATGAGGAGTTGCGCGTTCTCCGCGGCATTGCCGAGAAGGAATCCTGCATCATCATCGGACGCTCAGGCTTCCATATCTTCAAAGACAACCCCGACGCCATACGACTCTTTTTGATTGCCGATCCCGAACGCCGCGTGCATCGGATAATGGACAAACAGCACGTCGATGAAAAGGAAGCCCGTGAAATCATGGAACGTGTCGACAACTCCCGCGAGAACTACACCAAAACCTTTGCCGGGACCTCCCGCTACGACGCTCGCAACTACGACTTGGTCATCAACGTGTCGCCCTTCACCACCGACCAGGTCGCGCACTTCCTCGCCGAGAACGTCCGGCTGAAGTATCCGGCGGAATAGAACAGTCGCCTCCTCGATAGATACACTGGCAAGTATCTGGCAATTTGCATTTATGACGATATATGTTGCCCGCGGTTCGCGAAGAAAATGTATCTTTGCCATTTTAATTTTACTGCAATGAATACGACAAGACAACAGAAAATAGAGGCGATGCTGCAGCGTGAGCTGGCCAACATCTTCCTGGTGGACAGCCGAAACATCTACAAGTGCATGATCACCGTGACGAACGTGAAGGTCACCCCGGACCTTTCCATCGCCCGTGCGTATATCAGCGTGTACAATACTGCTGATAAAGAGTTGATTATTAAACTGATAAAGGAAAATACGAAGGACATCCGCTTCCGCCTCGGTCAGCAGGTGCGCAACCAGCTGCGGGTGGTGCCCGCTCTCGAGTTCTTCCTCGACGATACCCTCGATTATATCGAACACATTGACGAACTGCTGAAGAAATAGTGGCACGGAAGTCGTATAAGACGGCCCTTTTCCTGGCGTGGCGTTACCTTTTCTCCAAAAAGGAACACAACATCATCAACGTCATCTCCGGAATCTCCATGATCGGCATCATGGTGAGCACCGCTGCGCTGGTGGTCGTGCTCTCCGTTTTCAACGGCATGAGCGACATCATCGGCGGGTGGTTCAACGCCCTGCACGCCGACTACGAGATTACCCTCCGCGAGGGCAAGTCGTTCGCCACCGACAGCTTCCCCATCCAACAACTCCGGCAAATTCCCGGTGTGAAGACGGTCAATGAGATCGTCTGCGACCTCTCCCTGGCAAATTACGACGACCGGCAGGAACTGCTCTACCTGAAGGGCGTCCCCGACAACTACTTCCAGACCAACCACTTCGAAGGGATGTTGGTGGACGGCGACACCGCCCTCTACAAGCTGCGCCAGCCGTGCGCCATCATGGGTACCGGATCGGCGGGCAAACTCGAAGTCAACCTGCTGAGTTACAATCTGATGAAGATGTACTATCCCAAGCGGACAAAGAAGAACTTCGCCAATGCCGCGGAGGCCTTCAACACCCGTTATATCATCCCCAACGGCGTCATCTGCACCAATACGAACTACGACGAGAATTACATCTTCTGTCCGATTTCCTTCGTGCGCGAGCTGATGGACTACGAGGGCGAGGTGACTTCCTTGGAAATCCAGCTTAAAGAAGGGGCGAACACCGCCAAAGTCCGGAAGCAAATCGCGGATTTGGCGGGGGAGAAGTATCTACTGAAAGACCAACAGGAGCAGGAGGACTCGCTCTACAAGACCATGAAGTCCGAGAAGTTCATGATTTACCTGATTCTCGCCTTTATCCTCATCCTCGCCGCCTTCAACATCATCGGGGCACTGGGCATGCTGATCCTGGAAAAGAAGACCGATACGGCCGTGTTGTTCAGTATGGGCGCGTCTAAGTCGTTGATACAAAAAGTGTTCATCTATGAGGGAATCATGGTCTCCGCATTGGGCGGGTTGGCCGGCACGCTGCTCGGGGCACTGATCTGCTTCCTGCAGCAAACGTTCCACATCGTGAAACTCGGCGGCGGCGGCGCGCACTACATCATTCCCTACTATCCCGTCCAAATCCGTTTCACCGACCTGCTCGTTGTCTTGTTCACTATATTGGTAATCAGTTTGTTGACGTCGATTATCCCAGCGTATAACCTCAAAAAATCAGACCTGTATCGAAATACTGCCCTATGAGAAAAAATATCCTTCTAACCCTCATGGTGTTGTCGTCGTTTGCGCTGACGGCCCAGACCGCCATCGGTTCGTTTACCGCGCACACGGCCATGCATGCATTCTCCTCGGTAGCCGTCGATGCTACCACGGTTTATGCCGCCACCGACAACGGATTGATGCTGTTGGAGAAAGGTTCGATGTACGACGAACATCCAGACATCTCGTCCTGGACCAAGGTGGAAGGCCTCTCCGATATTGACATCGTCGGGGTTTTCCACGTGAGCCAGCAAAACTCCTTGATAATCTGCTATGCGGACGGAAATATAGACCTTATTCAGAATGACCGGGTTATGAATATCCGGGATGTGAAGGACAAGTCGCTGACCGGTTCCAAACGGTTGCAGACCTGCCGCGAGCTGGACGGGAAGACCTACCTGGTCTATCCTTTCGGGGTCGTGATTTTGGACGTGGACGAGAGGGTGGTGTCCGACACCTGGTTCACCAAGCGCGACGGCGAGCAGCTCACACCCACGGATATCGCCGTAGCGAACCAGCGGTTTTACATCTCCACAACGGAAGGCGTCTTCAGTATGCCGATGACGTCGCCCGCACTCAGCAATTTCTCCCAATGGACGCAGGAGAGCTTCCTGAATGTGTCGTTCCTGTCGGTCGCCTCGGACAAGCTCTTTGCCATGCGGAAGCCCGGTGAGTACGAGACGGAGGCGTGGGATACCCTCTACACTTGGGATGGCGACAGTTGGTATTCGACCGGAAAAGCTTACCAATCCGTGCGTTATATGTCTTCACAGCACGACACCCTTCTTGTTTGTAACTGGGATGGGGTGGAACTCTTGGACGGCGACGTGGAGCGGATTTACTATGCTGTGTGGTACGATGACAATGCCTATTCCGATGTTTGGCAGGCTGTCCTGGACGGCGACAATATTTGGGCGGCGGACCATGCTTACGGGCTGGTACAGAACAATATGACCTACTTTTCCCACCGTTTCTTCACACTCCCGGGACCCTATATGGATTACGTGGAGCGGGTGGTGTCGCGCAACGGCGTAGTGGCAGCGGTTCACGGCACGCGGCGCGCCTCGACGTCATACGCCCCCGGTTACCGCTTCCCGGCCCTCAGCTGGTTCCAAAACCGCGAATGGCATTTCAACAGTGTGGATTTCCTCTACTTTACCCCCGATTCCCCCGCATACGACCTCACGAATGTGGATATCAATCCGAAGCACGAGTCCGAATGGGCGGTGGCTTCTTGGGGTAACGGCCTGTTCACCTGTAAGGACAAACGGGTCACGGCGCACTACAACGCCCGTAATTCGCTTCTGGACTCCATCCAGTCGGGGCAGACATTTGTCTCCGGACTACAATACGATAAGAAGGGAAATCTTTGGATGACAAATAGTTACTGTAACAAAATGCTGAAGATGTTGGAACCGGACGGAACATGGCATGCCTATAACATCGCCCACGCCCTCTCGACCAACTCCATCGGCGATGTGGTGGCCGACAAACTCTTGGTGGATTCCCGGGGTTACAAGTGGATGAACTTCCCGCGCGATGGGGTGGCTTACCACCTTATCGCCTTCACGGACAACGGCACATACGACAATCTGGGTGACGACCGCATCGCCCGCATCGACATGAACGCCGCTGCCGAGGTGACCTCTTCCACGGTCTATTGCATGGCGGAGGATCAGGACGGCGAGATTTGGATCGGCACCGACAAAGGCGTGAAGGTGATTTACTATCCGGGCAAGGTTTTCGATGGCGGCGTCTATCCCCGGAATATCCTGTTAGAGCAGGATGGTTATGTCTCTGTTTTGCTTGAGTACGAAGAGGTTACGGCTATCGCAGTGGACGGTGCCAACCGCAAGTGGATCGGGACGAACAAGGCCGGTGTCTTCCTGATGAGCGAGAACGGTCAGGAGCAGTTGATGCATTTCACCGCGGAAGATCATCCGCTGTTTTCCAACAATATAGTGGATATCAACGTCAATGATTTCACCGGCGAGGTCTTCTTCGCCACCTCCAACGGTCTGGTCAGCTACAAGGGCACGGCTACCGCTGGCTTTGAGACCTATGAGGATTTGCCGGTCTATCCGAATCCCGTACCCCACGGTTATACGGGTGCTGTAGCGGTCAACGGTTTGAAGGCCAATTCATTGTGCAAGATAACGGACAGCTCTGGGAAGCTCGTTTGGCAGGGCTACAGCGACGGCGGTCAGCTGGTCTGGTACGGCAAGGATTTCCATGGCAACCGCCCCGCCACCGGCGTCTATTACGTGATGGTCTCCGACGAGAACGGCAAAGAAAAACTGGTCACCAAGTTCGTATTTGTGAATTAGCAGTTAGCAGTTAGTAGTTAGTAGTTAGTAGTGAACAGAAACCCCAATATATTAAACAATATTCCTTAAGCAGTCCCGAAGGGACAAAACGCGCGAAGCGCAAGTAACCCCACACAAGGCGGAGCCGCAGTGTGGGGCGAGCAACAGGTAGCCCAGGGCAAGGCCGCAGGCCGCAACCCTGGGGCAAAAATAGAAAGTCAATGGTCATCTCAACCCCCGGTATTGTAATGCACGCCACGAAGTACGGCGACACCTCGCTCATCGTGAAGATTTTCACGCAGCAGCAAGGCAACCAGTCGTTCATCGTGAAGAGCGCCTATCGGAAAAACAGCCGTTTCGCGGCATCGTATTTTTCCCCGCTTGCCGTGATGGACATCTCCTACGATGACCACAACAAGGGCTCGTTGAAGTATTTGAAAGACATCACGCCGAGAACGACCGCCGCACAGATGTACTACGATCCTGCGAAGAGCTCCATTTTGCTGTTTTACAACGAGATACTGTATAAGCTGTTGATGGATTCCGGTCAGGATGAGGTGCTGTTCGATTTTCTGCAGGAGGAGATTGCGAAGGTGCATGCGTCGAGTGGCAACATGGCCGAACTGCCGTTGCGATTTCTGTTGCGCCTCAGTCGCGTGATGGGCTACGAACCGGAGGACAACTTCTCCGACAGCACCCCCTATTTCTCGTTAGAGGAGTGCCGTTTCCAGCCGTTCTATATGGAAGATGCCGGATTCCTGAGCCGTCAGCAGAGCGAATACCTCCACTTGCTGCTCACCTGCAACGAACCCGTGCCGGTCTCGCGCGGCGTCCGCAACGCCCTGTTAAAGGGGCTGGTCGCCTACTTCCAGATGCATAACGAGCAGATTAGGAAGATTGACTCCTTAGAGATTCTCTCAACGGTACTGCATTAATCGACTTCCGCATCCTTTCCCAAGGCCTTTTGCAGATCCTGCCGCATTCGGAGCATGGTCGGGATGAAGTTCCTGACTTCGTCATTGGGACACCCAAAAATTTTCGTCAAAGAGTTTTTCAATAGGTTTGTGCCGTTTCATGACCATTGTCCTGGAGAGAAGTTGTCCGTTGAGTGGCAGACGGACTTGTATGGTCGTCACAGTCTTAGCCATTCGCAGCACCTTGTCTATGCTTAATTTGATGCCGTTGAGTTTGAGGATTCTGTCCAGTTCCTTGTAAACTTTCAGTGCCACGAAGCAGATGCAGATGTGCGCCTCTATACGCTTGCGGGTGAAGTGGAACATCGGGCGCACTTCCAGTTTCGATTTGGCGATGCGGAAGGCCAGCTCCACGGTCCAAAGGTTATGATAGGCCGCATAGATTTGTTCTGCGGGAAGTTCGGTGTTTGTCAGGTAGCCTTTAAGCCCATCCCATGCGGCGTCCTCCTTGATTTTCTCGTAATCGATGGATACCTCCACCTTGTCCTTCATCTCCAGGAACTTGTTGTAGCCACGTCTATTGATGTTCTCTTTGCTTAGCCTCCCGTTCCTGTATGCCTTCTCAAGTCTTCGAACCCCTTTCTCCCTGTTGTAGGAGTCCTTTCTCGCCCTGTTGTCAGTGTAACCTACCAGAAGCCGCCTCCCGTCCCCCTTGTCGTATTCCTCCATCTGTCCGTCCACCCATGAATGTGACAGTATCCATTCCGTGACTCTTTTCGATTCGGTCTTTATACGTGCCCCGATGATGTATTTGTAGTTGTTCCGCTCCAAATCAGCGACGTTCTGCTCGTTCATCAGTCCCGAGTCGGCCACAACCACGAAGTCTTCCAGTTCATACTTGCGGACGAACTCCTCGATGACCGGCATCATGGTGTGTCCCTCGTATTTGTTCCCCTCGTGGATGCAGTAGGCCAGCGGGTAACCGTTCAAGCTCACCAGAAGCCCAAGTATGATTTGAGGGTTTTTGTGCCTGCCCTCCTTTGAGAAGCCCGTCTTGCGCAGGTCGTCTTCCCTGTCGGCCTCGAAGTACAGGGTGGTCACGTCGTAGAACATCACACCGATGTTGCCGCCCAACAGCTCTCTGGTATGACGTACACTGATATCCTGAACCTTCTCCTGTTGCGTATGGTTCAGCTTGTCCAGATAGCGGTATATCTTCGACAAATCCACATCCTCGTCGAAGTGGTTCTTCAGGTACTCCACCGTCGCAGCCTTGCTTGACGGGCACGAAAGGCGTGCGACGACAAGCTTCCTGAATACATCATCCTCTATCTTGTCAAAACCTATCCTGTCAAATATGCGGTCCAGAATGAGGCTGTCCCCGTTGACCAAAATGTTCTCTATGCTGTCTATGAACCGCTCTATCGCCTTCCTCTCCCTGTCTTTGCCCTCGGCATCGGTGAACATGTCCGCCATGCCGGATTTGCGTCTTATCCATTCTTTCCCTTGTCTGCTGAGATTATCTATCTCTTGCGGATCAGAACTGCTCCCCATCGTTTTGACGAGCTTATATCTGCCTTTGTCCTTTCTGACAACGACAACGCTCGTCGAACCTGACTTGTTCTTTTTTTGTCGGACAAACATCACTTGTGATTTGTTCGCAAAAATACTCAAAAAAAGCATCGGGACACCCATCTCGGGTGCCTCAACAAAAGTATTCTACTCATTACAAGTAGATTATAAATTTAAAGATTTTTTTGTGACGAAGTCAGGAAAAAATCGGGGTAGTAGGAACGCACTGTGTTGGATTCGGGATCAATATAGTTGATAACGAACTCTGTCTGACCCGCTGTGAGCATTCCTGTAAACCAAACTTTGAGAATGCGCTCGTCGTGAAGCAGATTTCTAAACATCATTAGCTCCGGCTCTGAATCGAAACAGTAGTTGTCAACATTGAAGGACTTATTTCGGTATGCCTGGTATTCTTCGAAAATGTTAGAAGCTAATAGGCCTTCCTTGTACTTAACATGGTAGTAGTCTCTGCCTGTGGGCTTGGGATCTTTCACCAACTCCAATGAGACTTCTTCATCATGCGTGAATTCTTTTATCTCAAAAATCTCCTTAAATAGCCGAGGTATCACCTCATCATAGAGGAGTTCGTTATGCTCGTTCACCCGCTCGCAAATTTTCTCCAAGGGCTCGTCGGCGGTTTTCATAATCATCTTGATTTCGATGGGCGACATCTGCAAATACCGGGCAATTTCACCAATCATGGTAAACGGCGAGAACGCACGCTGTTCTTTGAGATGGGTGATGTCCTTGCGGCCCAACGATTTACCCGGCAGGTCCAAACTCCTTCTTGTAAGTGTGATAAGATACTTCTCCACATTTACCTTATCCAACTCCAAATCAATATGTTCGGCCAATTTCTTGCGCTGCTGCTGGTAAAGTTTTCGGGTTTTCTTTACCTCCACTTTGACCGACGGCGGCACTAAGCGCACCTCTGCCACCTTCTTATTTTCACCAGAACTCCGCATATCCTCCAACGTAATGTTGAAGTTTTCCTGTAGTTCTTTATCCAAAATGTCCATGTTTTCTTTGGAGAAATAGAGATAGGCGGTGTGCTGATAGTCTCCAATCTGCCGCATACACCGCATGGTGGCTTGCAGCACAAACACGGTGGATTTGGCCTTGCGGTACATGGCTACGGCAAACAGTGAACGACAATTCCAGCCTTCTTTTCCTTTGCCTACAAGAATAATAAACTGTTTGTCAGAGCGTGCAGTGTCAAGAGTATTGAACTCGCGCAAATCGTCGTTTGTGGTGATTTTCTCATCGCCCACATTGATTAAAATCTTGGAAGTTGGAATGCTGAGAACTATAAGTTCCCGTTCTATGGCAGGTTTCAATTCAGTGATAGCCTCTTCAATGGAGGAGGCGAAGAAGGCCATTTTTGGGAGCAGCCCTTCCACCCGTTTCGTACCGCAATGTTCCCAAAAGCCAGTGATGGCTTGGCGACAGAAAACCTGCGTGTTCTCTCGGATATTCTCCATAGCGTAGGACTCCACCTTTTTCAGATAGGCGTGGTCGATAGCTTCGCGCAGACCGTATGAATAGACCACCTCGGGCAGCAAACGGTTCTTCACGTAAGGAGTGCCGGTATAGTTGTAACAGCCCACCATACGCGAGCCCGCCCGATTAAGGTTGGCGGCCAACTCGTTGATAGTAACACGTAAGCTGGTAGCCTTGGTAGTAGTCATCAGATCTTCAGACAACTTATTGCCGAACACGTGATGCGCCTCATCCACGTAAATCCCCAACTGTTTCAGCCGTGCCAACTTCGCAAAACGGTGGTTATGAATCAGCTGGATTTCTTCCTCCAGATCATCAAGCCCTGCCTCTGCCGCCAATTTTGCGAAACGACTTGTGATAGAAAGTGCCGTGTATTTGCCCGTCTCCTCGCCGAAGAGCGTCTGCGCGGCCGTTTTATGCTTATGCTCCTGTTTTAGGATGATTTTCTGCGTGTTGGAAATGATGATGTTGTAGTCGGAACGGTCGATGGTGGAGAGATAGGTGGCATTGTCATCCAGGAAATGAAATTTGAGATTGGCATCCAACCACGAGAGGTACTCTGGCGGCACCACCTTTGACTTGTCCAAATGCTGCACATCTTCGATTACGCTTCCGCGTACAGTCTTGTCGGGTACAAAGATAATGGCGTTATGGCAATAGAGCGGGTCATGAGGATACTTGTTGGCCAAAAGAAACTCGTAAAAGATGGAGGTGGCCATCAGTACGGTTTTTCCCAACCCCATCGTCAGAGCGAAGATGTAGTTGGGATATTCCTGGTTCATCGCCTTGATTTGATCAAAAATCTGGACGAAGTAGCCCTTGGTCTCGTCCTCATCGCTGGAAGATTCCGTCACGTCGAAAAGGGAACCTTGCCCTTTGCGGTCAAAACCGGCGACAGCACGCCCCTCAAATTTGCCGTCCTTGCGGTACCATTGCTCGAAAATCTGCCACAGTTTCTGGTTCTCACAGAATTCCTTGAGGAAAACGTACATCTCCAATGCCTCGAATTGCGGCACACGCAAGTAGGCCGACACATTCACTTCTGGGTTGTTGAAGTTGAGAAATTTCTTAGAGAGCGGCCTCATCGTTGCGTATATCTTTTTATGTTCCGTTCGTACAAAATACTGAAGGTATTGGTAAAACGGGAAATCTATCGTTGCTGTTTTTCTTTTTGCCATAATCTTATAATTTCGGTTACCCCAACTGCGGGACGCAATTGGTTACAACACCACCTCGCACGATTCGCTCAACAAATCTGTAATTTTCACTTTGATGGAGCCCGCATCGGCGGGGATGCGATAGACTCCTTTCACCAACTGGCCATCATCAGGAATGTCAATGACGGAGGGGGTAAATACAGAACCATCGAAGTTGAAATCAATCTTCACAGAATCGACCAGTTCGCGCCAGTCTTCCACATAGGTTTTCTCAATGGAGAGTTTTTGGAGGAGATTCCTGGGAAAAAACTCGCGGATAACGAGTTTGTCGCCCTCAATGCAAACCTCCGCCTCCGGATCGCGGCGGAACTCCAAATTGAGCTTGTCGCGCAGAATGTCAATGACCTCCACGTCGAGGTTGTAGCCTTCAGCCTTCATATCGAGCTGGAGGTTGGCAGCCAGATCGGGCTCGTGACCCATACACACGAGTGTGACCGCCTCCACAGGCTTGTTGGGGGCTTCGCTTTTGCGCTGCTCGAACTTGTCACGAGGAAAACCCAACACCAGCTCGTTGAGGTCTGCGCGGGTGGCGATGCGGTTCACGGGCATAATCTTCACCATACGGCCGTTCTTCTCGCCGTCGTAGAGCTCATTGCCCGGCAGCGGTTGCAACTCCAACGCCTCCACCAAAAGGTCTTTGGCCTGCACAGGATTGCGGAACACGTCATAGTTGTTCACATTATAGACCTCAAATCCCGTATAAAGCGGATTTCCATCTTCTGGGATGCGCTGTGATAACTCGTTGGCAATTTTGCTGAGACGTTTCACCGTGGTGTCGATGGCACCGAGGTTGATGTCGGCCCCGATGAACCGCCGGCCTAATTTCATGGCCACAGCTTGCGTAGTTCCGCTCCCCATGAAGCAGTCGAACACTAAGTCACCTGGGTTGGAGGAGGCCTTAATGATGCGTTCTAACAAGGCTTCGGGTTTTTGGGTTGGATAGTCCAACCATTCACTACCCATATTAAATACGCTTTTCAAAGACCAAACGTCAGGACATGATACCAGCCCCCAATAACCAATTTCATCTTTCCCCGAAGTGCTATTTTTTGAATCATCTTTTAATGAGGGAACAAAATCGTAGTATCGTTTGATAGTCAATTTATTAAACGTATGATTTCCTTTTGCTTTTGCAAATAAAAGGATGTTGTCATGTTTTTTGGCAAATTCATTACTACCTTTACCTCCCATATAGTATTGCCAAACAATCTCATTTATAAAATTTTCTTGCCCAAATACTTCATCCATGATACATCTTAGATACTGGCTTTTGTGCCAATCACAATGCAAATAGATACTCCCTTTATCCGACAACAGCTCCCGCATCAGAATCAGCCGTTCGTACATAAACTGGAGGTATTCGTCATTGCTCCAAATGTCGGTGTATTGTTTCTCCTCGAAGGCGGTCTTGTCATTGGTGGCCTGCCGTCCACGCAGCTCAATCTTGCGCTTGTAGTCGGCCTTTGAGTCGAATGGCGGGTCAATGTAAATGAGGTCCACTTTGCCCCGATATTTCTTGAGCAAATGGCTCATCACTTGGAGGTTGTCGCCCCAAAAGAGTTTGTTCATCCAGCCGTCGGCCTCATCCCCGAAGGTCTCTTTGAGTTGGGCCGGGTAGAAGCGGGTGGATTCAAAGGGTCGCTTACCCTTCCACTGTAGCATCGGCTGCCCTTTGATGGGTTCGAACTGGTACTCCTCCACGGAGGTCATGGGGCGTTCGTCATTGAATAATTGTTGGTCTTCCATAATATGTCTTTTTCTAATTATCAATCATTAACTACGAAAATGCAGTTGGCTACCGGCTGTTGCAATAATGCCGTAAATCGCAGTCGGAGCAGCGGCGCTCGTCGCGGCGATGGCAGCTCATATCGAAATCCTTGCGCTCAATCTTATGCACCACCTCCTCAAACGAGCCGATGGTGGCCTCCACGTTGTGCAGCCGGTAAGGGAAGGTGATACGCGGGTTGCCGTTTTCCACCTTGGGGTAGTAGAGATGCATCCGGCTCACTTTTTGCCCGTAACGCTGCTCAATCAGGTAGGCATACACCTCCAACTGGCGGCGATACTGGTTGAGAATCGTTTTCTTGAACTCATCGGTGGTGTTCACATCGGGCTTGTCGCCTGATTTGAAATCCACCAAATCCACTGTACCGTTCTCGCCCTCCACGAGGTCGATGGTGCCTTTCAGAATGTAGTCCTCCTTTACCAACGAAACGTCCACCTCGGCCTCCTTGATACGATCCCAATGGTCTTCATTACGGTCTCGGTAGCGCAACACCTGCTTAAGGAGAGCTTTGCGCTGCGGCTCTGCGAGATAGCTGTGCAACTGCTTGATGAGCAGCTGATAGTTGGTGTTGAACCAAGTAGTGATGTTGTCGTTAGTAATCGTATCGCTTTCTCCGCGAAGAACCGCCTTATGGATGTCTTCGATAGTCTGGTGCAGCAACGTGCCGCCCATCGTGCCTCCCTTTCGCTCTTCCACAAACTCCAACTCCTTGTAAAACTTGTACTGCCTCGGACACCCCTCGTAGAGCAGGATATGGGAAGTGAACGAGTATTCGTGCTTGATGGTGACGGGCTTCACCGTTGCCAAGTTGACTTTTCGGAGGTCGATGCCAGGAGCATCCCACTTGGGCAAACTTTCCCAATAGTCGCGGAAGTACTTGGAGGGCAGTCGGCTGGTCTCCTTCCCCGTGAGCAGCAGCAGATTTTGCGCCCGCGAAAAAGCGGTGTAGAAAAGTCGCGCAAAGTCAAAATACTTGACTTTTTCAATCGGCTCGTAGATGGGCTTGTGGAAGTATTCTCGCTGCAGGATTTCATCGAGATCAGTATAGCTCTTCCTCGGACCGAGATTCATGCTACCCACAATCGTAACGGGAAACTCTAGTCCTTTGGCCTGGTGGATGGTCATAAACGACACGCATCCAGACGGCAGGGTCTCGTCAAAGTCTTCGTATTCACCAAGTCCTCCCTCCAAGAGAAAGTTGAGGTAATAGCGGAAGAAGTTTCGAAGCGTTTTGTCCAGAATATTTGGGGTGAGAATCGTGATGTTGTAAAGGTACTCGAACTGGGCTACCAACTGGGTGAGGATGCCGATATTGTATGCAGCGCGCAGGTCTGTGACGTTTTCCTCCATACCCACTTCCAGATACTTTGAGAAAAGTGGGAACTGCAACATTTGATAGACCAACGCGGTGAAGCCGTAATCGGTGTTTCGGGTTAGGTTGAGGTGTTTGCGCTGTTTCTGCAACAACCACCGAATCAACTCTTTGTTCCCTTCCGGATTGGATTCAATGGCATCGGTAAATTGGTCGCACCAGCTCTTGCACAGGTTGAGCGCACGCTCATCGTATTCCCCAGAGAGTATTTCCTCTAATTGTGGGAACAGCGAGACTAAACAGCCCAAAATCAAGCGGACTTCCTTGCGGTCGAAGAACATGTCGGAACGGGGTGAGAAAACCTTAATACCGTGTTGTTCCAGATAGTCGGCCAAATTTTTCGCATGGTCACTTCTCACCGAACGATAGAGGAAGGCAATCTGGTTGTAGTCTGATATTATATTGTTGGATTTCAGATAATTGATAAATCGTAAAACCTCTTCAAAGTACTCTTCCTCTTTTTTCCCTTCCTCAACACTCAACCGTAACACGGCTGGCATATTTGGGAAATCACTCTGATGCGCCACAATGGTCTTGTCGAAACGGAAATTTTCCCCGCCGACATTAGCGAATTGGTCGTGCATATATTCGTTGTAGAAGCGGATGATGTCGGGGTGTGAGCGGTAGTTGGTCTGCAGGTAGAACGTTTTGCACTCGCTTTCGGAGAAGTTTTGCGCAAATTCAAGGATATTACGGATGGTAGCACCACGGAAGCGATATAAACCTTGGTCGTCGTCACCCACCACGCAAAGATTGTTGTTGCGAGAGGCGAGTCTCAGCATGATTTTCTCCTGAATGGTATTGGTGTCCTGATATTCGTCCACCATGAAATACAACACTTTCTCCTGAATTTTAGTCAACACATTCGGGTGTTCGTCCAAAAGTCGATAGCAGGCCAGCTGGATAGTGGAGAAATCGAGGGCATTCTCTTCTTCCAAGATACGTTCATAGATACGGTAGCATTCGGCCAACGCCCGCACGGAGGCATAGCGCGACTTCGACAAGATCTCCACATCCAACATCTCCTCCGCCACTACATTAATGACTTTGGCAATTTTATCAGCCTTGTGCCAATTGGACATCGTATAGTCCCCGATCAAGGCGTCTAGGCTTTCTACACCAATGAATTCATAGATGTTGCGATAGATAACGAAAGCTTGTTCAAACGGGTCGAAAAGCCGATAAGCGTGTTTCAGCCGCGTGTATTCCTGGTTTTCCTCCAAAATGCGCAAGAAAATGGAATGCAGCGTGCCGATGTACATCTCGTTGAGATTTACGGTGATATTGTCCTCCAATAGTTTGTTGGAAACGCGGGTGATGAGTTCACGCGCCGCCTTTTCGGTGAATGTGCTCACCATAATGGACTCTGGGGCCACGCCTTTGCGCACGAGATAGACAATGCGGTCCACCAGGGTTTTGGTTTTCCCTGAACCGGGACCGGCAATTACCAACACGGGCCCTTCGGTTTGTTGCACAATCTTCCGCTGGTCCTCGTTCAAGTCGGAAGGAATTATCGGATCGGCATTGTATTTCGGTATGCTCATCGGCAAGATACATATACGGCGCGCTCCCTTCCACCGCGACTGGCAATCACTCGATCAGTCTATGGCATATAAAAAAAGCGCGGGAGCAAGAACTTACTTGCTTATCCCGCAGTCCAGGCCTTCGCATTGCCTATTTCCCAGAGATAAGCAATGCTTGCGACCCACGCCGTGCATATATGCGGATTTGTTTCAGAAATCCGCAGTGTAGAAACGCAGAATTTTGTGTCTCTACGGGTTATACACACCTAATGGGCGCGAATCATTGCCTTATCTTGCGGGGAAAATCTGAATTTGCGAAGTTCGGACTGCCGCAGATAAGACGCAATTCAGCGCCTTTTTCTATATGTCATTTTTCTGTCGTTTTATGCAGAAAAACGTGGCAAAAATACAAAAAAATCTGGTGCAGATTACATAAAAATAATTAGAGTTGAAAAATACAGTGCTCTCACAATCAATTGTGCAGCGCGGCGGACAGATGGTGGGGGTTCTGCTGGCAGATGTACTGTCGGCGCGGAGTAGCGAAACTTTGGTCGAACTGAATATTGGAAAGCTCAAACTCAAACATACCGTTAAGAGAGAGGGGGAAGACGAAATTGCACAACTTAGGCAGAAGTGGCGGAGTTGAAACGGGTGATGGCGGAAAGTAGCATGTCCGAATTTGCCAGCTGCCAAACCCTTAAGGTTGGGGGAGAGCCCCAAGGCGGGCATCCCCATGGCTCTGACATCTTTCCGCCCCTCCCCGCCTCGGAGAGGCGACACGCACGCAGTGCAAGTAACACCATACAAGCGAAGCGCAGTGTGGTGTAGGGCCGCCATACAATGCGGCCCTACCACTGCACCGAACAGCCTTACCCGATCGCAACGCTGGTCAGGTACTGCGAGCGCC
>ONQE01000140.1 GCA_900319925.1 uncultured Bacteroidales bacterium | reverse complement strand
GGAGGGGGTGCAGCAACCCTACGAGATCATGACCGTGGGGGTTGACGACTACCCGCAGATCGTCCTCGACGCCGTGGTGTACCCCAACCCGACGGACAATGTCGCCCAGTTGAGACTCAACGGTTTCGAGATTCCCGCCGATGGTCTCCGCGCCATCCTCTACGACGGCAGCGGCAAGCGTCTGCAGACCATTCCCGTCACGGATGACCTAACCACGTTCCAGATCGGACAGTACGCCACAGGAACCTATTTCCTGGAACTGCGCGATGGGAAACGGGTGCTGAAGACGTTCAAGGTGGTGAGAAGTTAGTAGTTAGTAGTTAGCAGTTAACGAGGCCGTCTCGGTCTTAGCACCCTTCCATAAGGGCCGAAGGCCTGAAGTATGTTAACCCAGGGTGAGCGCAGCGAGCCTTGGGGTAATCAAGAACAGTAGTACAAACCAAAACATAAAGAGTATGAAGAAACTTATTACAATGGTAATCATGGTGCTGGCCGTCGTAGTGGCGATGGCGCAGGCACCCGAAAAGCTCACCTACCAGGCGGTGGTGAGAAGCGCTAACAATGCGCTGGTAACAAACACTTTAGTGGGTGTGCGCGTGAGCATCCTGCAAGGAAGCGCCACGGGCAGTGGTGTCTATGTCGAAACGCAGATGCCGAGCACGAACGCCAACGGACTCATCACGCTGAATATCGGTGACGGGAACGCTGTTTTCGGAACCTTCGGCAGTATCGACTGGTCGGCTGGCCCCTATT
This sequence comes from uncultured Bacteroidales bacterium, assembly GCA_900319925.1. GTDB lineage: Bacteria > Bacteroidota > Bacteroidia > Bacteroidales > WCHB1-69 > F23-D06. The sequence continues at coordinate 5,407 of ONQE01000140.1, read as the reverse complement.
TCCTGAAAACGGAAATCGACCCGGCTGGTGGCAACAACTACTCTGTGACCTCCACGCAGCAGCTGCTGAGTGTGCCGTACGCGCTGTACGCCAAAGAGGCGGGCAACAGCTTCAGCGGCGACTACAACGATCTGACGAATACGCCGGCCATCCCGACGGTGCCGACGAACGTGAGCGCGTTTACCAATGACGCGGGGTACATCACGGGCTACACCGAGACCGACCCGACGGTGCCGGCTTGGGCGAAGGAAACCAACAAGCCGACGTACAACTACACGGAAATCGCGAATACTCCGACTATCCCGACGGTGCCGACCAACGTGAGTGCCTTCACGAATGACGCGGGATACATCACCTCACAGGATATTCCTGCGATTCCTACAGTTCCGACGAATGTGAGTGCCTTCACGAACGATGCGGGTTACATCACAGGCTACACCGAGACCGACCCGACGGTTCCGGCCTGGGCGAAAGAGGCCAACAAGCCGGCCTACGACTATACAGAAATCGCCAACACCCCGGCTATTCCAACGGTTCCCACGAACGTCAGTGCTTTCACGAACGATGCTGGTTACCTCACCGGCTACACCGAGACCGACCCGACGGTTCCTGCTTGGGCGAAGGAAACCAACAAACCGACGTATGACTATTCGGAAATTGCTAACACCCCGGTTATTCCGACGGTGCCCACCAATGTTTCCGCGTTCACGAACGATGCCGGTTATCTTACATCTTACACTGAGACAGACCCGCAGTTCAATGCCTGGGACAAGAGTTACAACGACTTGATCAACACGCCGACCAATGTGAGTGCTTTTGCCAACGATGCCCAGTACATCACAGCCGAGGCGATTCCCACGCAGGTGAGCGCTTTCAACAATGACGCGGAGTACATCACCATCGCGGCTGTCCCCACACAAGTCAGTGCATTTGAGAACGATGCCCTGTATATCACAGAAGGCGAACTTCAACAGACGGTGAACGTGATCAACAACACGTTTGACTCTGTGGACAACACGATTGACAGTTTGCGCAACCGTATCGACGAGTTGGAAGGTCACCATACGCCTCCGACCGTGATGACGACGGGGGTCGCCGATGTGGCATATCTCTCCGCCACGGTCAACGGCAGCGTAGTCTATATCGGCGGTGCACCGGTGGCGGCCAAAGGTTTCTGCTACGACACCGTGATGCATCCCACGGTGGAAAGCAATATGGTGAACTGCGGTTCAGGTTCAGGCTCTTTCTCCACGAATCTTTTGAACCTCAAATCCTCCACCACGTACTTTGTGCGGGCGTATGCTACCAATATGTGGGGTACCAATTATGGTGATGAATTGTCGTTCACCACACTGGTCGAGCATGCTCCTTCCGTGGAGATTTTGCCGGCATCCGAAATTTCCTACACATCGTTCGTCTGTAGCGGTGACGTTACGGATTCGGGGACTTACAGCGTAACCGCCCGTGGTTTCTGTTGGTCCACCGATCCCGATCCGGTGATGACCGGTGAACATCTGCATGTGGGCAACGGTTCGGGGACTTTCTCCGCCTTGTTGGCCAACATGCAACCCGAGACCACCTTTTACGTGCGCGCATACGCGGTAAATGCAGCGGGTGTAACCTACAGCACCCCCATTACGGTAAGCACACTATCCCCGACCATCCCGACCGTCAGCACCGACACGGTGAATGGCTACAACGAATGTACGGGTACGGTGCTGGCTGATGGCAACGCTCCTGTGACGCAACGCGGCTTCTGCTACGACACGTTGCCCAGTCCGACCTTGGAGAACGGCGTGGTGTTAGCCGATGGTAGCGGCTTAGGTGAGTTCACCGCCACGCTGACAGGACTTCCCGTTGGAAAGCTCTATTTCATACGTGCCTTCGCCACTAACGCAAAGGGCACTGCTTACGGCAACCAAATCCACTTCCATGCCGGCAGTTGCGACACCAAGACCCTCACCGACTACGACGGCAATGTCTATAACACCGTGGCCATCGGCACACAATGCTGGATGAAGGAGAATCTGAAGACCACGCACTATTCAGATGGGTGGCCGATAGAATGGAGAAATGAAGAAAGATCATACACAGAGGCTTACTATTACTACCCGAACCGAGACATATTGAACGTTGCTGAATATGGTTTGCTTTACAATTGGAAAGCAGTAATGCGGAATTCCTTGGAATCCGATTCAATACCGAGTGGCGTGCAAGGTATCTGCCCTATAGGATGGCATGTTCCAAGCGATGCAGAATGGACAGCGATGACAGATTATGTAGCAAATTATCATCAAGAATATCTCTGTAACGGTTCAAATGCCAAGGTCTTTGCAGACAGTATTGGTTGGCGAACCAGCAGTAACAATTGCACTCCTGGTAACGACTCATATACCAATAATAGCACTGGATTCTCTGCACGCCCTGCGGGATATTTTGGGGATTGGGCATATGCTGGTAATATTGGTTATGGTTTTGGAACAAGAGCACAATTTTGGGGAACATCATCAGGAGGATGGTGGGAATGCGGTGGAAAAAAAGCAGCTAGATGTATTAACTACGATGGTGATGGAATGTATTCTCCCCAAGTAAACAGTAGTGGTTGTCATGGAATGGATGCGTCTCTTGGCTTATCCGTCCGCTGCCTCCGCGACTACTAAAATTCCGCATTCTACATTCTACATTAACAACGGGCGTGGCCGCAACGGTCGCGCCCTTGTTGTAGAGACGCGAAATTTTGCATCTCTACAATGTGCGGGTGCCGTTACGGTCCTCCCTTGCTAGTCCGGGGGCTTGCTTTTGTCCCGTGATTTTGCAGGGGCTCCGCTCTTCATACTCATACGTGCAATACCCTCTATTTTCTTGAAGATTGCATACGGTCGAACGTTCAGTCCAAGAAGGATTTGTTCGTCGTTGTAGCCTAAAAAATGCAAGTATCTGATAATCAGCTTGTAGTTTTCGTTGGCGAAAGTCGTGTTAATATGACCCTCATTGTCAAAACAGATTGGTTCATGGTGCGCAATTCTGTTTCTGAACCTTTTAATTATCTGTAGTTCGTTGAATACTGCTCTTTGACCTAATGGCTTTGTCTTGTTCGGAAAAATTTTGAGGATGCTTTTGCCTCCCTTTGCAAAAGGGTATTTTGTGAAAAGATATGTCCAGAAACCTAAAGACAAAGAAGATACCGCTCTGTCGGGAGTGTATTTCCCAGTGTGATCTAACTTCCGAATGACGGAAATTGTTTCAGTCTTCATGGGTGCAGCACTCAGCATGCCTCCGTCTGACAACTGGGTCTTTATCCAGTTCGCATCAGAAAAAAAGGATTCGTAATGATTGTGAATCGCGTTTCTTAATACAATTTCAAATACATTCAATACCCCGTAGAGTTTTTGACATAGTTTAATGTTTAACCTGTACAATTGCAATGCTTTGGCTTTGTTTCCGCCGCATGCGTACAAATATTTGTTTAGCCGGGCTGCTGCGAAAGCAGTTTCGTATTCTTCGTATTTCATAGTCTTGTGAAATAGAGAGTTTCTGGTTTTTTTCTCAAAAATATTATCAAAATAATCAAATGTCCAAAAAAAGTGTATCTTCGCGGCGTTATCCCCTGAGGTCCCTGAGCAATCAAACCTTGGGGTTTTGTTTTTATTCTGAAACAGTTTGCCCACATTCTCGAGGGCGCTTGTTACCTCAGCTTTTTATACAGCAGCTGTCGCTCGTTCGTTAGTAATACGAGTTCCGCCGTTTCTGGCGGTGATAGTGTGGCGGTAATGCCGCAGTCCTGTTTGGACGCTGCAAATATACAACAGAAAAACACTTTGTCAAGAGGTTTTTTTAATCTTTGTTTTGAGCTGTCACTCAGTTTGTTGTCTCGTTTTTGCTAAAATAATTTAACAATCAATAGTTAATTTTTAGAGACTGTTTTGCGCAAAATTGGTGGATGGTTGACAAAAACGATTGTTATGTCCGTTTCCTACGGGAGTGATTAGATGTGGAATAAAACGGTGTGGCCGGTGGGGTTGAGCGAGACGTCACTTTGTGTGAGGGCGGGCTTGCGCTGGCATATACAAACATGGCTCACAGAAAAAAGTGTATTTTTGCAGGTTGTTATAACAAAACCGAATATGCGTAAAGAATTCAACATAACCGGCAGTTGTAATCCCGAATGGCACTACATGGTGGACAGCGCCAAACGCTTTGAGGCCGTGGAGCGCCTGATAGACACAGGCAAGTATTTCACCATCAACAGGGCGCGGCAGTACGGGAAGACCACGATGCTGCAAATGATATGGCGTAGGCTGTCGGACCGGTATTTGATTATCGACTGTAGTTTCGAAGGCGTGGATGATAACGCTTTCTCCTCTCATGCCGCCTTTGCCAAGATGTTCGCAAGACAAATGGCTAACCGTTTGGAACCGAGATGTATTGAAGAGGGACTGGTAAATATTTGGCAAGATTGTACGGCCAAAGACTTGGACGAGTTGTCGGAAACGATCACCCGCTTTACCAAAATGAGCCCGAAGCCGGTAGTGCTGACCATTGATGAGGTGGATAAGAGTAGCGACAACCAGTTGTTCCTCAATTTCTTGGGTATGCTTCGCAACAAGTACCTGCAACGTAGTGTAGAGGGATTGAACTCCACGTTCCATAGTACAACTCCCCGTGGAACATCGCCGCCGATTTCAATGTGGACATGACCTTCCACCCCGAGGAGATTGCCCAGATGCTCCGCGATTACGAAAACGACACGCATACGGGCATGGACATCAAGGCGATAAGCGAGGAAATTTACAAATACACCTCTGGTTATCCGTTTTTGGTGAGCAAACTTTGCAAGGTGATAGACGAGGAGTTGGGACGGAACTGGACGCTGGACGGCGTGCAGGAAGCAGCAAAAACTACGATATTCAACAAAAACACGCTCTTCACCAGTATGACCAGGAATCTGGAAGAATATCCTGAATTGAAACGGTTTATCTATTCCCTCTCCATTCTTGGTGATAACATCACATACGATCCTAACAACCCGGTGATAGATTTCGCCACGATGTTCGGCATCATCAAATACGATGCAAATCGGAAAGTGAGCATCCATAACATCATTTTCGAGGAGGTGCTGAACAACTATTTCATTGCCGAGCAGAACATTGCGGATATGGGGAAACTGCGTATAAACTATAACTATGTGACCGATGGGCGGTTGAATATGGAGTTTGTGCTGCAGCGTTTCCACGACTTGATGCGCGAGGAGTACCGTGAGGAAGACGGGAAGTTCATCGAGCGGCAGGGAAGGTTGATTTTCCTCAGCTTCCTGAAGCCCATCATCAACGGCACGGGGTTCTACTATGTGGAGCCGCAGACCCGCGACAACCGCCGGATGGACCTCATCGTGACCTACGGCCGGGAG
>ONQE01000023.1 GCA_900319925.1 uncultured Bacteroidales bacterium | reverse complement strand
ATATGGAACCGCTGGGGCACTTTGGTGTTCCGCACGGAGGAGAAGACCTTCGGCTGGGACGGCGCGAACGCCATCGACGGGGTCTATGCGGTGGTGGTGCATTACAAGACCCGTGGGGAGAAGGCGAAGACGGTGAAGGGGAGTGTGACGGTGGTGCGGTAAAAATAGTATCTTTGCCGCAATATCAAAAAGCTAAGAAATGAAGAAACTGTTCCTCTTTTTTACCCTGATTTTATGGGGTTTTACGCAAACAGGTATCGCCCAAAACGAACAGTTGGTGGGCGCGAACTGCACCTCTATCATGGTCGGCAAGAAGGCTTCCGCCGACGGCTCCGTCATCACCTCGCATACGTGCGACAGCAAGTACCGCACATGGGTGACCATCGAGCCCGCCGCCGACCACAAGCCCGGCACCATGCACAAAGTCTATAAAGGCACGATGCATACGGAGACGGCCAAGAGCATGGAGAATCTCGTGCTCGCCGGCGAGATTCCCGAGGCCGAGCACACCTACGCCTACATGAACACCGCCTACCCCTGCATGAACGAGCATCAGTTGGCTATGGGCGAGAGCACCTTCTCCGGTCCCGACACCTTGGTGAACGAGAACGCCATGTTCATGATTGAGGAGCTGCAACGTATTGCCCTGCAACGTTGTACGACGGCCCGCGAAGCCATCCTGCTCATCGGCGACCTGGTGAAGCAGTACGGCTATGCCGATGGCGGCGAATGCATCACCATCGCCGACAAGAACGAGGTGTGGCAGATGGAGATCCTCGGCGAGGGTCCCGACGTGATCGGCGGTATATGGGTGGCGCAGCGCGTGCCCGACGACGAGGTGGCCGTGAGCTGCAATGTGCCGCGCATCGGCAAGCTCAACCGCAAGGACAAGAACAACTTCCTCTGTTCCGACAATATCGAGAAGGTGGCCAAGAAGTACGGCCTCTGGGACGGCAAGGGCGACTTCCTTTGGTGGAAGGCCTTCAACGCCTCCTACGCCGAGGGCAAAAACCACAAGGAACGCGAGTGGTACATCTTCAACGAGCTCGCTCCGTCGTTGAAACTCGACCTCAATGCGGAGGCGCTGCCCTTCTCTGTGAAACCCGAGAAGAAGGTGGATGTCCGTGATGTGATGGCCTTGTTCAGAGCCACTTACGAAGGCACCGTGCTCGACCAGATCGGCAATCTCAAGATGGTGGTGAACCGCAAGGACAAGGAGGGTAATCCCTACAAGGACACCATCATCTGTCCGAACGCCAACCCGTGGATGGACGGCAACGAGCGCGCGATGTACAACTTCCTGAACCCCGGAACGGTCACGTTCTACAGAGGCGTGGCGATGTCGTGGTGTTCCTACTCGTTCATCATGCAGTGTCGCGACTGGCTGCCCGATGAGGTGGGCGGTCTTTGCTGGTTCTCGGTGGAGAATCCCGGCCAGAGTCCGCGCATCCCGATCTATGCCGGTGCCACCAAGATGCCCGCCGGGTTCGAGGTGTGCGGCCACTACCGTTACAACGAGAACGCCGTGCTGTGGCATTACCGCAAGGCCAACAAGTTAGCGCAAGTCCGCTGGGGTCGCACCAAAGATATGATGATGACCAACATCATGCGCTACGAGGACAAGGCCTTCGAGGAGCTGCCCGCGTTGGAGAAGAAGGCGGTCAGCCTGCTGAACGACGGCAAGAAAGAGGAGGCCCAGAAGCTGCTCAACCAGTACAGTGCAGACTTCGCCGGCGCCACCCGCCAGACCTGGCAGGAGATGGAGCACAAGATTTGGGAGATGTTCTGGACGGGATTCTAGTAGGGTTTAAGGGTTAAGGTTTAAGGTTTAAGGGTTATGGTTTAAGGGTTATGGTTTAAGGGTTATGGTTTATGGTTTAAGGGTTAAGGGTTATTGAAGCATTGGGGTAGGGTTGATTTATTGTGTCAGTTGTAAAATGTTAGAAGTTAAAACAATACAAAATCATTTCATATTATGGAAAAGAAGAGCAAAATTATCATGATTGCTGCGTTGGTGGCATTGGTTGTGTTGGTTGTCGTGTTGTTGGCATGCAACAGCAAATCCGCGAAGATCAAGAAGTTGGAGAAATTCACGGCCACGGTGGAGCAGAAGTATCAGGGCTATTCCGAATCCGATTTGGAGAAGGCGCAGGCCAAGTTCGAGAAGTATGTCGCCAATGTGGAGAAAAAAGAGCTCACGGGAGAGGAGACTTCCCACGTGAACGAGCTGAAAGGCGAATGCAAGGGCTACTTCGCCCAGGCCAAGGCTCGTCTGATTCTGAAGGATTTCAACGACGCTGTCAATGAGGCCGGCGATGAGGTGAAAGGCGTTATCGAGTCGTTGAAGTAAAGTCGAACTTCGACTCGGGAACGCTGTCTATCAGCTCCTTAGTATCTTTGTAGAAGAGGTTCAGCGCCACGGAGTCCGCCCCGTGGACGTTGTATTGTGCGCAGTTCTCCACCGCGTGTTTGGCCGGGAGGATGTGGTATTGGTATTTGCCTTGGCAGACACCTTTATAGACCCAGTAGGGCAGGTATTCGTAGTCTGTGACGCGAATCGTGCCCGTGGTGTCGCGCACAATCGTGCATTTGACGATGATACCGCCGTCGGTGTAGCGTTTGCGTTGGTTGGAGACGAAATTGCCTAACGAGTATGCTGTAACGCGTTGTGCCACACCCTGTTCATCTCTGTTTTCCAATGTGATGGGCTGCACCACGTGGGGATGTCCGCCGATGACCATATTCGCGCCACACTCATACATGTAACGGGCGTAGCCTGCCTGTGCCTTGTTTTGGTGCCGTTCATACTCGATGCCCCAGTGCGGCATCACGATGATATAGTCGGCATCGGTAACACGGGCCGTGGCTATGTCATTGAAGATGTTGACCGAATCCAACAAGTTGACCATAAACGGATTGGGAGCTGGAATCCCGTTCGTGCCGTATGTGTAGTTCAGCACGGCGATACGGAAGCCGTTCTTGTCGATAATCAGCGGGTTGCGCTGTCGGTAATCCGTGCTGTCGAGCCAGGTGCCCGTGTGTGGGATGCCGAGGCTGTCCATGACCTGGATGGTGCGGCGGATGCCCTTGGCCCCCTTGTCGCAGGTGTGGTTGTTGGCGGTGAGGAAGACATCGACGCCGGCTTCGAAGAGTTGCGACATCATGTTGTCGGGGCAGGAGAACTGCGGGTAGCCGGTGTAGGGCGCGCCCGCGAGCGGCACCTCCATATTGGCGATGCAGAGGTCGGCGGAGGCGATGTAGGGGGTGAGGAACCGGTAGCACGGCGCGTAGTCATAGGTGCCGTCCGGCAGTCGCGCGGCGTCCACCTGCGGGCCGTGGGACATCACATCGCCGATGAACATAAGCGTCAGCGTGTCGGGGGTGGGTGCGGGCTGCTCGACCGCGGGTTGGCGGTGATTCGGGAGGAATCGTTGCGGCCACGAGCCGCCTCCCAGCGTCAGTAAGCCGTACAAGAGGCTAAATATCAGTATTCTCATAATCTTGAGGATGAACACGTTCGATAGAATCTCTGTTTGGGCGGCAAAGATACATTTTTAATGGTTAAGGTTTAAGGTTTAAGGTTTAATGGTTAAGGTTTAAGGTTTAAGGGTTATGGTTTTAATGTTTAGTGGTTAAGGGTTAAGGGTTAGGGGTTATGGAATTGGGGATGGGGTGTTTTGTGGGGACGCAAGATTTTGTGTTTTTAGGAGGAGGGGACACGATTCTGTAACTTTTAAACATACAATTCGTAAAAGAACGAGAATTTTTATATTTTTGCAAGTTTGTAAAAAGAAGACATAAAATGGGTTTATTTTCACTGTTTACCAAAGAGATAGCCATAGACTTGGGCACCGCCAACACCGTCATTCTGCACGACAACAAGGTTGTGGTTGACGAGCCGTCCATCATTGCCATCGACTCGCGCACCAAATCGGTGGTGGCCGTGGGTAAGAAGGCGTTGATGATGGAGGGCAAGACCTCTGGCGAGATATACACTGTGCGTCCTTTGCGCAACGGCGTCATTGCCGACTTCCAGCCTACGGAGCTGATGTTGCGCGAGTTCATCAAGATGACCAATACGAAACACTCCTTAGTCACCCCGGCCATGAAGATGGTGATCTGCATCCCTTCGGGTATCACCGAGGTGGAAGAGCGCGCCGTCCGTGAGTCTGCGGAGCAGGCGGGAGCCAAGGAGGTGCGTCTGATCTACGAGCCGATGGCGGCGGCCATTGGTAGCGGCATCGACGTGCTGGGCTCCAACGGCAACATGATCATCGACATCGGCGGTGGCACCAGCGAGGTGGCCGTCATCGCCCTCGGCTGCATTGCCTCCAAGAAGTCCGTGCAGGTGGCCGGCGACCGGCTCAACACCGACATCAAGGAGTTCATGCGTCGTGAGCATAACCTCGACATCGGTATCCCGACGGCCGAGCAGATCAAGATCAACGTGGGCGCGGCCATCACCCAACTCGACAACCCGCCCGCCGACTATGAGGTCTATGGTCGCGACTTGGTGCACGGCATTCCCCGCAGCATCATGATCAACTACCAGGAGGTGGCCACCGCGCTCAACAACTCCATCAACGCCATCGAGGATGCGGTGATGCAGGCGTTGAACGTGACCCCGCCGGAGCTTTCGGCCGATATCTTCAAGACGGGTATCTACCTTGCCGGCGGTGGTTCGCTGCTGCGCGGCCTCGACAAGCGTATCAACAAGATCACGCAGCTGCCCGTGCACGTGGTGGAGGATCCCCTCCGCGCCGTCGCCCGCGGCACTGCCATCGCCCTCAAGAATCTCGACAAGTTTGAGTCCCTGACAAAGTATTAAACGTCTGTATGATATTATCTTCCCTCCTATATTGTAGAGACGCAAGATTTTGCGTCTCTACGTTTTTACTGATGATTTGTATAGTGTGTGCCTCTTTCACCTTGAAGGCGCAGCAGGGGGCGGAGCGTTATTCGTTCTGCCCGTCGGCGCCTATCGCGAAGGACCACGAGGGGAATGTCTATCGCACAGTGCAGATCGGGTCGCAGTGCTGGATGGCCGAGAATATGCGCTGTACGACCTCCCCGACGGGTCAGAGATGGTACAGCAATCCCTATTTCTCCGCCTCGCAGCCCGAGTATGCCGCCTATTACGCCACGCCGTTGGATGCGCGGCACGGCATTCTCTACAATTGGGCGGCGGCGATGGACCTGCCGGCGCATCAGAGTCATGGCAAGGCGGTGTCCGGTCCGGTGCGCGGCATCTGTCCCGAGGGTTGGCGGTTGCCGAATAACGCGGACTGGGACCTCCTGTTCAACAGCTTGGGTGGTCACCGCTTGGCGGGCGAGATGATGAAGGCTCCCTCCCAGATGTGGGATCCCTATTTCTCCATCCGGCGTGAGAACTCTGGCTTCGATGCGGTGCCTGCTGGTGCCTACACCGAGAACCAACATCAGTATTACGGTCTTCAGTCTTTTTTCTGGTGCGCCGAAACGTTCAGTCGCGACCAAGCCTGGTGCTGCATTCTTTACGATTATAAGAATGACGGATACAGCTATTTGGAGTACAAGTGCTATGGGCACTCGGTACGGTGCGTGAAGGAGTGATTGCGGAGGAGTGCGGAAAGGCTGAAAGATGCGGAAATAGTGTTGAATGTCTTGCCTGTTTCGGCAATGAAAAAAAGGAGGAAACATTGTTCCTCCTTTTCTTTGCGGACCGGACGAGACTTAAATTGTTCATTGCACCTGAATATTGCATCTGTTTGTATTCATTTAATTACATTGCAAATAAATGAATACCAGCAAAATACGCACAGTCAGTTAAGTGAACACAAAGTGTATGAGTTAGCAGAATGACGCCTTCTTATCGTAGCGGTGCATTTTTTTAGGGGGAAAAATGCACCACATATGCTGCTTTAAGAATAATTTTTCGTTGCCATATGGCAGTTGTTAGAATAACAACTGGTTATTTCCATTAGAAATAAATCATCATTCCCGAACAATGTGATAATTAAGACTCCTATAACCTCCACTAAATGTTTCCAACGAATTTTCACTTTTTGCACGAGACTGATATGAACTTACATGAATTCTATAATATCCATTTGGAACAGTTACTGTCGCACTTCCATTTCTTGGTATTTTAACATTCCCGTTTGCAAAAGTTCCAGAATAATTCACATTTATTTCAACAGAGGATGAGTTTTGAATGGAAAGTGTTGTTGTTCCATCAAAGTTATCTGTTATTTTATATGGTGGCTTATTATTTGAATAAGTATCGAATGAGTGATTCAGTATGATTCTTTTTGCATCCTCAATATGTGTGCCATTCTCAAAGCGAGAAAGGTATTCTTTAGCCATTACAATAGAATCCATCAGTAGAACCCGTTGCCATGCATCCTCATCAGAACACCATTTCCTGAATTCTCTGTCAAGAAGTTTCGGTTTCGCATGCTTTAAGAAAAATTTTCCAGGCACTTGCGAAGAAAAAAACAGCCAAGAATCAGGATTATTGGATTTCTCTGCTTGCAAATATAGTTCTTCTATGTCATTATTAAGAGTTTCTTTCTTTTGAATAACAAATGGGATTCTTTCTTCATCGAAATCTTCAATAAAACAAATCTTTTCGCTAAAACTATCGCCATAAAAATTGTTATAAATATCCTCTATATACTTATTCTTTTGTTTGTCTGATAAGGAGCGAAATTGCCAAACAACCTTATCTTTATCCCCATTTCTTAAACTTTTTGCAAACATTTCACTTTTTTCTAATGCGCTAGCTCCTTGACGAATATAATAACCTCCAAATATCAACAAGATACCTACAATCAAAGCGATAATGCCAATTTTGAATCCTGTTTTATCAGAGAAACCCACAAATACACCTATTGCACATAAAAAAGCGGCAATATAAAAAAGAAAACCTATCAGATTTAATAAAACAACCATAATTTAACTATCTTTATTTTAAAAATCCTGAAATATCAAATATTACTTGCAGAGATTCATACAAAGCTCTATTTTTATCTTTTGAGGAATAAGCGTGTTTTATTACATTATTCATCTGCGTAACTAATAATATCCATAATACTTAAGTTGGTACCTCCTACTACTATTACAATCCACAACAGTTAAAAGCATTTTCTCCCACAAGGATTCTATCTTGAATTTTTTTTCTCCTTCAATCACTATAAATTTTCCTTTAATTTCATAGTTATAAGTTTTACGGCATCTCCCATAATCCCATATCATCGTTCCATCATTTTTAAACTCCCACGAATAAATGGGTTCTTCCTTTGAGTGCTTAATAGAATCGTCGGAATCTCTCCATTTACCAATAATATCATTACTATAGTTTTGAGGAGGAGAGAGATTTATTAGAGCCATCACACCAATAGGGATTGCTGCCCCAAGAAGTATAGACAAAAAAAAGTTAAGTCCAGCAGAATGTAGTCCGAAACAAATTGCTATACCAAACAATCCTCCTATGAAAGCGGGGAATCCCCCCACATAACTACCATCGCTATAATGGAATGCCATTTTTTTATCCCTAATACGTGTCGGGCGCAACTTTAATTTGTATTTGTTTTATATTTAATTATTTACAATCATTCAAGCAGCTTCTTCCCCTCTTCCGTGAGCACATACTGTTGCGTAGGACTTTGGGGAGAATCGGGCTGCGTCATCTTAACAAGACCCGCCTCTATAGCTGGTGTTAGATAGTTGTCCCTAAACGTTGAGCGACTATTTATTCCAAGCTCAGCCATTATTTCCTTAGTGCTCATTTCTCCCCTTACGACGCGAACCAGTCGAAGTATTCTCTCTTTTGTACTATTACTTGTACTATTACTTGTACTATTACTTGTACTATTACTTGTACTTACTTGGTTCCTATTTGATGACTGCTTAGTGACTGCAGGGTCATACTCCATTGAATAAATGGTAGTTATGAAGTGGCTGGAGGAGGACTTGAATTTCGGTTTCCGGTCTTCCTTATAGGACTCTAAACTCCGAGTTTCATTGCAGATACGCTTCAGTCCGCTGCCCCGCTTCTCCATATAGTCTAACTGAGCCATCACATCAGCCAATATCGGATTCCGCCTGTCCGATGATACCTCTTCAATGTCAAGGTCTTGCACCTTTTGTCCGTTGTACATTCCGCCGGGGGACGTTATCACCAACCTGTCATCGTAGATGTCCAAATGCACCTCGCCGCCCATCACCGTGTAATCGCGATGGATGAAATGATTCACCAACGCTTCCAGTACGGCTCGCTCCGCATACTCCGGCTTGTTCTTTCTGCCGTCAGGTAACTTTTCCCATCCTTTCCGCGTGCTCGACTTCACGAAGTTCATCGCTTCAAGCAGCAACAGCAAAATGTTCCCCTTATACTCGGCATCATTCAGTGCGTCGTCCTTCTCAAGCCCGGCCCATCGGGTGCAATACAGTCTCGATTGGCTGAGCTCACAATAGTCCGTAAACAACATTCCTGCATTCGTGAGGTATCCATCTTTGGTCACAAGCCCGAACGATTGCAGATACTTTTTGTCCCATTCTTGTTGCGTGCGTTCCCTGAAAGTACTTGCCAGCAACGCAAACGAATAGTCATCCGTTCTACAATCCGTGCGTAAAGAATCAAACGTCCTGTTAGAACCTTTCAGCACCAGACGAACCATCTCCTCCGCCGTGGCGGGCAAACTCTCATCCCCGTTACGCACAAAGGCGACACGCTGACCGTCACCGACATAATAGTATGGCGTATAGTTGCCTTCGTGAATCTTCACTTGCAGAATCTTCCCGCCCTCCACCTCTAACGGAATCATCTCCACGTCGGGCAGCGGGTCCATACGGTCACGGATGTGTATGCTGATAGTTTCACACACGTGCTGTACATCATCCAAGCCTCTGACAATGCCATTGTTATCAACGCCGAAGAAAAGCGAACCGCCCCGAGTGTTGGCGAAAGCACTCACGCTCTTCAGCCAACTTTTGGGTTTCCGCTCCTCTAATTCAACCTTATAGTCATACGCCGTACATTCTGCTACCAGAATCTTCAAATCAGCAGTGGTCTTTGTCTTTTCCATACTTCAATCGTCAAATCAAATTAGTTTGCAAAACTACGAAATTTCTGTTTCAAGAAAGAAAATGGTTAGGCATAAATTTCACAAGTCTGAAAAAGGCAACGCGCTTAAAACAAAAAAGACCGACCATATCGTAACGGTCGGTCTTGAAACGAGTAAATAAAGTTGGAAAATCAGAACAATTGACACAATGGGTGCAACTTTTCGTCAAACATTATGGTCAATTTGGTCTTAAATTCCCCAATGAACTTATTGAATTTTTCACGGTCATCTTCGGATTGCGGAATGAGGTTGGTATTTATTCGCTTTAAAACCCACAAGATGCACGATTCCGCACCTCCCTTTGTTTGAAAGTCTTCGGAATACCCACTTATCACAATGTCTTCCTTGAATATCACCTTATCTTCATAGTGGTCAATAATAGAAAGGCGGAATTTATGTCGAGGTGTTGGACGTGCCTTCGTGCTAATGTACAATTTCATATTTGAAATTTTAATGGTAACCTCGTCAATCTTGTATTCTAATGTCTTTTGCATTGTAAAAAATTTTGTGATACTTTTTTTCAAGTCTCTTGTCGGACCTCAATCTAAATATAACAAAAAAAATTAGCGATTGAATAGTTCCGCGTGACACAGTGATTATGGACAGTTATCTTTTTGCACCTCTTATATAATAATGTTCGGTTGTTGTTGTATAGGTATGAGAGTGAAAAAGATAACTCTCTGTTAGTTGGTCTTGCCTGATAGTAATTTCTTGTACTGAAAGAATTGTTTCCTGCCAACACTATCCCGATGCTCCAAGAGAAACTGGTAAGCATCGTTAAACATAAAGCACTTAATCATTCGTTTAAGCGTAGTGATGGGTTTCTCCTTGGTAAGCGGATTGTTGTTAGATGAAAAGTAAAAGACATTGTTCTCTTCCAAGTATTTCTTTAATGTCCGAAGAGCAACTTGATGTTTGTCTTTGCTCTCATCGTAGAACCTCTGTATCAGTATAAGATTGTCCTCAATGGAAAGGGAAGCGTCATACATGCCAAGAATTTGGTTGGAATAGTGCTCCTTCGCCTGTGTCTTCCAGTGTATCCTGTTCCCGTTCTCGTCGTATTTCTTTATTTTGAACCGCTTCTTTATGGTATAAGGACTTTGGGCGCCGAGCGGATAGTGCATCTCGGCAGCGACTGTGTTGAAAACGAACTCTCTGCCTATCGTGTCTTGGGCGTCGTTGGTAAAAAATTTCAGGAAGCACTTGCAGGTGAGCACCAGCAACTCTTCCAATGAGCAGTCGGGGTACATCTGGTGAATGAGAGAGCAATTCACAGTAAGTTTCTTTCTCCTGCCTTCGCCGTCGTGGAAGGTGTTGCAGACATAGTAATCGTTGTATTTGTGGTAAAACGAACCATTGACCAACTTCCTAACAAGGCATTTGTAGTCCGACCAATAGTAAAAGGTCTCATCCTCATCATCAGGCAAACTCTCTTTCAACAGCACCTTGTCTATGGGATGACGGTTGATGAAGTTTTCAAAAGTCCCTTCGGATAGGAAGTCAAGCATCACCTCGTATTCCTCAAACGACAGTTTCACGTCTATCCTCCTTCTTGCCTCCACTTTCGGAAGATATTGGTCAATCAGTCTGTTGAAATCGCTCTTTCGGTAGGCAACGCAGTTGTCTTGTACTGGTTTGTTGGTGCCGGCGAAGTTCTGGAAGACGGAGAACGAGGCGGAATCAACCATCTCATTGGTGAGGCAACCTGTCTTCTCCACAATGATATGGGCGATGGCGGAATACTCGCCCTTGGTCTTTATCTCATTGTCAAGTACATATCCCAAACGGTATCTGTCGCCGCCTGTGGATGAGAATGTCTCGTAATAGAAACTTGGGGTGAGACGGGTCTGATTTAAGAACTGCGTCAGCGTTGGCGAATTGTGCTTGCCGTCCACGTCTATCATCACCACTTGGGTAGAGACGAGTGTTTTCGGTCCGTTATTTTGTGTGTTTGACATATTGGCACGGTAGGTGTGACCTTTCCCAAGATAATCTGTTAGGTCAAAATGGTCCGTATCTTTTTCAACCCATTGAATGTTGTTGAACGCAGGTTTCGTTGCTGAACCTGTCCTACTAATTTGATACTTCATAGTGCATAAAAAAGACGCCCTCGTCGGCGGTTCTTCCCCAACCGCCTTCGAGAGCGTCAAAGATTTTGTTGTTTTTGGCGGGGGAAGCACCTTCCCCGTATTTATGCAAAATGAAATCTGCTTAGATCTAAGGCACACTCAGATTACAATCTATCGTCATTTGGACATCCACTTTTGCTATGCCATATAACATCTTTTCTCGCCTTCAACACCTCCCATTTCTCTTTATTCGTGAGAAGTATGTCGTATCGGTCCTCATCCTTGATTTCAATATTATCGTCTTCAATGACAGCAAATTGCATCTTCGCCTTCTCGGCCTTTATGGCATATTTGTCCCACTCATCATCGTCTATCGTGAAGTACAGTCCGTCCTTTTTGTATGTCTCGCCGTTACATATCTCAACTTTTCCGTCTTTGAAAATCTGCTCTTCTACCTTTACATAATAGGTGATGTATGTCCCAATGTTCAGGAACGTCGCTTTTTTTGTTTTTGGTAGGAGCATCCCATAAGACGTTATCCTTTCCAATTTGTCGCCGGGCAAGATTACCGGTCTGTCAAAAATCACTGCTAAATTCTTCATTTTCCAAAGTTTCTTGTATAAGATATTTATGGGATTCCGACCAGAAAGCGTCATAAATACGATATATAATATTAGTAAAGATGAATAGGATAGGGAAATTAAAGTGTTTTGACCAGTTCATACTGGAAGAGAGCAGCACCCAAAGAAACGCCGCCATCGCCACCGCCGTGAGCCGACTTAAAGAGGAATTTGGTGATACGAATGAAAAGTTTTTGAAATCCGCCAAGGAAAGAGGTGTTGATAATGTCAAAGAGTTCATTATTCAGACCTTGAAACCTTACTTGGACCGTATAGAAGGTCAAGAGACTTTGCAGAATGGCGGAAGACCCACGTTTGACTATGACGGTCTTTTGTCTGGATTGGTCTCGTGGTTGCTCGTTGAGATTGAACTTGACAGGATGAAGAAATCAGAGAAAAAAGAGAATAAGTAACGATGCACAGAGTAGTATTATTTTCACGACCAGTTATCAGCAATGGAGAAGAAATATACGGAAGATTATACGGTGGCAACACCGAAAGAGAAATCCTCATTGAAGCGAAGATAGATTACAAGACCCTGTTGATTCGGGAGCAGTGGGAAGGAGAACGGGGTGAGACATTCAGGGAACAGGAGGGATGGACTCTTGCACACAGCACGGATGGTTCTACTGCTTGGTGGACCTTTGATGAGGATAAATACACCTATGATATGGGATTTGACCCGATACCAGACCGATTTGTCCAGTGCTGTAAACTTCCATCTGTGAGTCTATGCATCCTAAACACTTGGGTCTTACTAAAATTTGCCGACACAAATGACGAAGACTATGTGATAAATCAGGTATTTTACGATTCTATTACTGAATGCAACCCCAACGACCTTAAATGGATGAGTTTAATGCCAGAGGATGATAAACTTCCTTTTTAATACCAATGCAACATCGCTGCACAATTTCTTCAAATTTCTTAACCAAATTTTGAACGCTCGCTTCTCGGCGGGCGTTTTATTTTTGTTGTTCTTTCGAAAACGCTAATCATCTTAGTCTCAGAGTGTTAGTATTAAAATTTTTTGTATATTTGCCGTGGATTTAAAATGAAAAGATATGAAACAACGAACAGAAGAAGAATGGCGTCGCCTGCACGAGAACGCCATCTGTGCAATCATCACAGGAAGTATGGCAAACGTATCTCTCTGCCAGTCGGGAGTTTATATCATCATTGATGACGGTATCAATGGTGCCGATTATTTGGTGAGGAAATTGAAGAAAAGAGAAGCGGAAGAAGCAATGACAGAACAATGAAAATGTGTTCAAACGGTTTTGTGTTCAAATAATTGGTGATAACCTACTATGAATACAAGTTTTAGCATTTAAAAAACTCAAAGAATTATATGAATATGCAAGCTGTCATTTATGCAAGGGTGTCCAGTGTCGGTGACCGTCAAGACACCACCAGACAATTAAGAGATTTGGAGAAATACGCCGGCGACCATTCGCTGACCGTTGTCAAGACTTTTGAAGAGCACATCAGCGGCGCCAAGAAAACCAAAGACCGTCCCATCCTGACGGAATGCCTTGACTATTGTTTCAGCAACAACATTGACACGCTTCTCATTTCGGAGTTGTCCCGCCTTGGTCGTAATGTTGATGACGTGCTGGCGAACGTGCAGCGCTGCAAGGAACACCATCTGAATGTCTATTTTCAGAAAGAGCAGTTGTCCATTTTCAATGCAGACGGGAAGGAACACCCGTTTCTGACTATCTTTATCGCCGTGCTTGGAACTTGTGCAGAGATGGAACGGGAAAACATCAAGTTCAGACTGAACAGCGGTAGAGAGAAATATATCGCCGAAGGCGGCAAGTTGGGGAGAAAAGAGGGATACAAGAAATCCGACGAGAAATTAAGAGAAGAATATGCCGGCGTCATCAAGCAGTTGCGAAAAGGATACCCCATCAGGATGGTGGCGAAGAATGAAGGCGTGGGCGTCAGCACTGTTCAGAGAATTAAGAGAAAATTTGTGGATATAGCATAAAAGAGAAACACTATGGGAAGAACAAAGTCAAAAAGTGATTATTGGCGAGAATATCAAAATGAGATTCACTTGCTTCGTGATGGTCTTACGCTCCGGCGGGTTCGGAACAGAACAGGTCGTGCCATCAACACATTAAGAAAGTTACGCGCAATGTTTGTGGGATAAACGCATAATGGAATTTTTTCATACTGAAAATCAGACAGATAACATTGTTTTTGAAAAAAATGCCAAAAAACGCTTCAAAGGCATTCGCTTTTGTTATCTTTAGGATGAAAGAGGTTGAAATCAAGGAAATCAACCAAATAACGTAAGAATAAACAAAAGTATTAAAAAATGAAAACGATTCAATTCAATGAACAAAACGTATCCGTGATTATGACATATCCGGACTTGCAAAAAATGATGCAAGAGTGTGTGCAAACCACTTTGAAAGAAATTAAGGACGAACAAAAGAAGGTCCAAAAACAAAAGTGGTTGGACACCAAACACACCGCCGAAGTGTTTGGGGTACACGTTTGTACCATCAACCGTTGGAAACACGCCGGGTATCTCACCGCAAGAACAATTGGTGGAAGAGATTTTTTCTCCATAGACGAAATTAACCACGTGATGACCAAACAAACCGCATAGGATGAGTACCATTAAGTTTGAATTGTCCAAAAAAATGGACGATGACACCCATAAGAAACAGATACTCGTGAGGGTATCTGTTTCTCGTGGTTTCCGTGTCGGTGCCAAAACCAAGATTTTTGTTTCTCCGAAAGATTGGGATGACAAGAAACAGACATTACGCAGAACGTCTAAAATTGAGAAAATAGAGAAACAAAGAGAGGTTGAAGATGCCCGAAAACTGCTAAACGAAATGCAGGAACATATCTCGCGGGCAATAATTGAGACGCCGGATTTGGAAAAAATGGCGTCCAAGGAAGATAGACAAGACTGGATAAACTATGTTATCGCGTCGTTCTACGACCCAAGCGTGAAATTGGTGAAAGAAAAGCACCTCACTTTTGCCGCGTTTTCCAAAATATATGTGGAGATAAGAAGCAAGGAAGAAGGGTGGAAACTATCCAAAATGGGACATTTCAACAAAAAGAAGATTTGGGACTCACCGACATTTGATAAATTGAGCGCTGTGCAGACACAAATGAATGAGATGAACCCAAAACTGTTGATGGACGATATCACCGCCGCCACGCTCGATGAATATCAGAACTTCTTGATTAGGAAAGGTTATCGCAACTCAACAGTGGATAAACATATGAAAATGTTGAGGCAAATACTTAAATGGGCGAATGAAAGGGGATACTTAAAGCACGGTGAAAGTGTATTGAACCATAAAACGTCAAAGTTGGAACAAACAAAACCCAAAGCGGTCAATTACCTGACCTGGGAAGAGTTTGAGCGATTGTTTCACTACGAGTTCAAACCGGAAGAATCACATTTGGAATTGACGAGGGACAGGTTCTGCTTCTGTTGTGCCACATCGCTTCGCCATAGCGATATGGAGATTTTGAAGAAGGCGGACTTTAATGACCACGACAACCCAACATCATTTTCATTTGTCAGTAAGAAGACGCACGATTCACTTACCATCTTCTTGAACAAATATAGTCAGTCCATCTATCAAAAATACAAGGATATCCCAACAAAAGATGATTTGATGTTCCCGCCGAAAAGCAACCAAAAGATGAACGAAAATCTGAAAGTCATAGCGCAGAAGTTGGGTTTCACGAGAAATATCACCAAAATGCAATTTTGTGGGAAAGAAAGGATTGACGAAACTAATCGTTTATGTGATGTCATTGGAACCCATTCGGCAAGAAGGACATTTGTGGTTCACGCGCTGGAAATGGGGTGGTCGCCACAGTTGGTGATGACATACACAGGGCACGAAAGTTATGACACTATGAAACCATACATCGCCCTGACAGACAAGACAAGGAAGAATATGATGGCGACAAACTTTTAGTAAGAGAAGGTTTGTTTTCGGGAAGGAGATAGCGCTGCTGTCTCCTTATTTTTTTGTGTGTCAGCAAGTTCGGTGCATTTTTGGTGCATTTTTTTGGGCATAAAAAAACCTCACAGGTCTGTTTTTCAATGACTTGTGAGGTTTCGTTGGCGGACCGGACGAGACTCGAACTCGCGACCCCATGCGTGACAGGCATGTATTCTAACCAAACTGAACTACCGATCCGTTTGTCGTTTGACGGTGCAAAGATACACTTTTTTTTAAAGAGTATGCTGTCTCAAAAAATATTTTTTACATAGATTATATAGTTGATTTTCAATATGATATATTCGAAACCTCCATTCGGGGAGGGCTCTCGGGGCTCCAAAGTTCTCCGAAAAATCGGAAAAAACCGCCTTAACCTAGCATAATGTAGAGGTCCGGGTACTGGTGCGGGGACTCCTTTTTGTGGCGGGTGAGGGCGAAGGCCAAGGTCAGCGTGCCGATACGGCCACAGTACATGTTGACCGTCAGGATGACCTTTGCCATCCAGTTCCAGTTGGCACACTCGCCGGTCGAGAGACCGCAGGTGGTGAACGCCGACGAAGTCTCGAACAATGCGTGGAGCAACTGTACCTCAGGTTCCACGACGGTGAGCAGAAAACACGAGATGAGGATGAACGCCGCCGACATCATCAGGATGGTGGTCGCCCGCTCAACCAGGGATGCGGAGATGGACTTGTGGTTGAACTCAATGTCCTTGCGGCCCTTCACCGTGGCGATGACGGATTTGACGACGATAAACAGCGTGGTCGTCTTGATGCCGCCGCCTGTGGAACTCGGGGATCCGCCGATGAATATCGCTATCAAGATCAGAATGATGGTGGATACGTGCATCGCGTTGAGATCCAGAACGTTGAATCCGGATGTCCGGCAGGTGACAATCTGAAAGATGGAGGTGAACACCTTGTTGCCGAAGCCGTCCACGCCCTCCAGCGTGTTGTTGTACTCCAACAGGAAGAACAGGATGCTGCCAACGATGATGATGGCGAACGTGACGTAGAGGACGATTTTGGTCTGCGGCATCAGCGTCTTCCAGCGGTATTTGTTGCGCTCGCGGATGTAGCGGTAGCTGAAGAAGTCGCGGATGGTGACGAACCCGATACCGCCGAGGAACACGAGCGCCATGATGACGACCTGCGGGAAATAACTCCCCGGCACGCCGAGGTTCAGCAGGCTGTCGTCAATCAGAACGAAGCCGCCGTTGTTGAATGCCGACACAGTGTAGAATATCGAGAAGAAGAGGTTCTGCTTGTCGGATAGGAAAAAGCCTGTCGATTTCCAATAGGTGAAGAGGAACGCCACGCCCGCCAGTTCGATGATGAAGGTGGTGAGCACGATGCTGCGCAACAACCCAACCGAGTCGGAGAGGCGGTCGGCGGACATCATGTCGCGGATCATGTACTGGTAGCGGAGCCCGACCATCGAGCGCGACAGGAACGTGGAGAAGAAGGTTGCGAACGAGAGGATGCTCATGCCGCCGAGCTGGATCAGCACTAAAATCACGACTTGCCCCTTGAAGGTGAACGTCTCCGGTGTGCTCACGACTGAAAGGCCGGTGATGCAGCTCGCGCTTGTGGCGGTGAACAGTGCGTCGATGAAGGAGATTCCGTGGGTGGTCATCCGCGGCATCTTCAGCAAGAGGGTGCCGATGGCGATGAGGAACAGGAAGGATGCCACCATCAGTACTGGCGGGCTCAGATGGTAGTTCCCCAAGGAGCTGCTCATCTTCGCCATCTCCACCAATACCATAATCAGAAAGTAGAACTGTATGAAAATCAGGTAGATATTTTCGAAGTTCTGCGCATCAACAATGTCAACGTGGAAGATGTTGACCGAGAGGAACTGTATGATTAGCAGCAGGATGATGACAAACTCGATCCAGGACTGTTGGATATATTTTCCTCGGTGCAGGGAGTAGAAGAGCAGTACGAAGTATTTGAATACGTAGAAGAAGAGGCTGGTATGGACCATCCAACGGATGAGGTTTTTGGTTTGCGGGGTGATAAAAAGTCCGTGGTAGCAGAAGATACAGGCGATGGTCACGACAGAAATCACCAAACTGCAAATCTGCAGGGCCAGCTGAACGCGGTCCTTGTTGTTCACAATGTGGATGCGGAGTTTCCCGTTGTACTCGTCGTGATTGCCGAACAGACTCATTAGAGGTTGATTTTGATGAAGTTGTCGATGTCGCGATCTTTGCCGAACAAGACGAAGACGTCGTCCTTACGGATGACTGTGGAGTTGTCGGGGACACCGATAATATGCTGTTTCATTGTGAGTTCCTTGTTCTCAATCTCCTCGAAGTTGCGGCGTATGGTGACGAGGCTGAGGTGGTGGTTGTCGCGGAAGTTGATGTCGCCGAGGGTGAGGCCTTCCAAGCGGTCGGGGGCGATGATGGAGGCGATGCGGTACTCGTCGGGCATCTGCAGGTAGGAGATGATGTTGGGGTTGCTCAGCCGCTCGGCCAGCATCGTGGCCAACTCCTCTTCGGGCGACAGGAATTCGGTGATACCCATCTTCTCGAGAATCGTCTGTTGGTGAGTTCCCTTTGTGCGGCAGTATATCTTGTTGATACCGAGATCGATGAGGTTGGAGATGCAGAGCAGTCGTTCCACGAAGTCGTCGCCGATGGCCACAATCACGGCATCGAAGTCCTTGATGTTCTCGTTGAGCAGCGCACGCTTGTCGGTGGCATCGGTGCAGACGGCGTATGCCACATCGTCGCTGATGCTCTGCACTTTCTTCATGTCCTTGTCGATGACGAGCACCTCGAAGCCCTTCTCGGAGAGCGCCAGGCTGATGGCCTGCCCGAACTGTCCTGCGCCAATGACGGCGAATTTTTTCTGTGCCATAATCCTATTTTATCCGTAACAAATTCGTTTACAATATGAAAGCCTATTCTTTCCTTTGTCTTGCGACTTTCGGCGGCAAAGATACATTTTTTTAAAGACGGATGGTATAACCGAAGATTTGTTATCTTTGCCGTTCGTTTTTATGAGAAACCGATACCTTATATGGATGCTGCTTTTGCTGGCGGGTATGCTGCGCACTCAAGCGCAGACCGGCGGCAGATTCGTTTATAATTTCCTGAATCTCAGCTATTCGTCACGGATGATGGCGTTGGGCGGGAATCTGATTTCCGTGCGTGACGACAACCCTTCGCTCCTGCTGATGAATCCGTCGTATATCAGTGAGCGCCATCATAACACGTTGGCACTCAACTACACCGACTATTTCATGCATACCAGTGCGATGTCGGCGGTCTATTCCCACACCTTCCCGAAGGCAGGTTCCTTCGCGGTGGGGGTGCAGGCGTTGGCCTACGGTTCGTTCAACGGCGCCGACGAGACCGGCATCGAGACGGGCAAGTTCAACGCCGGCGACTATGCGCTCGTCATCGGGTGGGGGCGCGAGCTCTCCCCGCATTTCTCCATCGGTGCGAACCTCAAGACCGTGTTCAGCCACTACGGGCCATACTTTTCTTCCGGTTTGGCTGTGGATGTTGCCGGAAGCTACTTCAATGACGACAAGAACCTGTCGCTCACGCTGTTGGCGAAGAATGTCGGGCTACAGCTTTGTTCCTACGCGCCCGGCAATCGCGAGATGTTGCCCTTCGATTTGCAGTTTGCGTTCTCGCAGCGGCTGAAGCACGTGCCTATTCGCTACCATATCACGCTCCATTCGCTCTACCGTTGGAATATGAACCATTACGGTTACGACAATCCCTTCATGGAGATCGACGCCATCTCTGGCGAGCTCCAATATCCTTCCAAATTTGCGCAGATTGCTGACAACTTCTTCCGTCATATTGTCTTCGGAATTGAGATTGAACCGTCGAAATATTTCTCGTTCCAGTTGGCCTACAATCACAATATCCATCAGGAGATGAAAGTGTTGTCGCGGAAGTCTATGGCTGGCTTCTCCTACGGTTTCCAGCTGAACATCAAAGGCATACGGTTCGGATTCTCCCGTCTGCACTATGCGGTCGGGGCGACGCCGAACTGCATCGACTTGGCTTTCAACTTCGACGAGCTGGCCAAGAACAGCAAGGAACGGAAAGCGCGGAAATTAGAGCGTGTAACCGCCGACGGCCAATAGCCGCATTGCGGGCAGATTGAACATGAAGTTTGGTTAAAGGTCGTACCACTCCGGATGGGCGTGCGGCATATCTTCCAGGTTGAAGCATCCCTTGTGGTAGCCTTCCAACCCATAGTACTGTTTCTGGATTTCTTGAATGTCTTTTTCGTAGTCGCCGGTGGGATGGAAAATCGACATGATACCGCAGGTGCGCGTCTTGTAGTCGATGTAGCCCAGGCTGATGGGCACCCCGGCCTCCATGGCGATCTGGTAGAAGCCGCGTTTCCACTTGTCGGTGCGTTTGCGGGTGCCTTCGGGACAGATAATCAGCGTGATGCGGTCTCGTTTCTTGATGATGTCTGCGGCGTAGCTGACGAAATTGCGCACGTGTTTCCGATCCACGGGGATGCCTCCTAACTTCTTGAGCAACAGATTCAGTGGGAAGAAAAAGAACTCTTTTTTGATGATGGTGTTGGCGTGCAGGTCGTAGTATTTCATCGCGGAGAGCCCGATGATGAAGTCCATAATGGAGGTGTGCGGTGCCATCATCAACACGCTTTTGGGAAGGGTTCCGTTCGGGTCGGGGTAATCGATGGGTTTCACCCGATAGATATATTTGAAGAAAAAGGTACCTTTACTCATGATTCAAACTATTGATTATGAATTTGTTGTCAATATAATGGCCTTCGATTTTACAACCCATACGGAGGGCGCGGTTGTCAGGCAGATGCCCGGCGGGGACATTGAAGATGACTGGGATGTCGAAGTCGCGGCAACAGTCGGCCACAATTTCCTCGGCCGTTTTGCCGAACGGCACGGTGTTGTCATGCATGTCACTCAAGTGCCCGACCAACAAAGCTTTGACATGCGACAGTTTGCCGCTTCGCCTCAGGTTGAGCATCATTCGGTCGATGTGGTAGAGGTATTCGTCCAGATCTTCGATGAGCAGCACCTTGTCGTCTGTGTCGATGTCGGAGGGTGAGCCGATGAGGGAGTAGAGCATGGAGAGATTGCCGCCTGTTAAAATTCCTGAAAATGCTGTAGTCCGTGACAGCGGATGGGGCTCTATTTCGTAGGAGAGGGCGTTTCCTGTCAGAGCGTCCAAGAGGGTGGTCACGGATGCCGCCAGCGTGTTCTTGTCGGTGACGTTGATGGGCATAGTGGCGTGCAGGGTGGCCGTCTGGAGATTTTGCTGGAGGTGGTTGTGGAAGACGGTGATGTCGCTGTAGCCGCAAATCCATTTGGGATGTTGCTGGAAACGGGTGAAGTCCAGACGGTCGATAATGCGGGCTGAGCCGTATCCGCCTCGTGCGCACCAAATAGCCTTGACGTCCTCGTTGTCCAGCAAATCTTGGAAGTAGAAGGCGCGGCATTCGTCGCTGCCAGCGAACTGGTGGCATTCGGCGAAGAGTCTGTCATCATAAAAAACGTTAAAACCGACACTTCTGAGCCAATGCTCTGCCGGCAGGATTTCGGCATGGGAAATCTTGCGGGCGGGTGCTGCCAAGGCGATTGTGTCGCCGGGGGAGAGGTAGGGTGGAACTATCATAAGGCGATGTGGTTGTCGGCGAGGATTTGAGATGTCAAATCCCGTAGTAATTGACGTTGTTTCAAATTGTTATAGAACCTCCGTTTGTGTTTCACGGGTTTGCGGTTCTTGAAAATGCTTCCCGTGACGTTCTCGTATTCGGGGTCCAGCGCGGCAGCTAGCATGTTGGCGGCACCCTGTTCGGGGGTGTTGATGAACGGGCGGAAGAACCAGTCGCAGAGTTTGTCCACGACGATGTTGTCCATCCGTATAATGCTGGTGCTCACGATATTGGGATCCGACACGTTAAATCGGATGCCCTCGTCCTTCCAGGCCTCGGCGGCGTCGAGCATGAAATAGTAGAGGGCGAGTTTGGAACTGCCGTAGGCGGTGAAGCGGTTGTATTCGCTTTGCGTTTTCGGTTTGAACAGCTCGGGGGTGATTTTGCCGATGATGTAGGCTAACGAGATCATACTCACGATGCGGGTGCCAGGTCCCATAATGGGGTGTAGCAGATGGGTTAACGTATAGTGTCCCAAATAGTTGACGGCCATCGTGTATTCGATGTTGTTTGCGCTGGTCTTCGTTTTGCTGGGCAGGGTACCGGCGTTGTTGAGCAGAATCTGAAGCGACGGGAATCGGCTTTTCACCTCGTCGGCGAAGCGTACGATGTCGGACAGGTTGCCGAGGTCGAGTCGCATCGGGTGGAGTGTGCCGCCGGTTTCGCGCCGGATTTCCTCGACCACGGGGCGGGCGGCCTCCGTGTCGATGCAGGCCATCACCACTTCGTAGCCGGCTTTGGCCAGCTCGCGGGTATGGATGCGCCCCATGCCGCCGTCAGCGCCTGTCACGAGCGCCACTCCTTTGTGCGTATCTTCAGTCATGCGTCCGCGGTTTTCGGTTTAGTTGTCGGTGCAGATGATGTGGTGATGCACGGTGGTGTTGGAGTCCATTTGGTAGGTCTCGTCTTTGTTGAAATCCTCGCAGGAGCCGCGCGTGAAGTCGCTCACGGTGTCTGTTACATTTTGGATGACGCTGTCGGTTTGGGTGACGGGGTTGGTCTGGGTGACGATGTTGGTGGAGTAGCATTGGCACTCTTTCATCCCGCAGGAAGCGAGTCCTAATATGCAGGCCGACACGCCCAGAAGGCCGATGATTTTCTTCATTGTTTTAACGTTTTTTAGGATTGTTGGGTGGTGTATGCCAAGGCATACAGTTTGATTTGCTTGATCATGGAGGCTAATCCGTTGGAGCGAGTGGGGGAGAGATGGTTTTTGAGTCCGATGGCATCGATGTAGGAGAGGTCGTTGTCGAGGATTTCCTGTGGGGTGTGGCCGGAAAGGACTCGGATCAGGAGGTTGACGATGCCTTTGGTGATGATGGCGTCGCTGTCGGCGGAGAAGTAGAGCTTCCCGTCGCGCATGTCGGGATGCAGCCACACCTGCGACTGGCATCCGCTGATGAGGAATTCCTCGGTTTTGAACTGCGGGTCGATCATCGGCAGATCTTTGCCTAACTCGATGATGTAGTTGTATTTGTCCATCCAGTCGTCGAACATTTCGAACTCCTGAATGAGTTCCTCTTCGGTTTCTTTCATTGTATTCATAAAGATAAAATCTTAATTCTCAAATATTTACATTTATCAAAATGAAGAGGCAAATATATGATTTTTTAGTAAACACACGGACGAACGGAGCGAAAGGGGCGTGTTCTCTCCTGCGCGTGACGGCCGCGGACGGGAAGGAATACCACCAGAAGGTTGTGAAACGGTAAGGATTTTCGGGGATGTAGAGACGCGGCGCGCCGAGTCTCTACGGTATCCCGTAAAAAAAATGTAACCTTTTTGATTTTTTGCATCTTAAAATAGAAAAGATATATCTTTGCCGCGTCGTTCCCTACCCTGGTGTTTAACGGACTTCGCACCAAGGTCGGCGGCAGCGCGAAGAAGTAAAAAATAGAAGTCTCCAGTTTTTTTTGCGAGTTCAAAAAAATCAATAACATTATGAAAAAGATAATCATTAAAGTGTTTTTAGCAACAATAGTTGTTGCAGCACTATTGTGTGCCTGCACACATGAAACACCTGAACCGGAAGAGCCCCAAAAGCTTACGGATGTTGACGGTAACGTCTACGACACCGTGCGTATCGGAAATCAAATCTGGATGAGCCAGGACCTCAGGGTCAAGCATTTTCCCAACGGAGTTGCCCTGCAGAAGTTCGAAATAAAACTGAATGAGCCCGCCTACTCAGATTACAAGGAGAAGATACTCTATAACGCTCTTGCTGCACAATATGGTGGGATTTCGGAGAATGGGCATGTCCAAGGGATTTGTCCCGACGGATGGCATCT
>ONQE01000137.1 GCA_900319925.1 uncultured Bacteroidales bacterium | reverse complement strand
AGTATTCGACGGCCTTGTCGGGGTGTCCCGACTTCAGGAAGGCGTCGGCCAAGGCGGTGAGCAGCGCCGACGACTGGGGGAACAGCGTGACCAGGTCGTCCTCGCGGGCGGTAAGCTCCGACCATTTGCCGGATTTGGCCACCGCCTCCGCAAAGGCACTCCACAGGTCGTAGTCGGTGTCATCCTCTCGCAAGGCCTGCGCGAGACTCGTCAGCGCGGCATCGTACTGGCCGTTCCTCAACGCGCTGATTCCCTGCGACTTCTTATCCGAACCAGGGTCCGATGCCACGACCGGTTCAGCAGGGGTCTCCTTGGATGACGCGGGCGACAGCTTTTCGAGACGGGCGCGCACCTCCGCGGCCTTGTCGGGAACGCTGTTACGCTCGTAGCAAAGTGCCAACTGACTGAGATACTGTTCGTTGGATGGCATATCGCGGCAGATTTTCTCCCACAACGGAAGCGCCGCCTTGAAATTCTCGGTCCGGACGTAGGATTCGGCGAGGGCGACCTGATACCAGATATTGTTCTTATCCAGCTTAACCGCCTGCTTGATAGCGTTTTCCGACTCCACATACTGCTGTTTTCCGGCATAGACCCTGGAGAGCATATAGTACGACGGGGCGTGCTTCGGCGCCATGGTGAGGATGGCGGAGAAGGTCTGCTCCGCCTCTTCATACTGCGCGGTGTAGTAGGCCCGCAGTCCCGAGTTGAAGCGGTTCGAGATCTGGCGCTCCGTCACCGCCTCCTTGCTGTTCGAGGCCGTGCGGCGCACCTTCTTGGCGGGTTGGGCATACAACGAGGCACACAACCCCAACATAATTCCGAATATCAATAACTTTTTCGTAAACATCGCTCACCTAATAATCATAATCTATCTACCACCCAACATCCACTAACTGCTAACTGCTAACTGCTAACTACTAACTACTAACTGCTAACTTACTGTTTTCCACTATGCCCGAACCCGCCGGTGCCCCGTTCGGTGTCCGACAAATCCTCCAGCGTGGCCACCTCCTGCAACGTTTCCTGCCGGAACGTGGCGATGACCATCTGGGCGATGCGTTCCCCCGGGTTCACCGTGAAGGGCTCGTTGGAGAGGTTGACGAGGATTACGCAGACCTCGCCGCGATAGTCCGCATCGATGGTGCCGGGACTGTTCAGGACGGTGATGCCGTGCTTCAGGGCCAGCCCGCTGCGGGGACGCACCTGCGCCTCGCAGTCCGCCGGCAATTCCATGAAGAGGCCCGTCGGAATCAGTTTACGCTCAAGGGGTTGCAAGACGACCGGCTCGGCCAGGTCAGCCCGCAAGTCCATACCCGCCGCACTCGCCGACGCGTACGCGGGAAGAGGATTGTTCGATTTGTTGTATATTCTTATCATAATGGATAATTACTCAGGGAATCGTTAGCTCAATTCTATAACCCTTAACCCTTAAACCTTAACCCTTAAACCTTAACCCTTAAACCTTAAACCTTAACCCTTAAACCTTAACCCTTAAACCTTAACCCTTAAACCTTAACCCTTAAACCCTACTGCACCACCTTGCCTTCTTTCACGGCCTTGTCGTAGAGGTCCTGCACGTATTGGTTGATAAACTGGGTTTTGCGTTGGTTGGTCAGGAGCATACCGGCGGCGGCGCGTTCCTCTTTCGTCTCGTTCACAGAACGTTGCGAGCGATAGTCGAGGATGACGAGCAAGACTTGCTGGTCGCCGACTTCCTTCTCGATACGGAGTTTCTCGCCCTTTCCGACGGTGCGCTCCGCCTCGATGTCGAAAGCGACTTCGTTCTGCAGGTCATCGAGGTAGAGCCAGGCGTCATCGTCGAGCAGGTACTCGATGGAGTCGCCGAGCATCGCCACCAACGTCTCCTTCTCCTCCACCCGTTTTTGCTCGTCAAAGAGGATGCTTTTCACGGGGGCGAGCAGCGAGGAGCCCCTCGACAGCTTGACGTAGTTGACCCGTACAATCTCCTTGTCCACGGTGTAGCGGCTGTCCAACGACCTCACGAAATCGGAAATCTCTTGGTCGGACACCGCATTGGCGGCAGTATCCTGTTGCCAAAGCTTATCGTAGTATCGGTTGATCAACAGCGAGTTGCGGTAGTCCATCATCTCCTTCTCGAAGTTCTTCTCGCGCGGGGAGAGTCTCTTTTCGGCTTCGTGGAGCACCAGCTTCTCCTTCACCCACGTGTCGATGAAGTCACGGACCATAGCGAGGCTGTCCTCCTGCGAGAGGCCCACGGGCATGCCCTGACGGACCTCGGAGGCGTAGAGCTTGTACTGATAGACCTGCGCCACCACGGGATCGTTCCTGCGGTGACAGGCCGTGCAAGCGACGAGCAACAGAAGGAGTATGGCAGTGAACTTTCTCACGGCTACTTTTTGAGGATGGACTTGAAGACCTCTTCGTTGACCTTCATCGGATATTTCTGACGCAACTCACTAATCCACTGCTTCTCCAGGAGATCCTGATAGTGGCTGATGACGATAGCGCGCACCTGCTCGAAAGGTTTGTAGGGCTGCGCGGTGTCGCCGGTCGCAAAATCCTCCTTCATCTGCTCGTAGAGGCGTTCCGCACCCACCGTATCCTTGATGGCGGCATTCCAGACCTT
Source organism: uncultured Bacteroidales bacterium (assembly GCA_900319925.1). Taxonomy (GTDB): domain Bacteria; phylum Bacteroidota; class Bacteroidia; order Bacteroidales; family WCHB1-69; genus F23-D06. The sequence goes on along the minus strand of ONQE01000137.1, from coordinate 3,112 downwards.
CAGCGCGTTGACCTCGTAGATCAGCAGACCGTCGTAAACCTCGTTCACCACATCGCGGTAATCGGGATACTTGTCCATCAGGCGGGTGCTCTCGTAACGCAGCATGTTGTCACTCACGAAGTTGGGGAACATCTGTTCGAGGAAATCGCCCATGGAGACGGCGATCTGCGCTCCTTGGAACCGGTTGAGATACTTGCCGAAGTCCTTGGCTGTCAGCACCTGATCGGCGTACGTGCACATCGGTTTCAGCTTCTCGATGCCGGGGAAGGAGTCCGCGGCGACGTGCGCGCTCTGGAAATAGTTGTCGGGCATGTGTTTCTTGAAGAACTTGATGGCCGCAGCCTTGCCCTTCTCCTGGTAATGGTATTCGGTTTTCAGCTTCTCCACCAAGGATTCCTTGCTCTTCTTGGAACGAGCATCGCGGCCCAGACGATTCTTAATCAAATACTTGAACTCGTCGTTGACGGTAGTGTACACCACGGAGTCGAGGCGCAGGATGTGCCAGCCGATGCCGGAGGGCACAGGGTCGGAAATCTGGCCGTCTTTGAGGTTGTACGCGGCGGCGACATAGTTGCCGGGGCGACGATTCGGCACAAAAGGCTCCATACGCCCTCCATTGTTCTTGGTGGTCGGGTCGTCGGAGTATCTCGCAGCGAGGGTGTCGAAAGGCACGCCGTTACGGAATTCCTCCTTGATACGGGCGCACTTGGCCATGACCGCACTGTGGTCCGCATGACGGTTCAGCGCGGAGGTGTCCTTGATGAAAATCTGGGAGACGAACATCTTGGCGACTGCGGGGATTTTGTCCTGCACATAGACCAGATGGTAGCCGAACTGGGAGCGCACAGGCATGGAGACCTGCCCCACCGGGGTGTTGTAGGCACCGTTCTCGAAAGGATAGACCATTTCCAAAACCGAGAAATAGCCCAGCTCACCGCGGTTGCCGTACTTATAGGTGCCCGTTTGCGGGTTGACGCCATCCTGGGCGGAACCATCGTCGGAATAACGAACCGCCGCCTCGTTGAAATCGAGTCCGTCAAGGATTTCCTCCCTGATTTTCATGATTTTGTGGTATGCCGCCAACGTGTCCTTCGGGGTGGCATTCTGCGGGAGGGTAATCAGGATGTGCGAGGCGCGCACATGGTATCGGGCACGCTCGACCGCCTCTTCCAAAATCTGGTCGCTCACCTCCGTATCCACGAGATACTGCTGGGCATACTGGCCTTTGTAAGCCTCCCACTCCTTCCGGAAAGCGTTTGCGGTGTCCAACTGCAAAGCCTTGCCTTCCTGCACCTTCATGCGGTATTCGGAGTAGAGACGCAGGTAGTCGCGCAGGTCGGCCTCGGTGGCCTCGCTCAGCATGCTGTTTTTCTGGTAGGCATTGATGAATTGGGACTTGGTCACCGTCTCATTGCCCACGGTCATCAGCACCGGATCAGCGTTCTGCGCCATCGAAACGCCGCAAAACAGACCGGCCATCAAAAACATCAAAAAGAGAATCTTTCTCATAATATATTTACTATCAGTTCATTATAAAATACAATGTCACCATATAATTAAACGGCAAATGTACATAAATTATGAATACACAAACAAATGAAATTGCCGCTGTAGAGACGCACCATGGCACGTCTCTACTATTTCCCATACATTTGGCAAGCACTTGGCAAGCACTTGGCAAGCACTTCGCAAGGAGATGCCATACTGATGCCATACTGTAGCCATAGTGTAGCCATACTCTAGAGTATGGCAAGAGTATGGCATCAGTATGGCTACAGTATGGCATCTACTTGGGTAGTACTTGGGAACCGTATGGCTACACTATGCTATGTGGGCTCAACTCCTTGGCCACATTTGGGAAAGAAAGGAAGGACACGGGGAGAAGTCTCACTTGCGGTGCAGCGTGAGGATGACCAGCTGCGGCCATGCGCCGAAACGGAACGGCAACGTGCCGCCGAGACCCGTGGAAATGAAAAGTTGTTGATCGCCAGATTGATAGAGGCCGCCCCACTCCTTGTACATCCAGCTTGACGGCGACCACCCGGCAAGCTGAAACTGCGCCGCGTGCGTGTGGCCGCAGAGCGTGAGCGGAATGTGGGTTTCCGGCACCACTTCCAACTTCCAATGGGAGGGGTCGTGGGAGAGCAGGATTGTGAACTTGTCTTCATGGCATTTCACAGTGTCATAATCGGTTATGCCGGAGACCGTCCCTTTCAAATCCCCGATTTTCGGGAAGGGCGGCTTGCCCGTGTTCTCCACCCCGGCAATGGCAATCGTATCCCCTCCCCTACTCAGCAGCTGGTGCCCGTTCATCAAGACAGTCCAGCCCATACTGCGCTCGAGCTCAGCGACTTTCAGCGCACCTTCGCGTTTGTGGGACCAGCGTGTGGGGTCGCCATAGAGGCAGTAGTCGTGGTTGCCCAAGACCGAGAAGACGCCGTCGGGGGCGGCCAACTGAGACAAAGGGGTTACGAACGGGGGCAACTCGGAGGGGTCCACGTTCACCAGATCGCCGGTAAAGACCACCAGATCGGGATGTTCATCGTTCACCCGCTGCACCACCTTCTCCACGAAGGCGGTCTTCTTACCGTATGTGCCCACATGCAGGTCGCTCAGATGCGCGATACGATAGCCGTCGTAGGCCTCGGGCAGATTGTCGAAGTACAAGTCCACCTGTTTGGTTTTCAGCGTCTTCCACCCGAAAGTAAGACCGTATAACGCGAACAAGGAGACCACGATGGCGGTCGCCATCCCGAGGGTATTCGTCACAGAGGCGGCCGTCGCACTCCAGACACCCAAGAGCTTGGAGACCAGCGATATGACCATAAACAGGAGTTTCGGCAGGGCGAAGCAGAGCAGCGCGACCAGAAACAGGGTGCCGAAAACGCTGGAGAAGCCCTTGTAGAACATTCCCGCAAGGGAGAAAAGCCCGATGAGCGTCGGCAGGAAAAGGAGGATTCTCCAGACCAGCGGGGCGTGCCGCAAGAAGGCCAGCGAGATGTAGAGATCCGGGACCAGGAAGAGGAACAGGGCGAGAAATAGGGCGATGGTCATGAGAGTTTAAGGGTTATGGGTTATGGGTTATGACCCCACACTGCGGCTTCGCCTTGTA
>ONQE01000111.1 GCA_900319925.1 uncultured Bacteroidales bacterium | reverse complement strand
TCTCCGGCGACACCTGCGAGACGCCGACCAACCTGCACCAGGCCTCTGGACCTGAAGACCCAGGCACCATCGTAGTCACCTGGACCGACAATGCCGGTGCGTCACAGTGGAATCTGCAGTACCACAGACCCACTGAATCCTGGACGCACGTGGTCGTCACCGGTGCCCCGACCTACACCATCTCGAATCTGGAGCCCGCCACCCTCTACGAAGTCCAGGTGCAAGCAATTTGCGAGAACAACATGAGCGAATGGTCAAACATCGTGGAGGCCACCTCGCAAGCCGACGACACCACCGGCCTTGCAAACCGCCTCGCCGACGCCATCCGTCTCTACCCCAACCCCGCGAACGAGTATGTGGACATCCATGTTGACGGCAACCTGATCGTCACCGCCATGGAGGTGTACGACATCTTCGGCAAGGTCGTCCGCACCGTACCCGCCACCGGCTTCCCGACAAGGATCAACATCGCCGGCCTCGCCAATGGCATGTACTTCGTGCGCATCACCACCCCCGAAGGCCTCGTGACGAAGAAATTCACGAAGAAATAAACATACCCCCTTCGGAATCAATGTCTCCGGCCTCCCTATCCCCAGCAAGGCCGGAGACATTCTTTTAACCCATAACCCTTAACCCATAACACATACCCCTTAACCCTTAAACCTTAACCCTTAAACCTTAACCCTTAAACCTTAACCCTTAAACCTTAACCCTTAAACCTTAAACCTTAACCCTTAACCCAATTTTTTGTATCTTCGCGCTTTCAAAACAGAAAATCCCTATTATGGCAGACGATAAGAAAATCATTTTCTCGATGGTAAACGTCAGCAAGACGTACCCACCTCAAAAACAAGTACTTAAAAACATATACCTCTCCTTCTTCTACGGTGCGAAGATCGGCGTGCTCGGTCTCAACGGCGCGGGCAAATCGTCGCTGCTGAAGATCATCGCCGACCTCGACAAGTCCTACCAGGGCGAAGTCGTCTTCTCCCCCGGCTACTCGGTGGGCTACCTTCCCCAGGAGCCGCAGATCGACGACAACCTGACCGTCAAGGAAATCGTGATGCAAGGCGTGCAGCCCGTCGTCGATATCTTGAAGGAGTACGAGGAGGTGAACATGAAGTTCGCGGAGCCGATGAGCGACGACGAAATGAACCGCCTCATCGAGCGGCAAGGCGAGCTCACCGACCTCATCGAGCAGCACGACGCCTGGGAGCTCGACTCCAAGTTGGAGCGCGCCATGGACGCCCTGCGCTGCCCCGACGGCGACACCCCCGCCAAGAACCTCTCCGGTGGTGAACGCCGACGCGTGGCCCTCTGCCGACTGCTCCTCACCGAACCCGACATCCTGCTCCTCGACGAGCCCACCAACCACCTCGACGCCGAATCCGTGGAGTGGCTGGAAGCTCACCTGCAGCAATACAAGGGCACGGTCATCGCCGTCACCCACGACCGCTACTTCCTCGACCACGTGGCCGGCTGGATCCTCGAGCTCGACCGCGGCGAGGGCATCCCGTGGCAGGGCAACTACAGCTCCTGGCTGGAGCAGAAGGCCAACCGCCTCGCTATGGAGCAGAAGCAGGAAAGCAAACGTATGAAGACCCTGGAGCGCGAGCTCGAATGGGTGCGCATGGCCCCGAAGGCTCGCCACGCCAAGTCCAAAGCCCGTCTGAACGCCTACGACAAACTCCTCAACGAAGACGTGAAGGAGAAAGAGGAGAAACTGCAGATCTTCATCCCCAACGGCCCGCGTCTCGGCAACAACGTCATCGAAGCGCAACACGTGCGCAAGGCCTTCGGCGACAAGCTGCTGTTCGACGACCTCAACTTCAACCTGCCGCCCAACGGCATCGTGGGCGTCATCGGTCCCAACGGCGCCGGCAAGACCACCCTCTTCCGCCTCATCATGGGATTGGAGAAACCCGACAGCGGCGAGTTCCTGGTCGGCGAGACCGTGAAGGTCGGCTACGTTGACCAGCAGCACACCGTCATCGACCCCGAGAAAAGCGTTTATGAGGTTGTCTCCGAGGGTGCGGAACAGATGATGATGGGCGGACGGCTCATCAACGCACGCGCCTACCTGTCTCGCTTCAACTTCAACGGCACCGACCAAGGCAAGAAGGCCGGCGTGCTCTCCGGCGGCGAACGCAACCGCCTGCACCTGGCGCTCACCCTGAAGTCGGAAGCCAACGTGCTGCTCTTAGACGAACCCACCAACGACATCGACGTCAACACGTTACGGGCGCTGGAAGAAGGTCTGGAGAACTTCGCGGGCTGCGCGGTGGTCATCTCCCACGACCGCTGGTTCCTCGACCGTATCTGCACCCATATCCTCGCCTTCGAGGGCGACTCGCAGGTCTATTTCTTCGAGGGAAGTTACACGGAGTATGAGGAGAACAAGCGAATGCGCCTCGGCAACGTAGCGCCCAAGCGGATTCGGTACAAACGATTGACAGCAGATTAACAGCCTGCAGATTACGAGATCTGCACGATTTCCACCTTCTCGAAATTCTTCAGTATGGAGGCAATCTCCTTGATGTTGCCATAACGTCTCATCCGGACTTCGAAGGTGACCAGCATCTTGCCGTTGTTCTCTTCGGCATCCTTGTGCATCTCGTAATTGAGCACTTTGAACTTCTCACCCTTCAGGTTTTCCAACACTTCGGTGAGCACCTGATAATTCTCCACCAGGAATGTGATGTGACGTTCCCGCTGGGAGAAGTATGGGATATAGACGTTGATGATGCCTAAGGAAATCAGCACGATGGCGGTGGTGACGAGCGCAAGCCAGAACATGCCGTTGCCACAGGCCAGTCCGATGGCGGCGGTGACCCAGAGACCGGCGGCGGTAGTCAGCCCGCGCACCACCTGCTTCTGCAGGATGATGGTGCCCGCGCCGATGAAGCCGATGCCCGTGACCACCTGCGAGGCGATGCGCGAAGGGTCGAAACTCACATGGTCGCGGCCTAACATAAGGTCGAAACCGTAAATCGAGAGAATCATGAACAGACAGGAGCCGAGCGCGACCAGCAAGTGCGTGCGCAGACCCGCCTCTTTGGCGTGATACTCGCGCTCAAACCCGATTGCTGCCCCCATAGCGGTGGCGGCCAACAGCCGCAAGACAAACTCCCACAACATATTAACAGATTATTGAGCAGTTCCTTCCGGAAACTCCGGCGAATTGCGGTAGTAATCGAAGTTCAGACGACTGGTTCGCGGACTCTTCACCAACGTGTCCTCGTTATGGCCGCTCGCATTGTCGAAGGAAAGATCCGTGTAACAGTAGTTTCGGGATGCCAGGAAACCGTACGCCGACTCGTTCTCGGACACAAAGTTGGTGTATTCCGGACGATTTTGGACGATACTGCTGCCGGGAGTCGAAACCTCCCGATAGGTCAGGTAGTTCTGGTCAGCCGCCCACGCCGTGAGACGCATGCAGCGGTAAGGCTGCCCCGCAACGGAGTCAATGTAGCGGGTGACATGTTCGTTGGTCTCAATGGTCTGCACCATCGTGGAGAAGAAGTAATCCGGGGTGAAACCCGAGAAGGAGACCTCCGTGCCGGTTGTCGCCCGGATATAGTCACCGTTGAGACGCTGCGTTATCTGGTGATGCGTGACCGCTTTGGTCACATTATCCACCTCTATGTAGTAAAACGTGAGATAGAGGTCATACATGGCGGCGTTCAGCGCAGAGGTGAAGATGATTTTGTACGGCTTGTCGGAACACATATTCCACGACACCATCGGACGCCGGACGGAGAAGTTGCCGACCATCACGGTCTCGGCGTAAATCTCATCGCCGGAGGTCTTGCGTTTGATGACCAGACGATACTTGCTATCCTCATCCAGCTTCCAATTCGAGTAGTAGAGCAGTTGTTTCGGGTTGTGGAAGTCACCCTCGTTTTTCGGCACCGCCGTGGTGGTATCCAACACGGCCGAACGGAGGAACTGCCCATCCCGATACTCCTCTAAACACACCTCGATGGAATCAACAGGATAGTAGATATTGTCCCACTCGCCGGCGGCTTCGTAGGCGTTGCCGTCGGTGATGTACCCTCTGTAAACCTTGAAATAGTGGACGTTATCTTTGATATTCAAAATGCCGTAGGTAACGGTGATATCCTTGTAGTCGGCCGTCAGATCGACAGGTTTGCACTGCGTGAGCAGCACGACGGCGGCGAACAGCGCAATGCAGATAGTGGTTATTCTCTTCATAATCAGTTGTTAATCGTTACTTTCAGGAATCTCGCGCAACCAAGGCGTGCCCACCCTCTGGCCATCCTTGTTGACACGAGTGTTCTTGTAGAATTTTTCGTTTATATAATATACCAAGCGTGTAGTAATCACATGGTTATGCAGCTTATATGTCTCCGTATAGGTAGAGCCGTCCGTCCGCACGTAGGTGAAGTCCATCGTGCGGATAGGTGCAAGGGAGTACTCATAGCGGAAGTTGAGCGAGAGGTTCTTGTAGAGGCGGATGTTGATGTCGGCAAGGAAGGACCAGTCGCTGGTCTTGAACGTTTTCGAACGGGCCGTGGTCGTGCGGGTGAAGCCGTTGTAGATCTCCTTGGCGCGCACCAGACGGCTCCACGAGAAGCCGAGCGCGAAGGTGCAGCCGGAATACATCTCCTCGTAGCGCACCAAGAGCGGGATCTGCACGTAGTCGAGCGCCATCTTGCACTTTATGGTGGAGTCCCACGGCACCGAACGGTCCACGTCGGTGTACATCGACGGAGCGTAGTAGTTCGTGTCGAAGTAGCCGGGCTGGCACTTTTTGTAGGAGCCCTTCTGCGCATAGAGCAACTCAACGTGCAGCTGCCACGTCTGCTTGGGGTTCAGCGGAACCGTCAGTCCGGCGCCTCCGTTGAATCCGACTTTGGTGAAGCCGTGGACACCGTCGCCCTCGATCTGCGCGAAGTTGACACCTGCGGCCACCGATCCGATAAACCGCTGTGCTTTAACATCTTGCACGGCAAATACACAGAGTATGAAGGCCGTCAGCGCGTATATGATGTTCTTTTTCATCCTCGTTCAATTTGAAACCGCGAAGATACACTTTTTTTAATTGATAATGGATAATGGACCATGGATAATTCTCCCGACAAACTCGAAACTTGAAACCTGAAGACCATGCTATAGGATTTGGAATTTTTTGTATTTTTGCAGATTCGAAAAATTAGGTATTTCTAACATTAATATAAAAAGGTAAATCTATGACAGAAAAATCGAAACTCGGACTGGACTTCGCGCAGGTGGCTGTGGCAAAACAGCTGGCGAAGCAGATCGCAGACCAAGTCCAGGAGTTTGTGGACGGCTACACGACCGTCACGGTGGAGCGCACGCTGTGCCGTTTGATCGGCATCGACGGAATCGACGAGAACGAGGTTCCGCTGCCCAACCGGGTGGTCGATGCGCTGCATGAGGCCGGTGTGCTCAGCCAGGGCGTGCTCTACTTCATGGGCAACGCCATCCTGGAGACGAGTCTGGCCCCGCAGGCCATCGCCGAGCGCATCTCCCGCAACGAGCTGGACGTCACCTCGCTGCCGTTGCATCCGCTGCCGGAGATCCAGAAGGCGATACAGCCCTACATCGAGCAGTGCCTCACCCGCATCAAGGGCAACGTGGCCAAGCGCAACGAGTACCTGAACACCATCGGCGAGGGTCCGAAACCGTACCTCTACATCATCGTCGCCACGGGCAACATCTACGAGGATGTCGTCCAAGCGCAGGCCGGCGCACGCCAGGGCGCGGACGTCATCGCCGTGATCCGCACCACCGGACAGAGCCTCCTTGACTACGTGCCTTACGGCGCGACCACCGAGGGCTTCGGCGGCACCTTCGCCACCCAGGAGAACTTCCGCATCATGCGCAAGGCCCTCGACGAAGTCGGCGAGGAGCAGGGCCGTTACATCCGCCTCTGCAACTACTGCTCGGGACTCTGCATGCCGGAAATCGCGGCCATGGGCGCCCTGGAACGTCTTGACGTGATGCTCAACGACGCCCTCTACGGCATCCTCTTCCGCGACATCAACCCGCAGCGTACCCTCATCGACCAGTACTTCTCCCGCATCATCAACGGCTATGCCGGCGTCATCATCAACACCGGCGAGGACAACTACCTCACCACCGCCGACGCCGTGGAGGCCGCCCATACCGTGCTCGCCTCCGACCTCATCAACGAGCAGCTCGCCCTCCTGGCCGGACTGCCCGAGGAGCAGATGGGTCTCGGCCACGCCTTCGAGATGGACCCGATGCTGGAGAATGGATTCCTGCTCGAGCTCGCCCAGGCGCAGATGACCCGCGAGATCTTCCCCAAGGCCACGCTCAAGTACATGCCGCCGACCAAGTTCATGACCGGCAACATCTTCCGCGGCCATATCCAGGACGCCCTCTTCAACATCATCGGCATCTGGACCCACCAGGGCATCCAACTGCTGGGTATGCCCACCGAGGCCATCCACACCCCCTTCATGAGCGACCGCTACCTCTCCATTGAGAACGCCCGCTACATCTTCAACGACATGCGCAGCATCGGCGAGGAGATGGAATTCCGCGAAGGCGGCATCTGCCGTGAGCGCGCCAAGACCGTCCTCAACAACGCCATCGAGCTGCTGCAGCAGATCGTCCAGGAAGGCCTCTTCACCGCCCTCGAAAAAGGTATCTTCGGCGACGTGAAACGCCCGAAGGACGGCGGCAAAGGCCTCGCCGGCGTGGTCACCAAGGGCGACAACTACTTCAACCCGTTCATCAAGATGATGAAGGAACGCTGGTAGTCATTAGTTAGTAGTTAGCAGTTAGTAGTTAGCAGTTAGCAGATGGATACAACCACCTACAAGATCATCTTCGTGCGCGGCGGCGAGCTGGAGTTCTCCAAGGCCGCCGTGGCGTTGGAGGTCGTCGAGGCCAACGATGTCGAGGACGACACCCCGAAACTCAACATCCGCGAGTTCAAGCAGGTGCTCACCCAAATCCTGACCCAGTACAACGGCATCGAATACAAAGCCGAGCTGGGCAAGAAATGGCAGGGCGGCACCATGACGCTGCAACCCGCCAACAAGGACCTCGCCCCCAAGGAGATCCCCGTGGAGACCTTCTTCCACAAGATCGTCATGATGCGCGACCGCCTGCGCGTGCTCGAACAGAACATCAACAGCAGCAACTCGCTCACCGACGAGGAAAAAGTCAACCTCCAACAGTACATCTCCCGCATCTACGGCAGCATGACCTCCTTCAACGTGCTCTTCGACGACAAAGAGGACTACTTTGTGGGAGTTAAGAGTTAAGAGTTAACAGTTAAGAGTTAAGAGTTATTATTAAAGAAAATATTTCCTTAAGCAGTCCCGAAGGGACAAAACGCACGAAGTGCAATTAACCCCACACAAGGCGGAGCCGCAGTGTGGGGACAAACAGTAAAAAAAACAAATTAAAACCCGAATACTATGAGCGGCGGATTATATTCAATGGATCAAAAGGACTTTGATCAGACCCTAGACTTAACCAAAGTGAAGCCTTACGGCGACACGATGAACGACGGCAAGACCCAGCTGAGCTTCACGCTGCCGGTGCCCTGCGGCGACGAAGCCGTGGAGGCCGCCAAACAGCTGATGAAGAAGATGGGCTTCGACAACCCGCAGGTCGTTTACTTCAAAGAGCTCACGGAAGGATTCACCTTCGTGAACTGCTACGGTGCCTGCACGCACACGGTCGATTACACGACCATCCACGTGCCGAAGGTGGAATCCACAGTGTGGTCGATGCAGGAGACGGACGACTTCATCCGCGAGCACATCGGACGCAAAATCGTGGTGGTGGGCGCCAGCACGGGCACGGATGCACACACCGTGGGCATCGACGCCATCATGAACATGAAGGGCTACGCCGGCCACTACGGCATCGAACGCTACGATATGTTCGACGCCCTCAACATGGGCAGCCAGATTCCGAATGAGGAGTTCATCGCCAAGGCCGTGGAACTGCACGCCGACGCACTGCTGGTCTCCCAAACGGTGACCCAGAAGGACGTGCACATCCAGAACCTCACCGAGCTCATCGAGATGCTCGAAGCGGAAGGCCTCCGCGACAAGCTGATCGTCGTGTGCGGCGGTCCGCGCATCACGCACGAACTCGCCAAGGAACTCGGCTATGACGCCGGCTTCGGTGCCAACACCTACGCCGACGACGTGGCCTCCTACATCGCCCAGGAGCTCGACCGCCGGATGAACGGATAAGACGGCTAACGGAATTCCGCCCGTCCGTCTTTCTTCCCCGTCACGGTCTCCCCTCTCGACGACATCGCCTTCAACTCGGCGATGAGAAACTCCCGGAAGGTCATCGTGGTGTACTCAATACGCTCATAATGAATACCTTCCATCAGGTGATCGCCACCGTCGGAGACAAAATCGAGCGTCACAATCTTGTATAGATGACTATCATCAATAGGCCTGCCTTGAACCAAAATCTCGGCAGGCTTTTTGTTTTGGTAGCGGATGACTACACCCGAGTACGGGGCGTTGAGCTTGTCGTTGAATCGCTCGAACATCTTCCGAAGCTCGCCGCCTTTCATCACAATATACGTCAGATTGTTCTCAAACGGGGTGATGCGGTAGATATCCCCGACGGTCACATCCCCGCCCGGCATAGAGGTGCGGATGCCGCCAAAGTTGAGCATCGAGACATCTATATTGGCGAATGCCGTGTCTTTGATGTACTTCGACGACTCCTCCAACAGGATATCGGCCAGGAAGTTCGACAGCGGGCTCTCCGGGGCGAAGGACTCCATCTCGGTCTCCGTATGCGCAATCACCACCTGCATCTGCTTCTCTAACTGCGCACGCTTCTTCGCCACATACTTGGCCAACTTCGGATCCACTTTCGCATCGTAGGTGGAGTCGAGGCAGATCATCTCGTAGCTGTACTTGTATTTCGGGGCCGATACATTTTGGGCATAACCGCAAGTGGCTATGCCCAAAATGATACAGAAACATACAGTTTTGATATTCATCAGATCACTTTTTCGGATTGTTCTGTCCGCCCTGTCCCATCTTGCTGATACCGTCGCGCATGGAGGTGTCGGCCTTGATGTTCTCGAGCTTGTAGTAGTCCATCACGCCGAGATTGCCGCTGCGGAAGGCGTCGGCGAGGGCTCTCGGAACTTCGGCCTCGGCGAGGATAACCTGGGCGCGGGCCTCCTGGGCCTTGGCCTTCATCTCCTGCTCCTGGGCCACAGCCATGGCACGACGCTCCTCGGCCTTGGCCTGCGCGATGTTCTTGTCGGCGTTGGCCTGGTCCATCTGCAGCATGGCGCCGATGTTCTTACCCACATCCACATCCGCGATGTCGATGGAGAGAATCTCGAAAGCCGTGCCGGAGTCCAAACCCTTGGTCAGCACGAGCTTGGAGATGGAATCCGGATTCTCGAGCACCGACTTGTGGGTGTCGGCGGAACCGATGGCGGAGACGATACCCTCACCCACACGGGCGATGATGGTCTCCTCGCCGGCACCACCCACCAACTGGCGGATGTTCGTGCGGACCGTCACTCTCGCCTTGGCAATCAGCTGGATGCCGTCCTTGGCAACAGCCGCTACCGGAGGCGTGTTGATGACCTTCGGGTTGACGGAGGTCTGGATGGCCTCCAGGACGTTACGACCAGCCAGGTCGATGGCCGTGGCCGCCTTGAAGTCGAGGGTGATGTTGGCCTTGTCGGCGGAAATCAGCGCGTTGACCACGGGTTTCACGTGACCGCCGGCGAGATAGTGCGCCTCCAACTGGTCGCGACTGATGTCGATGCCCGCTTTGGAGGCCGTAATCATCGAATTGACAATCATATCTGGCGGAACGCGACGCCAACGCATCAGGATGAGCTGGATAAGGGAGACGTGGACACCGTTCAAGATGGCGATGAACCACAGGCGCAAGGGAACCATCCAGAAGAACAGGATGACAAGCGCCAGCACAATGACAATAGTGATAATAGTTTGTGTCATAATGTATTAATTTTGATGAGAAATTTCCACAACAACTTTGCTTCCCTCAATCTTATGGATGACGATAGGGGTGTTTTGGTCGATAAACCCTTGCAAGGAGACCACCTCCACCTCGGTGTCGCCGAAGAGCGCGGTGCCCGTGGGGGCGAGACGGGAGACGGAAACGCCTTCCATGCCCTCCTTCAGCTTGGATTCGTCCACCTCGTTCATCTTACTGTCGATCTGGGTCTTCAACTGCAGCTTGCGCCACGTCTTCGTCCGCATCATCAGCCAGAAGAAGCCTATGGTGAGCACCGCGGCAAGGACGAGGGTGAGAAAGCCTACCGTCGTGCCGAACTGCACAAACGCGGTGACCACCCCGCCGACCATGCAGAGCACGCCGATAATGGCCACCACCCCGCCGGGAATGACGAGGAAATCCAGAATCATCAGCACAATGCCGAGGAGGATGAGAAGGATTAAGGATATATAGCCCATTGTTGGTTTAAGGTTTAAGGTGTAAGGGTTAAGGGTTAAGGGTTAAGGGTTAAGGGTTAGGGGTTAAGGGTTAGGGGTTAAGGGTTAAGGGTTAGGGGTTAAAGTTTATGGGTTAAGGTTTAGGGGTGAGGGTTACCGCTCACAAATCACAAATCACAAATCACAAATCACAAATCACAAATCACAAATCACACGAATTTGACAATATAGTAGTTCTTTTTGCCTTTTTGCACGAGGACATACTTCCCGTTGAGGAGGTCGTCCTTGGTGACGGTCTTGTCCTCCTTCACTTTGGTCTTGTTGATGGCGACGCCGTTGTCTTTGAGCATGCGGCGGGCTTCGCCGTTGGAGTTGAAGACCTGGGTGTGCTTGGCGAGGAAGTCGACGACACCGCAGGGCTCGTCGAGGACGTTCATCGGGACCTCGAACTGCGGGACGCCTTCAAAGACGGAGAGGAACATCTCCTCGGAGAGGGCGGCGAGGTTCTCGGCGGTGCCTTTGCCGAAGAGGATCTCGGAGGCGTTGACGGCCGCGTCGTAGTCTTCCTGCGAGTGCACGCGCACGGTGAGGTCCTTGGCGAGGGCCTTCTGGAGGATGCGGAGGTGCGGTTCGGCGTCGTGCTGGCGCTCCATCTCCTCGATCTCCTCCTTGGTGAAGTGGGTGAAGATGCGGATGTAGCGCTTGCTGTCGTCGTCGGAGCAGTTGAGCCAGAACTGGTAGAAGGCGTACGGGGAGGTGCGGGCGGGGTCAAGCCACACGTTGCCCTTCTCGGTCTTGCCGAACTTGCCGCCGTCGGCCTTGGTGATGAGCGGACAGGTGAGCGCGTAGGCCTCGCCGTTGAGCATGCGGCGGATGAGCTCCGTGCCGGTGGTGATGTTGCCCCACTGGTCGGAGCCGCCCATCTGCACCTTGCAGTTCTGCGTCTCATAGAGATGCAAGAAGTCGTAGCCCTGCACGAGCTGGTAGGAGAACTCGGTGAACGACATGCCGTCGCCTTCGCCGTTGAAGCGCTTCTTCACGGAGTCCTTGGCCATCATATAGTTGACGGTCAGATGTTTGCCGACATCGCGGATGAACTCCAGGAAGGAGAACTTGCTCATCCAGTCGTAGTTGTTGACCAGCAGGGCGGCGTTGGGTTCCTTGCTGTCGAAGTCGAGGAACTTGCTCAGCTGTTTCTTGATGCACTCCTGGTTGTGGCGCAATGTCGCCTCGTCGAGGAGGTTACGTTCCTGGCTTTTGCCGGAGGGGTCACCGATCATACCGGTGGCGCCGCCGAGCAGGGCGATGGGCCGGTGGCCGCAGCGTTGCAGGTGCGACAGCATCATGATGCCCACCAGGTGGCCGATATGCAATGAATCCGCCGTCGGGTCGATACCCAGATAGACGGAGCAGACTTCTTTGTTGAACAACTCTTCAGTTCCGGGCATGATGTCGTGCAGCATGCCGCGCCATCTCAGTTCTTGTACGAAATTCATGTTTTGGTTTAAGGGTTAAGGGTTAAGGTTTAAGGGTTAGGGTTTAAGGGTTAAAGGTTAAGGTTAGTAGTTAGTAGTTAGCAGTTAGGGGTTGTAGGTTTGAGGGTTACTTGATAAACGCACACACGCCCGCATCATTATCCATTATCAATTATCATGGCATGACGAGGGTGACTTTCCATTCGCCATCCTCTTTCAGCAGCTCCCACTTGTCGGAGCGGGGTTGGCCGTTGACTTTCGCGACGCAGACGCACGTGGCGGTGGAGTCGGTCTGTTCGAGCACCTTGACCTCCTGGATTTCCACCTTGGAGTCCTGCATCTCTTTGACACGCTCGGGGTTATCCTTCATAGCCTTCTGGAGCTGTTTGATCGCAAAGTCGGACTTCTTGGTGGAGTACTGGTACTGGTGCGTGATATCGGCGGTGTAGAACGCCTTCGAGAACTGTTCGGTGACCGTCTCGGGGGTGTTCTTCTTCGCGCCGTTCAGGCAGGCGACGTTCATCATAAGCGCGCACACTGCCGCTATAATCCAAATTCCTCGTTTCATATATCCAATTTTAGTTTGAACGGCAAAGATACAATTTCTTTGAATATTCGCACGGCAAAAAAGCTATTTTTGCCATCCGAAAAATCAGAGCGAAAAACAATGGCAAAAGTCGAACGCACTCCGCTGAAAGAGAGGCCCTTCCCGGAATACACGGAGAAGGAGGAGAAGTTGAACTCGTGGAGCCATGCGGTGGGGGCGCTGCTGGCCGCGGGGATGGTGGTCATCGCGGCAGCGGTCACCTGGCAGAACCCGTCGTGGCTTGTCCCGTTCAGCAGCCTGGTCTATACCGCGTCGGTGTTTTCCATGCTCGCGATCTCCAGTGTCTATCACGGGTTGCCCAAGGGAACGGCCAAGCAGGTGATGCGGGTGGTGGACCACTGCAACATCTTCCTGACCATCGCGGGCACTTACACGCCCATCATGCTGATCGGGGTGTTGCCGCTCCGTCCCGTCCTCGCCTGGTCGATTTTCGCGGTGGAGTGGCTCTGCGCCGTCGTCGGCATCGTGCTCAACGCCATCGACCTGAAACGGTACGCCCGTTTCTCGATGGTCTGCTACCTGGCCATGGGCTGGTGCGTGGTCATCAGTCTTCGCGACGTGATCGCCACCATGACGTGGCCCGGCTTCGCCTACATTCTGGCAGGCGGCATCGCCTACACTGTCGGGGCGGTGATCTACGCCACCGGCAAGGGGAAGCCCTACCGTCATTTCGTGTTCCACGTCTTCGTGGTCATCGCCGCCGTCGTGCAGTTCGTGGGCATCCTGAAATATCTGCTCTGAGTCGATTAGTGTATTAGTGTACTAAGACGCTGCAAATATAATACAGAAATACCCGTTTTCGTCAATTGTTGATAACTTTTTTTCTCGCTAAGGTTCAAAAGGTTACATGTTGATAACTTTTTTCGCCCTAAAAAAAGAGGAAAAATTTCGCAGAAAATCGGCTTCCGCGCCGCATTTCTGAAAAATGCCCATAGGGGCCGACGCTTCCAGCGTCGCGAAGTCAAAAAACTATGCCAACAGTTGTAATGCTCTTAACTTTCTCCTGTCAATGTTATCAACCATTAACCAACCCGGTACTCCCCCACCGTCATCGTCTCCCTGTCGAACTGAACACCGACTTTGACGACAGTGCAGCCTTCGGTCTCGTAAGGCAGAAAATAGCCTTTGCCGTTGATCTGATCCAAAGCCTCCTGCGCGGTGCCGTTCACCTTCAGCTCGAAGACGTAGGTGGTGTCGGGCATCCAGACCACAAAGTCAATCCTGCCGCCCGCGCACTTCACTTGGGTACGGGCATAGAGATTCAGCATGTTGAATATCAGCCAGAAGGTGTACTCGTAGAAGCCCTCGTAGTTTTTCACCTCCTTCAGCTTTTCCTTGAAACCCTCCACGTATGGGATGCCCGCAAGAAACGCTTTCATCTCTTGCATGGCGGCGACAATGTTGTCATTCTTGAGTGCTCGCCAAAATCGCATGGCAAAACCCGCCGTGTTGTTTTTGTTAATTCCCGTGTAAAGAGGAATCATGTTCTCAACGAAACCGGTGCGGACTTCCTTGTTCGGTATGGACAATATGTAGAAATCCGTCTCTCTGTCATAGTCTTTGATGGTGATGTACCCGCTTTGGTAGAGCAACGGAAGCGCGTCATCCATGTTTTCGGTCGGTTGGTCAAATGCGCTTGCTCGCGCCGCGATCATGTCCATGGTGGTGATATCGGTGCGGAAATGCTGCATCTGACGAATGAGGAAGGTTGGAGTGCCACTGTCGAACCAGTAGTTGGCCAATTTACGCTGCAAAAAGCATTTCAACAGGCTGAACGGGTTGTAAATGTCGGGCGAGACTTCCGAAAACCTATACCCGTCGTATTGCCGTTTCAACTTGGCATGCATCTCTTCGGGGGTGCACTCGTACTCCTTGGCCAGCATGGCGATGTCGGGAGCCATCTGGGTGGCGAGTTCCTCCTCCGTGATGCCGCAGATAGCGGCGTACTTGGAGTCCATCGAGATGTTGGTAAGGTTGTTGATAGTGGAAAAGATGCTCAGCTGCGAAAACTTG
>ONQE01000002.1 GCA_900319925.1 uncultured Bacteroidales bacterium | reverse complement strand
CTGCATGTCCATGGGCGATTCCTGGTCTTACGTGGCCACCGACAACTACAAATCCACCAACCGGCTCATCCATCTGCTCATCGACATCGTCGCCAAGGGCGGCAACTTCCTGCTGAACGTGGGACCCTCGCCGGAGGGCACACTCCCACCAACGGCAGTGGAACGGCTGCAAGATATGGGCAAATGGCTGAATGTCAACGGAAAGGCTATTTACGGAACCCGCCCGTGCCTGCCCTACTGCTGCGGCGAAGTCCGCTTCACGCAAAGCAAGGACGGCCAACGATATGCGCTGCTCCTTTGCCCTGAAAATCAACCCGTTCCCGCTAACTACACCTTCAAAGGATTGGAAAAGCCGGTGAAGACTGGCAAGGCCGCTATCCTCGGCACTTCCGAGAAAGCGACCGTCACCAAGAAAGGCGACGAATACACGGTCACGCTTCCGAAGGGGCTGCGTCAGAAAGCGAAAGACGCTATTGTCGTGGTTCTTTAATGGATTTCTCCGCCTCTTCTTTTTCACAATCCCGCGCCTCTTTCCATTCCAGCACGTGCGACATCACGGGCGAGAGATGCTTGTAGGCGATGGAGGCTTCTTTCACCTCGTGTTTGATGAGAATCTCTTTCTTATCGACGGTGTCGATGAAGTAGAACAGCACACCGGCCACCAAAACCACCTTCAGGATGCCGAACAGCACGCCGAGGCCTTTGTCGAGGAACTCGGACAGCACCGGCTTGAGCGCCCGTTTCAGAATCCGTCCCAACAGGTTGACCAACACGATAGTGAGGACGAAACAGAGCGAGAACGAGATGGGCTTCGCCAACGTGGTTCCGGTAAGCCAAAGGGAAATCAGGTCGGAGAACTTATAGGAGATGAAAAGTCCTAAAAACAGAGCGGCCAAGGAGATAATCTCCATCAGGAATCCGTTCCGGAAACCTCTGTAGGCGTACCAGCAGAGGGGTATCAGCACGATGATGTCGATCCAGTTCATTTGGTAATGGTTATGGGTTATTGGTTATTGGTTATTGAGGGTTAAAGGGTAGGAGGTTTGAAGGTTAAGGGTTATCAAAATTGGTGGCAAAAGTAAACAAATTATCGTTAGGACAGAAATGTATTTTTTGTACTTTTGCCGTCTAATATCATCGCTATGAAAAAACATTTACTTTTTATAATCATAATGCTGCTGTTTGCAACAGTTTCGGCGCAGACGGTGACACTGACATTCACGGGGCGCGATGCCAGCAACCAGTATGTCCCGCTAAACCGCGTGGTTGTCAGCAACCTCACCCGGGGATGGCAGGATACGCTTTTTTGGCCCGATACCGTGCTGGTGATGACGGATCAGACGGGCATTGACGATTTCGTGACGGATGGTTTCCATCTGTCGCAGAACAACCCTAACCCATTTAATGGTACCACGTATGTGAATCTAAACGTGACCGAACCGGGCGAGGTGTCGTTGGTGATGACCGACATCTCCGGACGCATTGTGGGTGCGAATCATTATTCGCCCCTACAACTAGGCATCCACGAAATCCGCATCACCCTCTCTTCCGCAGGCATCTATTTCCTGACTGCCCGACAGAACGGGCAAACCTCCTCGGTGAAGATGGTAAACCGTGGTAATGGCAGTGGTGATGCCATCGCCTTTACGGGCACCATAGGGACGAATCATTATTCGTCTCTACTGCAACCCAAAAATGCCACCAAAGGTTTCACCAATAATACTTTTGTCGCAGGCGATCAGATGCAATACGTGGGATTTATTACCCTAAATGGTGCAGAGGAGGAGAGTGGTCAAATGATACAGACACAAGATAGTACTCAAACGATTGTGCTTTCGTTTGAGATTATCGGCATAGACTCCTTTTCCTGCGTTGGCACGCCTTTTATGATTGATTTTGACGGTAATGTATATAATACGGTACAAATTGGAACTCAATGTTGGATGCGGGAAAACATGCGCACTACAAAAACCTATAATGGTACGAGTATTCCACACTTCACGTCATCCTTTACCGACTTCTGCTATACTGAAGACACCACTTCTGTCATTCCATTGTGGAAACGTGGCTGCTTGTACAGTTGGACTGCTGCTAAGCAGTCTTGTCCCGCAGGCTGGCATTTGCCGAGCGATGCGGAATGGACGAATCTCACTAACTACGTGAGTAGCCAAAGTGCATATATATGTGGCGGTAACACGTCATATATTGCGAAGGCGTTGTGTTCGACTGATTGGTGGGAGAGTTATAATGATGCGTGTTCTCCTGGCTACCAGAGCTTGTATACGAATAATGCTTCAGGATTTGAGGCCATTCCTGCTGGCTTGTGCGATGGATTAGGGTTCTTTGCTTCAGGCCATCAAGCCTGGTTTTGGACCAGTTCGGATACCGGTAGCAACGCTTGGTACCGCAGATTGGTTTACCATATCAAGGACGTGGGGAGGGACTATTGTGGCCAAGGCAGTGTTTTGTCCGTCCGCTGCCTCCGCGACTAAAGCAAGCCAATAGCTAACAGCCAAAAGCCAATAGCCAGTATCACAACGTTTTCCGCAACCTCTGCGTCAGCGGTTGCGCATAGATGAAATCATTCAGCGTCTGGTTGTCGGAAGTGAGGATGTTGTCGCTGCTGCCGCGCCAGGCGAGATGGCCTTGGTAGATGAACGAGATGGTCTCCCCGATGGTGATGATGGAGTTGAGGTCGTGGGTGTTGACCACCGTAGTGGTGTTGAATTCGTGGGTGATTTTGGTGATGAGTTCGTCAATGAGCAGCGAAGTCTTGGGGTCGAGACCGGAGTTGGGCTCGTCGAAGAAAAGGTACTTGGGGTTGCAGGCCAACGCACGGGCGATGGCGGCGCGCTTCTTCATACCACCGCTCAACTCCGCCGGATACAGCTTGTTCGTGTTCACCAAATCAACGCATTCGAGACAGAAATTGGCGCGGTCGCGCATCTCGCTCTCGCTCATGTCCGTGAACATATCCAACGGGAAGGTGACATTCTCCTCAATGGTCATGGAGTCGAACAGCGCGGAACCCTGGAACACCATTCCCATCTCCTTGCGGAGCAACAATTTCTCCTTCTCCGGCAGATTGTGGAACTCCCGCCCGCTGTAGAGCACCTGCCCCTCCTCGGGCGTGTGCAGCCCCACCAAGCACTTCATCAGCACCGTCTTGCCCGACCCGGAACGCCCGATGATCAGATTCACCTTGCCCTCCTCGAACCGCGTGTCGACACCGAAAAGCACCTGCTTCTCGCCGAAATATTTGGAAACGTTGTTGACTTCGATCATTTGGTTTAAGGTTTAAGGTTTAGGGTTTAAGGTTTGAGGAAGGCTGTAGGGGCGAATGATTATTCGCCCCTACATCGTTGCTCATAGCATGATGTCCGTAATCACCACATTGAGAATCAAAATAATGAAGCTGGAGACGACGATGCCTTGCGTGCTGGCCTTGCCGAGTTCCAAAGCGCCTCCTTCGATGCGGTAACCGTAGAAGGAGGCCACGGTGGACATGATGAAGGCGAAAACGCAGGTCTTGGTCAGCGCATAGACGACATCATAGACGCGGAAACAGTAGGTGAGGCCGTCCATGAACGCATACGTGGTGGTGCATCCCGTGAGCCAGACGGTGACGAAACCGCCCGTGAGCGCGAAGGCGATGCTGAACACGCAGAGCACGGGATTCACAATGATGGAGGCCAGCACCTTCGGCAATACCAAGTGCGAGGCAGGGTTGATACCCATAACCTCCAACGCATCAATCTGTTCGGTGACGCGCATACTGCCGATTTCCGCCGTGATGCGCGAACCGAGGTTGCCCACCAACAGCAGACTGATAATCGTCGGACAGAGTTCCATCACGATGGAGGTGCGGGCCACGAAACCCACCGTCCAGGAGGGAATCCAGCCGCTCTCGATCTGCAAGGCCGTCTGCATCGTGATGACACTGCCCATGGCGAGCGACACGATGCTGACAATCAACATAGAGCCGATGCCCATGGCGTCCATCTCGAAAACCCACTTTTTCAGAAACACAGACCATTTGGCCGGTTTGCTGAAGACCTGGCGCAGGAAGATGAGATATTCGCCAAAGGTGGCAAGGGCTTTCCGGAGCATTTATTTCAGTTTGATGTTCAATTCGTCCAATTGCTTGGGATCGATCGGGGTGGGCGCGGGCAGCATGGTGTCGCGACCGGCGTTGTTCTTCGGGAACGCGATGAAGTCGCGGATGCTGTCGCAGTCGCTGAGCACAGCGCACAGACGGTCGAAGCCGAAGGCGATGCCACCGTGCGGCGGAGCACCGTACTTGAAGGCGTTGATGAGGAAGCCGAACTGGCTCTGCGCCTGCTCCTCGGTGAAGTTCAGGGCCTTGAACATGCGCTTCTGCAGTTCCGGACGGTGGATACGGATGGAGCCGCCGCCGATTTCCGAACCGTTGATGACCAAGTCGTAGGCGTTGGCCAGCACCTCGCCGGGACGGGTCTCGAGCCAGTCCTCATGTTCGGGCTTCGGCGCGGTGAACGGGTGGTGCATGGCGTAGTAGCGTTGCGTCTCTTCGTCCCACTCCAACAGCGGGAAGTCGATGACCCACATCGCTTTGTACTCGCCGGCTTTGCGCAGACCGAGACGGTTGCCCATCTCCAAACGCAACTCGCACATCTGCTTGCGCGTCTTCATCGCCTTGCCGGAGAGGATGAGAATGAGGTCGCCGGCGTGTGCGTCGCAACGTTCGGCCACGACCTTCAGGTCTTCCTGCGTGTAGAATTTATCCACGGAAGATTTGAACGTACCATCTTGATTGCAAAGGATATAGACAAGTCCAGCGGCACCCACGCGCGGGCTCTTCACAAACTCGGTGAGATTGTCGAGTTGCTTGCGGGAGTAGTTGCCGCAGCCCTCGGCCTTGATACCGACGATGAGCTCAGCCTCGTTGAAGACCTTGAAATCCTTGTGCTGCAGTACGTCGTTGAGTTCCACGAAGCGCATGCCGAAGCGAGCATCGGGTTTGTCGGAGCCGTAGTATTTCATCGCGTCGTTCCAAGTCATGCGGTCCAGCTTGCCGATTTCCATACCCTTGAACGTACGGAAGATATGCTGAACGAGACCCTCGAACAGGTTGAGGATATCCTCCTGCTCGATGAACGACATCTCGCAATCGACTTGGGTGAACTCGGGTTGGCGGTCGGCGCGGAGGTCCTCGTCACGGAAGCAGCGCACGATTTGGAAGTAGCGGTCCATGCCGGCCATCATCAGCAGCTGCTTCAGCGTTTGCGGAGACTGCGGCAGGGCGTAGAACTCGCCGGGGTTCATGCGGGAGGGCACGAGGAAGTCGCGAGCGCCCTCGGGGGTGCTGTTCACGAGGAACGGCGTCTCGATTTCGAGGAAGCCCTGCCCGCTCAGGTATTTGCGGATTTCCAGACCGAGTTTATGGCGGAAGATGAGGTTGTTCTTCACGGGGTTGCGGCGGATGTCGAGGTAGCGGTACTTCATGCGCAGCTCGTCGCCGCCGTCGGATTCGTCCTCAATGGTGAACGGCGGCACTTCGGCGGCGTTGAGCACGTTCAGCTCATGCACCTCGATTTCGATGTCGCCGGTGGGGATGTTTTTGTTCTTGCTATAACGTTCAATCACGGTGCCGGTCACTTGGATCACCCATTCGCGGCCCAGTTTCTCGGCGCGCTCGCAGAGTTCAGGGCGCTCCTCGTGGTTGAAGGCCAGTTGCGTGATGCCGTAGCGGTCGCGCAAGTCAATGAAAATCATGCCGCCCAGATGACGGATCTTCTGAATCCAACCGCTCAACGTCACGGTCTGCTGAATATTCTCAAGCGTCAGCTCGCCACAGGTATGTGTTCTATACATATTAGTAAAATATTATAACCTAAAATAACGGCCGCAAAGGTACAATTTTTTTGGGTTAAGAGGGCAGGGTTGGAGAGTTAGTAGTTAGTAGTTAGTAGTTGGCAGTTCGTTTTTGCCCTTGCGGGTGCGGATTTTATTGGCATCTTCGCCTCTCCCTTTCCCCGTCAGGGGAAACATCTCTGTAGAAAAACGAATGCCCGTACAGGCGTGGGCGTATGCCCGTACGGGCGTGGGCCTTTGCCTGTACGGGCGTGGGCGGATGCCGCTGCTTCTAAGACGCTGCAAAACAATGAAAATACAAACAACTTTCTTTATTCTTTCTTTTTTTGCTTGCAACTATTTGGTTATCAGTTAGAAATTAGAAAGAAAAAATAATACGGGATTTTTTCTTGGTTTCACTGTCGCCCCGGTTGTATTTTTGCCTCGTCATTCAGTCGCAAACGCGTGACGAAGATGACAGACGTTCTTTGACATGCTGAGACAAGGCGGTTTTAATTCACATTATTTATTAACAATCAAAAACTTCAAAATTATGATCGATTATTCTATTTCTAAAAAATTTAATCCTATGGATGAGACTGCTGCGCCGAAGGCTTACGCCGCAGCGCAAATGCTGATTCAAGTACCAATGACCCTGACGACCAACCCTAAACCATAAACCTTAAACCTTAAAACAACGCCTTGTCGTTTCAGTATTGTCAAAGAAAAGGTGAAAGGCTTGGTAGCCAATTCGTAAGGGCACTCGGAAACGGGTGCCCTTTTGTTTTATTCAAGTTGAATTATTCAATTTGAATAATTCATTTTGCATAATGTGTTTTTTTTTCATATCTTTGCCGCCGTAAAAAGTTCGTGAACAATGAGAAACGAAGAAAATCCTTTTGTGGTGACAGGATACATAAAGCCTGAATATTTCTGCGACCGTAAGGCAGAATCGGAAAGGCTGACCAAACTTCTGCTGAACGACAACAATATCGTTCTCAAGTCGGACCGCCGTATGGGCAAGACAGGGCTGATACAATACTGTTTCGACAACCCAGTGGTAAGTGGGAATTACTACACTTTCTTTATCGACATTCTGCACACCACCTGCCTCCAAGAGTTGGTACACGAGCTGGGCCGCGCGGTCTATGAGCAGACAATGCCACGCGGGAAGAAGATGGCCCAGCGGTTTATGAAAGCGCTGCGAAGCCTCAACGGCAAGTTCGGGTTCGATGCTGTCGCCGGTACTCCAACCTTCAGCGTCGGTCTTGGTGACATTGAGCAGCCGGAATATACACTTGATGAAATATTCGGCTATCTGCAGCAAGCCGACCGCCCCTGCATTGTAGCCATCGACGAATTCCAGCAGATAGGCCATTATCCCGAAAAGAACATCGAGGCCTTACTTCGGGGACACATACAGAAACTCGCCAACTGTCATTTCATCTTCGCCGGTAGCGAGAGGCACATGCTGGAGCTGATGTTTGAGAAACGCAGTCGCCCATTCTACAAGAGTGCAGACAATATGGATCTGGACGCTATCCCGCGCGAGGTCTATGTGAACTTCATCCGCGATAAATTGTCCGAGAAAGGAAGACGGATTGAAACCGAGGTGGCAGAAAAAGTGTACGACATGTTCGAAGGCCACACCTATTATGTCCAAAAAACCATGAATGAAGCGTTTTTCAACACCGCATCAGGTGAGGAATGTACTTTGGAGACAGTGCTGTACTCGCTACAGGCCGTACTGGCAGGCAACGAAAGCATATACAGGGATTATTTGTCAAAACTTACCCTAAGGCAGAAAACCTTGCTGTATGCCATTGCTCACGACGGATGGGCCAAGCAAATCACTTCCTCGGCCTTTATCAAACGCCACAAACTGGCCTCCGCCAGTTCGGTGCAGGCGGCAATCAGGAAATTGATGGAGGAGGAACTGGTGGTGGAGGAAAACAAACGCTATCGTATCAGCGACAGGTTCTTCGGCCTGTGGATAAGGAGGACATTTTTCACTTCACTTCCAACATACTGAACGCCCCGAACAGCCCGAAACCGTTCTCGATGTTCGTGAAGGTGTGCTCCGGCTCTAAGAACAGAAAATTGAGCATCCCGAAATCGTCATAGGGCAGCGTGATCTCATATTGGTAGCAGTTGCTGTCGAGGAAAAGCAGGTAGCGCTGCTGCTCAAGAGGCGGTGTCCATTCGTCGTCATCCTCGTGTTCGTAAAGGTCCACATCATGGATGAACCGCATGACCTGCCCATCACGATCCTTGTCGGAGACGTACCAATAGTCCGTGTTGCCTTCGGTCAGCAAGTCGATGTCGAAACGCCATTCGTAGAAGACGTCCTCGCCTTCGTCACTCCAGACGTGGATCGGACTCAGACGCTTGTAGCCGATGGCGTAGGCGTTCTCCTCGCCGGCCACGTCGCGCCACTCCACAAAGACGTCCTTGTGCGGCCAGTAGTAGGGCTCGCCCCAATGCAGGTCGCCATCGGTCGCCACCGTGTCGAAACGGAAACCCACATCGTGGGAAAACGGCACCGTGCAGGTCGAGGAAACGTCCTCAAAACCAGAATACGAGGCACGAATGTAATAGGTGCCGCCCTCGACCACCGGAAACTCCTCTCGGGTGATGAGGTAACGCTGCCTCAGCATGTCGTAGGTGGCTCGCACCCAGTGACTGCCGTCAGCGGAGAGCTCCACCGTGCCGTCGCTGATGATGGGCACATCCTGACTGTCTTGTCCGAATATCAACTGACTGTTCGACAACAGGATGTAGGTGCTGTCCATCTGCGGACACAACCGGCAGTAGAGCACCAGCTTCCGCGTCTCGCCAAACTGATCCTCAATGTTGATATCATCGACGCAACCGGTGAATGCCACGGCCGCCATCATACTACATACTAATGCCACTATTTGATATAATCGGTTGGTTTTCATTTTGACTTGAGACTAATCACTATTCACTATTCACTATTCACTAAAACTTGAAATGGTAGGTAAATGTGGGGATAATGGGGAAGATGCTGAGCGACTGCAGCTGCGTGCTCCACTGGTGCGTCTGCTGGTTGTAGCTCTCGCCGATGAAGTAGAAGAACGGGTTGTGGTGGTTGTAGAGGTTGTAAATACTGATCTCAAAGATGCTCTGCCCGTTGTTTTTATTGTGCGGCTTGATGAACTGCACCCCGATGTCGAGATGATGGAACGGCTTCATGCGGAAGTCGTTCTTCTTGCCGTAGTTCTCGATAGTGTAAAAATAGTTCCAGGAATACTCCCCTTGCGGTACGGTGAGCCCGAGGTAGTTGTAAAGGTCCTCGGCAGCGTAAACGGAGGTGGGCAGGGTGACGGCGTTGCCGGTGGCGAAGACCCACGACAACGAGAGGTTGATCTTTTTGGTCGGACTGTACATCAGCACGATGGAGACGTCGTGGCGGCGGTCGTAGCGGGCGAAGAAGGGCTCGCCGAAGTTCAGCTCGTCGAACTGCTGCTTGGTCCATGACAGCGTGTAGCCGATCCAGCCGGTGAACTTGCCGACCTCCTTGCGCACGAGGAACTCCACACCGTAGGACCAGCCCTGACCGGAGGTCACGTTGTCGGTCCACGTACCCTGAAAGCCGGTGGCCGTCTCATCCATCAGGTTGTCAAGCAAGGTCATAAAATAGGATGCACCCTCTCTGTAGGCCAGGATATTGTCCATCTTTTTGTAGTATCCTTCGATGGAGAACGACAGACGTGGCTTCTTCAGGTCGTAATGGATGCCTAAGGCCACCTGCTGCGACCGTTGCGGCCGGATGTTGTCCGTAACGGGCACCCACAAGTCTGTCGGGAGTCCTATCGTACTGGTACTCAACAAAATCAGACTCTGACTCATCATAGCGTAAGAGGCTTTTATGGCCAAGTTCGGTAAGATGTTGTAGCTCATGGAGAGGCGCGGTTCGGGTGAGAACCAGGTCTTGCGCGGCACGGAGAAGCCCACCAACCGGATGCCCGGATTGATGCGAAACTTGTTGCGGATGTTGATTTCATCCTCGGCATAGACAGCGTATTCCAGCCCGGGTTCTTTCTCGGCCTGCCGCATGGAGATCGTGTCCACATTCATAGTCACGGCGTTGGGGCGCGCTACGTGGGCGGTAACCGCCGCGCCAAAGAGGATGCGATGCGTGGGGTTGGGGTTGATGGAGACATCGTATTTCGCCGTGTAGTCACGAATACCCGAACTGAAACGCGAGTTGAACGTCTCATTGTTCGGATTGCCCACCCCTTCAAAGAATTTGTAGCCCATGTAAGTGTTCATCGAATAGTCGCTGAACACCAACGACAGGTTAGAGAATATCTTGTTGGTAAACAGATGGTTCCATCGTGCTGTAGCCGTGGCGTTCTGCCAGAAAAGCCCGACTTTATAACGGTCGTACTCCCCGAAACCGTAGTTCTCCGTTTCGGTGAAATGGAACTTGTCGCGACCGAAATAGGCGCTGAGGTAGAGCTTGTCCTTTTTGCCGAGGTCGAAGTTGAACTTGGCGTTGAGGTCGAAGAAATAGTAGCCCACCGACATACCGTCGCCGACGAGTTTCATGATGGGTATCATCAGGAGGTCGAGGTAGGTGGTACGTCCCGAGAGCATGAAAGAGGACTTGTTTTTCTGCATCGGGCCCTCCACCACCACGTGCGAGGAGATCAATCCGATGCCGCCTTCGCCGTGGTATTCCTCCTTGTTGCCGTCCTTCATATTGATGTCGATGACGGAGGAGAGCCTTCCCCCGTAACGGGCCGGGAATCCGCCTTTCACGAGCTCCACCGACTTGATGGCGTCGCCGTTGAAGATGGAGAAGAAACCCAACAGGTGGCTGGCGTTGTAGATGGTGGCCTCGTCGAGGATGATGAGGTTCTGGTCGGGGCCGCCGCCGCGCACGTAGATGCCGGAGGTGCCCTCCGAGGCCGACTGCACGCCGGGCAGCAGCAGCAGTGTCTTGAAGAGGTCCTTCTCGCCGAACAGCATCGGCACCTGCTGTATCTCCTTGGCCGACAGGGTAATGGAGCTCATCTGCACCACCTCGGTATTACGTTTCTCCGCGGTGATGGTCACCGCCTCCAACGTGGTGATCTTCGTCAGCTTCGCATCGTACTCGATATCCTCGGCCGTCTTCACCCACAGCGTGTCGTTAATGAAGCCGAAGCTGTTGAACACCACGTACAGACTGTCGTGGTAGGGTAAGGTGAGGGTATAGAAGCCGTAGGTGTTGGTCGTGGTGGCCTTCTGCGACACAGGATCGTAAATCAGCCCGCCGGGTAGCGATTCGAGACTGCCCTGCTCATAGAGGTGGCCGCTCACGGTGATGTTCTGCGCGAATATCGGGGTGACCAGTAACAAAGCCACGACCGAGAGCAGTATAAATCGGAAGAAGTTGCTTTTTGCCATATTTCACACGTGCACTAAACGGCTGCAAAGATACATTTTTTTGATAAACCGTAAGCGGTAAATGGTTAGTTCGGCTTATAGAACCCCGATATTTTTAGTGTTCTGTGTGCGATGATTGAAAAAATTATATCTTTGCCCTGTCAGTCTCAAAGTACAATTTGACGAAGGATTGACGTAATATTTTGGAAACATCTTCAACTAAAAAGTAAGAAATATCATGAGAAATGAAGAAAAATTGGCTTTAATTGCAGATTCTAATCAAATCGTCTATAGCATAAATGACGATACGAAAAAGACGGATATGGACAAAAATTCGTACTTTTGCACCGTCAATTTCAAAGAAATGGAATTCACTGTCATATTGGAAAAAATGGACAACGGCCAATGGTTCTGTCAATGTGAACAAGTGCCGGAGGCTGTGACACAAGGTGCCACTATTGAAGAGGCTAAAGAGAATATCAGAGATGCCATAGAGATGGTTTTGGCCGCCAAAAAGGAGCTTACCAGAAAACAATTCACCGGACGACGTATTTTACGCCGCAAAATAGCAGTCCTCTAATGAAGCGAACAGCTTTGATTAAACATTTGTTGGAGAACGATTGCATCCTTTTCAAAGAAGGAAGCAACCATTCGGTTTATATCAATACAAAAGGAAAAGGGATGAGCGCTGTCCCTCGTCATTCCGAATTAGGCGACCGTTTGGCCGTAGAGATCTGTAAACAATTGGGTATTCCTAAAATCAAATAATTAACGCTCTTAAATAACCAACACCAATAACCCATAACCCATAACCATTACCCTATCGTCTTCGCAATCTTCTCGATGTTCAGACTTCTTGCCGAAGCGTCGATGATTTCCTTGTAGATGCCGCCTTTCTTGTAGATTTCGTTGGGGTCGCCAGACTCCTCCACGCGGCCGTCCTTGAGCGCGTAGATGTAGTCGGCGTCGATGATCTGCGAGATGCTGTGGGAGATGATGATGACGGTGCGGTCTTGCTTGATGGCGTCGATGCTGTTCTTGATCTGCTCGGTGGCGATGGCGTCCAAACTGGCGGTGGGCTCGTCCAAGAAGATGATGGGCGGGTTCTTGAGAAACATGCGGGCGATGGCCACGCGCTGCTGCTGTCCGCCGGAGAGGTCGGCGGCGTTGTGCGCGAACTGCTTCGGCAACTCCATGACCTGGTCGTACAGGTGCGCCTTCTTCGCGGCCTCCACCACCTCCTCGTGCGTGGCGTCCGGATTGCCGTAGAGGATGTTCTCCTCGATGGTGCCGTCGAAAATATGGTTCTTCTGCAACACCAACCCGATGTTCTCGCGCAGGTACTTCGTGTCGTAGTCCTTCAGATCGACTCCGTCCAACGTGATGGTGCCCACCTGCGGCTCATAGAACTTGTCCAAAAGGTTGACGATCGTACTCTTACCTGCGCCCGACAGCCCGACCAACGCCGTGATCTTGCCCGGCTCGATCCGCATGTTGACACCGAACAACGCCTGCGTGCCGTTCGGGTAGGTGAAATCGACGCCCTTCAACTCGAAGTTGCCGTGAATGGGCTCCGGTCTGTACTCACCCGACGGCTCGACCTCCTTCTCGGAGTTGAGGATGCCGAAGAAGCCTTCCGCATAGATCAGCGCGTCGTTCACGTCGTCGAAGATGCGCTGCAGCTGCGTGATGGGCGCGATGACGTTGCTGAACAACATCACGTGGTACATGATCTTACCGATGGTCATGCCGGGGTATTCGATGAGCACCAAGTAGGCGGTGAGGATGATGACCAGCACGGTGCCCACCTGCCGCACGAAACTCTTGAGTCCGTTGTAGTAGAAGGCCACCTTGCGGGTTTTCATCTGGTTCTCCGTCACTTGGTTCTGAATGTCGAGCTGTTTCTGCCCCTCAATCTGCTCGCGGTTGAAACTCTTGATGACGTTGATGGAGTCGATGATGTTCTTGATACCCTGACTTTTAGTCTCCAAATGGCTACGCATCTCGCGCCGCCAACCCTTGAGTCGCCGTGCCTGCCGGTAGGTGATCCAGAAATAGACCGGCACGATGCCGAGGGCGACCAAACCGACATAGACGTTGGCCGCGAACATCAGGATGAGGGCGAGCAAGGCGCTGGTGAACAACGGCAGCAGGTCGATGAAAAAGTTCTGCACCGTACGAGACAACGAGCTGACACCCTGATCGATACGGGCTTGCAACTTGCCAGTAGCGTTGTCTCCCGAGTTGAAGAAGGCCATCTTGAAGGTGAGCACTTTCTCGATAACGCTCTGCGCCAAGTCGCGGCTCACGTAGATTCGCATCCGCTCGCCGAAATAGTTCTGTGCAAAGGTGACGATCGCGGATAGCAACTCCTTGCCTAACAGCACGATGGAGATGATGGTCATAATTCGCGCCGCCTGACCCCATTGGAAATTGGTGCCGATGAGCGCGTTGATGGCATCCACCGTCCGGTCGAGCACGATGGCGTTGACTTGCGCCATCAAGGACCCGACCAACGTGAGGATTAAGGTGATGAGTACCAGCCATTTGTAAGGTTTCACAAACGGACGGAGGTTTTTGAAAAGTTGGAGGAGGTTCATATAATGGTTATTGGTTATGGGTTATTGAAAGTTCGTAGTTAGCAGTTAGTAGTTAGCAGTTAGTGGGTTACGATAAGCGCAATTTTAACGATAGAGGAGCAATCTATAAAAACATTTTCCTTGAGCAGCCCCGGCAGGGGCAAGAGCTCGGTAGAAAAAGACATTTCGATTATCAAACACCTACCGTTCCGAACAAATCATATTCCGCCGCGTCCGTGATTTCCACATTGTAGAATTCGCCGACAGTGAGGGGTTTGCTCTTGTCAATGAAAACGTCGTTATCGACATCGGGGGAGTCGAATTCGGTGCGGCCGATGTAGCAGTCGGGTTCCTCGCTGTCGATGAGCACCTTCATCGTGGTGCCGACGCGGGTCTGATTGATCTCGTAGGAGATTTTCTCCTGCAGCTTCATGATTTCGTTCACCCGTTTGTTCTTTTCGGAGGCCTTGATGGGGTCGCCGAGGTCGAAGGCGGGGGTGTCGTCCTCTTGCGAGTAGGCGAAAACGCCGAGACGTTCGAAGCGGTTGCGGCGCACGAACTCCACGAGTTCCTTGTGCTGCTCGCGGGTCTCGGTCGGGTAGCCGGAGATCAGTGTGGTGCGCAGCGCGATGCCGGGAATCGTCTCGCGGATACGGGCGATGAGGTCGTAGATGTAGGCCGCGCTGCCGCCACGACGCATGCTCTGCAGGATGTCGTCGCTCACGTGCTGGAACGGGATGTCCAAATAGCGGCAATATTGCGGGTATTGCTTCATCACCTCCAGAATCTCGTAGGGGAAGTTCAGCGGGTAGGCGTAATGCAGTCGAATCCACTGAATGCCATTCACTTGCGCGAGCTTATCCATCAGTTCGGCGAGTTCGCGCTTGCCGCTGCGGTCGATGCCGTAGTAGGTGAGGTCCTGGGCGATCAGCATCAGCTCCTTAACCCCTTGGTCGGCCAAACGTTGCGCCTCTTCCACCAATAGCGGAATCGGTTTGGAGACCTGCCGGTCGCGGATGAGCGGGATGGAACAGTAGGAGCACTGGTGGTCGCAGCCCTCGGAAATCTTGAGGTAGGCGTAGTGGCGCGGGGTCGAGAGCATACGGTCCGCCGTATTGAGCAGCTGGAAATCGGGGGATTCCAACAGCTTCGGCAGTTCCGCGAAGGTGAAGAAACCATCCACCTCAGGCAGAGCCTCCTGCAGTTCCGCCATATTGCGCTGCACGAGGCATCCCACCACGTACAACTTCTTGATTTGGCGGCGTTTCTTGCGCTCAATCTGTTGCAGGATTTCATTCACGGACTCCTCCCGCGCATCGTGGATGAAGCTGCACGTGTTGATAATCACGACATCGCTTTTCTGCGCACTCTCGTAGTAAAGTTCATGCCCGTTTCGGTGAAGCTGCGCGGCCATAACTTCCGAATCCACAATGTTCTTGGAACATCCCAAGGTGATGATATTGATGGTCATAACGTTCGAATTTCAGTCGGCAAAGATACAAAAAAAAGCCCCTTTGCAGGGGCTCCTTTTCTTCTGTCAAGCATTACATGGAAGTTGTACATTTAACTTCGGTGGTGATGCCCAAAACCGTGACTGAGCTGTTGTAATCGGAGCATTTTTTGCCGGATTCAACTTCAAAAGGATCGCCAGTGGTGGAAAGAGCACCGTTGACATAGGTTTTACATTGACATTTTTTGTCGCAGGAGGTGGTGAAGAAACCAAGCAACAAACCCACTGCGCAGATGCATAATACCTTTTTCATCTTTTTCAATTTTTTTGGTTATTAATCGGTTTGTAATCTGGCGGCAAAGATAAATTTTTTTCTGAAATGCTGTGTTTTAATCTTTATTTTTGTCAACAGTCTAACGTTTGATATTTTTGTATCTTTGCCGCTTAGAATCGAATCACTTTAAATCATAAAAAAAATGAAAAAATTAGTCATTATCGCCATCGCAGCTGTCATTGCGCTGACCGGCTGCACCACCAAGAACCAGTATGCCGGAACATACACCGGTAACTTCCAATTCTTTAAATTTTCCACGTCGGATATTATCCCGAATGCTAACCCCACCGACAGCAAAAGTGGAAAAATGCAATTCCTCACTAACCCGCTGACTAACGGACTGTTCCTCTACAGCGTGATTCCGCTCAACGCTGTCTCTTCGGATCAGTATGTCTCCAATAGCGGCCTGTTGGATTACCTTGATGTCTTATTGCAGAGCATCGGTTACCAAAACAATGTTTATGATGCCACTAAAGAGCAAATTAAGAATGTGGGTGTAACGGCGGTGTTTTCCGGCAATTCGGTTCATGCCGAACTTCAATACGAAATCGAGATTTTGGGTACGATAAACACCCGTATCACCATTGTGAAATTCGACGGAACAAGATAGTTTAATATAGAGAATGATGAGAAAGTGGACTCTTGGGCTTATTCTCCTGCTGGGAACGGCGTTCTGCCAGGCCCAGGACTCCACTTTTTTATATCCTGATGACTACAAAATATTCTACTACCCCAACGGCGTGAAGTCGAGCGAGGGCCGCATTGTTGATGGCAAGCCCGACGGCTGGTGGAAGTCCTACAACGAGAAGGGCGTCCTCGTCTCCGAGGGCAACCGCAAGAATTTCCTCCTCGACAGTCTCTGGACATTCTACAACGACGACGCCACCGTGCGCATGAAAGTGCATTACAAGGAAGACAAAAAAGACGGTGAACAAACTGTCTATCAGAAAGATGAATATACGGTAACCCACTGGCGACAGGACACGATTGTCGGCAGTGTGAACACTTATACCACCGACCATATCTGGCGGAAAACCGTGCCCTACCTCAACGGGCTGCCGCACGGTTTGGCCAAGGAGTTCAACGACACGGGCTTGGTGGTGGCCGTGACCAAGTACTACCGGGGGGTCCGCAGCCGCCGCGAGGTCGTGAACCGCACCGACAAATTCGGCCTCAAGCAGGGCAGCTGGAAATACTTTTGGGATAACGGCAACCTGCGCGTCGAGGCACAATACCTCAACGGCAAGAAACACGGATTCTTCAAATATTACGACGAGAACGGCGATTTCCTCTACGTGGAGAAGTACGAAAACGACCAGTTAGTGAAGGATGCCAAGGAGACGAAGGAGCTGGAGCGACGCCGCACCTACCATCCGAACGGGCAGGTGGCCATCGCCGCCACCTACTATAACGGCCGCCCCGACGGCATCCGCCGCGACTTCGACTCCACCGGCAAAATCACCAACGGATACCTCTTCGAGAACGGCTGGCTCCGCTACGAAGGCATCACCGACCTGAACGGACTGCGGCAGGGCCTGTGGAAGGAGTACTACCCCACCGGCGAACTGCGCTCGCAAGGCAAGTACAAAAACTCGAAACCTATCGGAGAGTGGAACTTCTACTTCACCGACAAAACTGTCGAGATTACCGGCAGTTATAACAGCAAAGGACAGAAAATCGGCGAATGGCTCTGGTTCTACCCAAGCGGCGACACCATGACCGTGGCCAACTACGAGGACGGCGACTTGGAGGGCCGCTACATCGATTACGACGAAGAAGGGAATGCCCTGACAACCGGTCAGTACGAAGCCGGCTACGAGGAGGGCGTCTGGATGTACAGAAACGGAACCTCCTACGAAACAGGGCGTTATAGCGGAGGACTACGCGACGGGGTGTGGAAATCCTGGTTCGAGCCCGGCAAATTGGCCTCCGAAATCCAGTACGCCGACGATATGATGGACGGAAAATACGTGCTCTATTGGGAAAACGGCAATATCCGCCTGACCGGCAAGTACGAAAACGGTCTCCAAGAGGGCATTTGGCAACTCTACGACGAGGAGGGAATCCTCTCCGTCACCACCCTATTCCAAGGAGGAAAAGAACTGAAATGGAATAACTACACAATAAAATAGCAGAACGGACGTTATATATTCTTTATCTTTGAAATATGCGATATAAAATACTGATTATAACCTTATTATGTGGATTGATGGGAAACTTGGTCGCGCAGGCGGACTCGCCTGTGACGCCCGACTCCGCTTCCATCGCCGCCGAAAACGCCGCTCAAGAGAGCTTGGAGATTTTCACCCGTAACGAGATTCGCCTGATGGACTCGCTGCTGAACGTCTGGTACGTGAAACGAGACCTCGCCTCCCAAAACTCCGTCCTTTCCAAACTCACGGATGACACGACCAAATACGACCACAACGACTCTCTGATGTACAAACGGTTAAGCGCTATCGAGACCCCTATTCAGGTGGCCTACAACGACAAGGTGAAGCGTTTCATCGAACTCTACTCCGTGCAACGGCAACGCAGCTCCTCCGTAATCTTGGGTCTGGCACAGTACTACTACCCGTGGATGAAAGCCATTTTCGACAAGTACGACCTGCCTGAGGAGTTGGTCTATATCACGATCATCGAGTCCGCGCTCAACCCGACAGCCGTCTCCCCCGCCGGTGCCACAGGCATTTGGCAGTTCATGTACGGCACGGGCAAACTCTACGGACTGGAGGTCACCTCGTATGTCGATGACCGCCGCGACCCCTACAAGGCTACGGAAGCCGCCGCCCGTCATTTCCGCGATCTCTACAACATCTTCGGTGACTGGGGATTGGCCATCTCCGCTTATAACTGCGGCGCGGGCAATGTGCGCAAGGCTATCCAACGCTCCGGCGGCAAGACCGATTTCTGGAGTGTGTGTCACTACCTCCCCCGCGAAACCCAGAACTACTTCCCTGCCTTCATCGGCGCGATGTATATGATGACCTACCACAATCTCTACGGCATCCAGCCTGCACAGATTTCCATCCCGTTAGATGTGGACACCATCATGATTCACAAGGAGACCCATTTTATGCAGATTGCCAACGTGCTGGATGTCAGCTATGACGAAATCAAATCCCTCAACCCGCAGTACAAAAAGGACATCGTCCCGGCATTCAACCAGCCGATGCCCGTGCGGTTACGCTCAAACGATATCTTGCACTACATCGCCTTGGCCGACTCCATCCCGAATTACAACTACGACACCTACTTCAACCCGACCAAGAACTTGAACGAAATCGCGGCCAACGGCACTGTGACTGATGACGGTATGATGATTGTGCAGAAAACGCCGAACAAATACCACACCGTGAGAAAAGGCGAAACGCTAGGCAGAATTGCCTCCAAATACGGAACCACGGTCAGCAAAATCAAGTCCCTGAACCATTTGCGCAGCACCAGCCTGCGCGTGGGGCAACGACTGCTAGTCAAGAAAGGCACCACAGTGACCGTTCCCAACCCGAACGCGAAACCCGCTGCCCAGGACACCTCCAAGGTCATCGCCGACAATAACGCGAAGGATTCCACCTCTACGACGAGCGACACCATCGGAGGTCCTGTCCCCGCCAAACCGCAACCCGAAATCAAGCCCGTACAACAGCATATGAGTTACACCTCATACACGATCCAACGCGGCGACACGCTCTCGTCCATCGCCCGCCGCTACGGCACCACCGCGGACTATCTCGCTGACTACAACAAGTTGGCGAACAAGGACGCCCTCCAAGTCGGCCAAAAACTGAAGATCCCGAAAAAATAGTTTTTCGAATAGGAATCGTTTCACCGAAGGTAAAGACGTCTCACAACGTCTCTCTACCGAGAAACATGAAAAATTATGGGTGTCGTCATCAAACAGAGCATCAAAGGCACGATTGTCAACTACGTGGGAATAGCCATTGGCTTTCTCACCACGTTTTTCATCGTCACTAAATATCTGACACAAGAGGAGATCGGCCTCAACCGCGTGCTCATCGACGCCGGCATTCTGTTCGCCAGCTTCGCCCAACTCGGCACCAGCTCCTCCATCATCCGTTTCTTCCCCTATTTCAAAGACGAGAACGAGAAACACCACGGCTTTTTCTTCTGGACATTGATCGTCCCCATTGTCGGGTTCCTCCTCTTCTTCGTCGTAGCCAAATGCTTGGAAGGCACCATCATCCAAACTTTTTCGAAGAACTCGGAACTCTTCGTCAACTACTACCGGTTCGTCTTTCCCCTTTCGGTGTTCATGCTCTACCAGACAGTGTTCGAGGCCAACGCCAACGTGCTGATGCGTATCGTGGTACCGAAATTCGTGCGCGAGGTGGGCGTGCGTGTCGGACTGCTACTGACCTACCTGCTATATGGCTACTGGAATGTCATCAACCTGGACGGTTTGGTCATCGGAATCTGCATCACCTACTTTGTCGCCGCCCTCGTAGACTTTTTCTACCTGCTCACGTTGGGTAAAATCTCGTTCAAGCCAGACTTTAAGGTTCTTACAAAGCCCCTGCTGAAGGATTTCGGTTTTTACACGCTCTTCATGCTGTTGAACGCCGTCACCGCGAATGTGATGCCACTGTTGAACACCTTTTTCGTCAGCGCGGGCATGGGACTCGCGTTCACAGGCATCTACGCCATCGCCAACTACATCGCCACGGTGGTGGAGATTCCGAACCGGTCGTTGAATGCCATTGTACAGCCGGAAATCTCTGAATCCATCAAGAACAACGACATTCAGCGAGCCGAAACGCTTTGTAAGTCCGTATCTTTGCATCTGATGCTCTCCAGTGCGCTCATCTTCTTCTTCATCTGGATCAACCTTGACGCACTGTTTCTGCTGCTGCCCAACGGCGAGATGTATGAGGCAGGCAAGAGCGTGGTGTTAATCCTCGGTTTCGCAAAATTCTTCAATTCCACGTTGTTTGTCGGCTCCAGCGCCCTCAACTACTCCAAATACTACTATTGGTCGCTGGTGTTCACGATTATGCTAACCGTGACGGCTGTTTTGCTTAACGTGCTGCTTATTCCACGCTTCGGCATGGATGGTGCCGCGATGTCGCACCTTCTATCCTACCTAACCTTCTACCTTTGTCTGCTGCTCATCGTACGTATAAAGATGGATATCAACATCTTGTCTATGGCGCAACTCAAGGTCCTCGCCCTCATCTTAGGTCTGCTGGTGCTGAACTTCGGCTGGGTGAAAGGTATCGCCCCGCTGTTTATGAAGCTGCCGTTCTCCGTAAAAGCCAATGCTATAGTGGATGCTGTCGTGAAGAGCACGGTCTTAATGGTCGCCTCCGTCGGGATATGCTACTTCTGGAACATCTCCGACGAGGTGAACCGATTAGTGCGAAAGATGCTGCGAATCAAGGAATAAGAACAATAGGGCGGCTCCGCTGAAGTTAAGCAAGAACGCCTTTTGCACGATGCCTACACTTCGAATCGCAACCGTTCCCCACGAAATTCTTCGTTAAACTGACCGTTTTCGTACACTAAGTTCCCATTGACAAACGTATGGGTGACTTTCGTATGCGTGGCTACCCCGTCGTATGGAGTCCAACCGCATTTGTAATGGACTTTCTCGTTGGAAATCAACTCGTTGGCATCCGTATCCACGATAGCCAAATCGGCAAAGTAACCTTCCCGGATGAAGCCTCGACAGTCGATGCGGTACAGCGTGGCGGGATTATGGCACATCAGTGTAACTAAATCAGCCAAAGTCAGCCCGTTACGTTTGAAATTATCGGCCATGAGCGCGAAGTTGTGCTGGATGGACGGGAATCCGGACTTAGCGGTAAAGTAGCTGTCGGTGAACTTCTCTTCCCGCTGATGGGGGGCGTGGTCAGAGCCTATAGTGCTGATGTAGCCGTCTTTGACCCCCTTCCAAATCGCGAGTTTGCCTTGCAACGACTTAATGGCCGGATTGCATTTGATGGCAAAGCCGAACCGCGCGTAGTCACGGTCATCAAACAGCAGGTAGTGAGGACAGGTCTCTGCGGTTATCTTCCTGTCAACCAACGGGATGGTGGAATCGAACAGCAACAATTCCGAACGGGTGGAGATGTGCATGACGTGCAACCGCGCGCCTGTTTTCTTCGCCAACATCACCGCCTTCTCTGTGGAACGGTAGCAGGCCTCTTCCGTGCGCACAAGCGGGTGGATGCTCGCATCCGGGACTATTTCATGATGTTCGGCTAACTCTTTATAATGCTGCGTGTTCCGTTTGATGATTTCCTCGTCCTCACAATGCGCGGCAATCAAGCACGGCGACTCGCGGAAAAGAGTCTCCAAAACGGAGTCCTTATCCACCAGCATATTGCCGGTGCTGGAACCCATAAACAGTTTCACGCCGCATACCGTGGCAGGATCGGTCTTTACAATCTCGTCCAGATTGTCGTTCGTCGCGCCGATGTAGAACGAGTAGTTGGCCAACGATTTCTCGGCGGCAAGGTCGAACTTATCCTGCAGCAACGCTTGCGTGGTGGTCTGCGGAACCGTGTTGGGCATCTCCATAAAGGAGGTGACGCCGCCCGCCACCGCCGCCCGGCTCTCACTGCCAATGTCAGCCTTGGCAGTCATTCCCGGTTCCCGGAAATGCACATGCTCATCGATGACCCCGGGAATCACGTATTTGCCCCGCGCATCAATAATCTGCGCATTGCCCGCATCAAAAAGTTCAGCATCGCAGACAATTTTGGCAATGATACCATCTTTAATATAAAGGTGAGCCGGAAAGGACTCACCTTCGTTCACTATCGTTGCATTTTTGATGTAATAGTTCATTTGTAACTTGTGATTAGTGAATTGTGATTAGAATCGTCCGCCGGCGCCGCCTCCACCGAAGCCGCCACCGCCGCCGAAGCCGCCGAAGCCGCCGCCTCCAAAGCCGCCACCACCGCCGAAGCTGCCTCCACCGAAGCCGCCGCCGAAGTCGGACCAGTTGCCGCCGTAGTGGGTGGGCGGGAAGAAGGTACCTCCGTCGTAGTGACTGCCGCCACTAAAACTGTTGGGATGCTTTTTGGAGAAAGAGATGACGACCACCACTATAATGATGATGAAGAAGAGGCCGAGGAGCACTTCCGCCAGGGATCCTGAATCGTCGTACAACCGCTCCACGCTGATTTCGCCCGCCGCCAACGGCAGGATATACGCCAACGCGGAGTCGATGGCCGCATTGTAGTCCCCTTCGCGCAGGGCGGGCATCATTTTCGTCTCGATGATGCGTTTCGCTATGGCATCGGGGATGGCAGCCTCAAGGTCGTACCCCACCGCAATATAGACTTCGCCGGAGGTCTCGTTGCGGGGTTTCAGCAACAACACCACGCCGTTGCGTTTGTCATC
Organism: uncultured Bacteroidales bacterium; assembly: GCA_900319925.1. Lineage (GTDB taxonomy): Bacteria > Bacteroidota > Bacteroidia > Bacteroidales > WCHB1-69 > F23-D06. The sequence continues at coordinate 30,754 of ONQE01000002.1, read as the reverse complement.
GGTGGAACGGACACCCCACTGCTCACCAATCTCGTAGGCAAATTCTGCGGCGGTATAGTAACCCAGATCATTGACTGTCACCACACAAATGACGTTGGTGGTGCTGTCGTTGAAGGCCACGAGCCGGTTCTCCTTCTCCTGAATCTGCTCGGGAGTGAGGATGCCGGCAAGGTCGTTGACCAGGCGCGGCGGATTAGGGGCAGGAGGAATCCCGTCCGTATTCTTCGCCGCGCCGGACCATACGGCTGCGATGACAATCAGTATGGTTATCAGACGTTTCAACGCTGCAACAATCACGGATTAGTTGAAGTTGAACTCCACATCCGGGGCTTTGTCAGCACCCTCAGTCGCCTTGAAGTAACCCTTCTTGTCGAAGTTGAACATACCAGCGATGATGTTGTTCGGGAACCTGCGGATGTAGCTGTTATAGTCGTTCACCGTCTCGTTGAACTTGCCGCGTTCCACAGCGATACGGTTCTCCGTACCCTCCAACTGAGCCTGCAACTCCAAGAAGTTCTGGTTGGCTTTCAGCTCGGGATAGCGCTCCACGACGACCATCAAGCGGCTCAAGGCGGAACTCAGCTGATCCTGGGCGGCCTGGAACTTGGCGATGGACTCCTCGGTGAGGTTACTCGGATCCACCTGCACGGACGTGGCCTTGGCACGAGCTTCAATCACTTCCGTCAAGGTGCCCTTCTCATAGTCAGCGACGCCCTGAACAGTCTTCACCAAGTTGGGAATCAGGTCCATACGGCGTTGATAGGCATTCTCCACATCGGCCCAAGCCTTGGAGCAGCCTTCGTCTTTCTGCACCATCTTGTTGTACGGTGAAACTAACATGGCACCCAAAACGATAAGGACGCCCACAATAATCAGAACGGTTTTTAATACTTTACCCATTTGTTTAAGATTTTAATGTAAATATTCTATTGATTTTCCTATTTGGTGATATATAATGTCCGCCGCCCCTGCATTTTCCGCCACATATCGCTGGCAAATATCGCAGGTTTGGGTATAATATTCATTGTTTTGCTCAAATTTCGTCATGGTTTCTTTCATTTCATCGGCGGAATTGACCGAGAAGGCCCCTTTCCGCTCCACTAAGGTCACCGCCTCGTTGAAATGGTCGTAATGCGGACCGAAGAAGAGCGGCTTGCCATACACCGCCGCTTCCAGAATGTTGTGCAGTCCTGTTTTGAAGGCTCCGCCGATGTAGGAGACATGGCTGTACTGGTACAGTCGGCTCAAAATGCCGATAGTGTCGATAAGAAGTACTTGACAATCGGACAACTGTTCCTCTTTCATAGAGGAATACAGGGCGGTTTTATATGCGCGGAATGTCTCTTTCACCTCTTCGATTCTGCTGATTTCGTGGGGTGCGACAACCAGTTTATAATCAGGGAAATCTTGCAATAATTGTGCCAGCAGCTGCTCGTCAGGTCCCCAAGTACTGCCGGCCACGATGATTTTCCGGCCTTGGCAGAAGGTCTCCATAAACGGGAAAGGCTGCACTTTCGAGGCGATGGCACTCACGCGGTCAAAACGGGTATCTCCGCAAACGGTAACCTGTTTTATGTCAATGCTTTCCAGAAGCCGCTTCGATTTTTCCGTCTGCACGAAGAAATGCGTGGCTGCCTGCAATTGTGTAGCAAACCATCGCCCGTAAGGCTTGAAAAAGTGCTGGCTTTCACGGAATATAGCGCTGATGTAGTAAAAAGGTATGGACTTTTGATGCAATTGATCCATATAATTGTACCAAAACTCGTATTTCACGAACACGGCCGCTCGGGGCTGCACAATGTCGAGAAACTTTCTTGCGTTGCGAGGCAGATCCAACGGCAAATAGAAATTGTAGTCAGCAAGCGGTTTTTTTAGGGCCTGCGCATAGCCTGACGGTGAAAAGAAAGTCGTAAGTATCTTAGTTTCAGGCTGCTCCTGCTTAATCTTCTCGATGAGCGGTTTGGCCTGCTCGTATTCTCCCAGGGAAGCGCAATGCACCCACACGGGAGACTGCTTTCCGGCAAAGGTTTGTTCCAGCTCGGAAAGCAAGTCCTTACGGCCACGCACCCACAACCGCGCCTTCTCGTTGAACAGCGCGGCAATACGGATACCCAACCCGTAAAACCAAATCCCTATTGTGTATAGCACTCGCATTCCTTTAATTTGTGATTAGTGATTTGTGATTGGTGACTTGTGATTGGTGACTTGTGATTTGTGATTTGTGATTTGTGACTTGTGACTTGTGACTTGTGATTTGGGGAAAATATACTATGTAGGTCATAAGTCATACGTCATAAGTCATAAGTCATACGTCATAAGTCATACGTCATAAGTCATACGTCATAAGTCATAGGTCATAAGTCTATCGATAATAAAACGTAGTCGTTGTTTTTTGCTCGTACAGCGGGATGTTCCAGCCGACGCGGAAACCGATAAGACCGCTGAATTGGGCTTTCATATCGTCGGTGGGGCCTTCGAAGAAGATGTAGTTGCGGTTCGGCTTGGTCCACATCTCGTGGAACTCCAACCCGACGGTAAAGTTCAGCATTCGGTTTTTCCGCACGAAATGGTAACCCACGAACTGGTTGAGGACAAATCCCCCGCAACGCCGGTCGTAACCCTTGACGTAGTCGCCGTCGAGCTGCGGATACTGGTGGCTGAAGTCGTCAAGGCGCAGACGGTGGCTGAAGTAACCGACCCCGATACGCAACCAGACACCCGAGTTCTTCCAACGATCGACGGGAATGATCTTGCCAAACTCGGCCTGGACGGTCCAGTAACGGCCTTCCGCCTGGATGCCGCCACGTGACACCAACCCGTTGCCGTCAATGATAATGCCATTGTCATTGGCCAGGGTGCCGTTGAAGAATTCCGGGTCACGCATTTTGGCGTTGAACATATAGTCAACGTGGAACCCGACGGTCCAGTTGTTCCTCGACTTGAAGGTGAATCCCGGTCCCACGGCGAAGTTGTTCTTGTACATCGTGCGCAGGGCACCCACCGGAATGTGGTACGACATGTGCGCATCCAGCCAGATCATCGGCGCGGCGGTGTCCACGTAGTCCTTGCTGGAAAAATCAGTCTGGTAAACGGGCTTAGTCTTTTGGGCCACTGCCTGTTGCGGCAAAGCGAGCAGGGCGACTGCCGTTAGAGCAAAAAGCAGAAAAAGATGCAGCAGACGACTGCCTGCTACATCTTTTCCGATATACGATAAACGTTTCATAATCATTGTTAAGGGTTTACGGTCCAAAGGTTCCGGGTCCCAAAGGCCAAATTAGTTCGTGCGGCCGGGATAGACCTTGAGGGCTTCGCGGAGGCACTCGACGGCCTTCTCGAGGTCAGAGACGTTGAGGCAGTAGCTGATACGCACCTCGTCAACACCTTGTCCCTTCTTGGAATAGAAGCCCGTGGCGGGGGCAAACATCACCGTTGCACCCTTGTAGCTAAAGTCTTCGAGCAGCCAGCGGCAGAAGCGGTCGGAGTCGTCGATGGGCAGACGGGCCACGCAGTAGAAGGCGCCCTTCGGCATCGGGACGAAGCAGCCGGGGATGGCGTTCACGCCATTCACGATGGTGTTGCGGCGAGCCACATACTCTTTGTTGACGCTGTCGAAATAGACCTTCGGGGTGTCAACGGCGGCCTCACCAAGAATCTGGCCGTAAGAAGGCGGGCTCAAACGGGCCTGGGCCATCTTCATAGCGGTGGCATAGACCTCCTTGTTATGCGTGATGAAAGCACCCACACGCACACCACAAGCACTGTAACGCTTTGACACAGAGTCCAAAAGCACTACGTTGTCGGCAATGTCGGTCAGCTCCATGACGGAGAAGTGCTTGACGCCGTCGTAGCAGAACTCGCGATACACTTCGTCGGCGAAGAGGAAGAGGTCGTGCTTTTTGGCGATCTCACCCAGCTTGAGGATCTCCTCCTTGGAGTAGAGGTAGCCGGTGGGGTTGTTGGGGTTGCAGATCATGATGGCCTTGGTCTTCGGGGTAATCACCTTCTCGAAATCCTCGATGGAGGGGAGCGCAAAGCCGTTCTCAATCGTGGAGATGATAGGTTTCACCACCACGCCGCACATCGTGGCGAAGGCGTTGTAGTTGGCGTAGAAGGGTTCCGGGATGATGATTTCGTCGCCGGGATCCATACAGCTGTTGAAGGCGAAAAGGAGGCCTTCGCTGCCACCGGTGGTGACGATGATCTCATCGGTGGTGACCTCAATACCCACGCTGTGGTAGTATTCCACCAATTTCTTGCGGTAGCTGAGATTGCCGGCGGAGTGGCTGTAGGCAATCACCGGAATATCGGCGTTACGCACGGCGTCGCGGGCACCTTTCGGGGTCTCGATGTCGGGTTGACCGATGTTCAGATGATAAACGTGAATGCCGCGACTTTTGGCAGCATCGGAGAAGGGGACGAGCTTCCGGATGGGGGAAGACTGCATGCTTGCACCTTTTTGGGAAATTTTAGGCATATTCTTTTATATTAATGTTTTGATAATCAGAATAATATATTTATAACTTGACCTTGCAAAGATATAAAATCTTTACAAAAGAACACGCTATTAATTACGTCCGAGATAAAGTTCCACCAATCCTTCGGGGGTGGAGACATGCAGAATCCTGTTTTCGCAGTCAACGTCGGTGACGAACTGCTGGGAGGCGGGGATGAGGATTTCCGTGCCGTCGCGATCAACCTGCATGAGCGGGTTGTTGGCCAGTTCGAGAAAATCCTTGCAGATGCCGATCTCGCCCAACTTCTCGTCCACCACTTTGAAGCCGATGACTTCGTGAAAATAGAAACGGTTGCCGGTAAGTTTCGGCAGGGAGGAGAGGGGCAGGTAGAGGTCGGTCTGCGCAAACTCGCGCACATTGTCGATACCGACTTCCTGCAGCTTGACGATGAACTGGTTGTTACCCTTATATTGCAGTTTCTCAATCATATAGGGCAGCATTTCGCCGTCTGTCTCAATGAAAACGGCCTGGAGGTCGAGATAGCGTTCGCAGTCATCGACATCAAAAAAGGCACACAACTCGCCTTTCAGACCGAAAGGTTTCGTTAGTGTGCCTAAGTAGTAGAAGTTTTTGTCTGCCATTATGGAGGCGGAAAAAACTATTCGGCAGCCGGTTGTTCGGCTTCGGCGGCGGGAGCCTCTTCAGCAGCGGCCTCAGCGGCAGCGGCTTCAGCAGCTTCCTGGGCGGCCTTGGCCTGAGCGGCGGCGATTTCAGCAGCCTTGGCGGCCACTTTCGCGGAGATAGCCTCGCGGACTTTCGTCTCGGCGGCAAGGCGCTCTTTCACGACTTTGCGTTTGGCCTCGCGCTCGGCGTTCTCGACGTCTTTCAGCTTGGAGTTCTTCTCCTGCTTCCAGGCTTCGAACTTGCGCTGGGCTTCGTTCTCGCTGAACGCGCCCTTGGCGACACCGCCTTTGAGGTGTTTCATCAAATAGACACCTTCGCGCTTGAGAATCGCACGGGCTGTGTCAGAAGGAGTGGCGCCCACCTCTAACCAATACAGCGCTCTGTCGAAATTGATGTTGAGAGTTGCGGGATTGGTCAGGGGGTTGTAGGTACCCAGATCCTCGATGAATCGTCCGTCACGGGGTGCTCGACCATCCGCAATTACAAGGTGGTAGAAGGGTTGGTTCTTCTTACCGCGTCTTTGTAATCTGATTCTTGTTGCCATAATACATTAATTTTTAGGGGTTAAAAAAATCGGCGGCAAAAATACACTTTTTTGGCATACAATCCGTTGCCGAAAAATTTTATCTTTTCCCGCCCCAATTTGCCCTTAATTTGGCAGGGATTCGACAAGCTCGAATGCGATGTATCGCGCCCCTATGTGCACAACACATACAGGTCGTCACGCTGGTTGATGCACAAAACCGGCATCGCTGTCTTGCCGATGATTTTGCGCTCACGGGGACCCGTCAGCACGTCGGCGAGCGTATAGTAGCGCGTCATCATGATGACCAACGCACCAGACTCGTGGGTATCCGTCAAGGCGTATGCATCCAAATGGCTTTGCGATGGCACTTGGTACTTATCGTATGATATCTCCAGATTGGCGTATAGCTTCTCCACGAAATCCACATTGTCACGCACTAACTTGACCAACCCCTCGTCTTTGTATTTCGGATAGAGAATGTGGATGACAGATCCGTAGAACCGGCTGAAATAGCCCGCCCACAACGCCTTTTCTTTGTTCTGGCGCTCGATGTCCAAGGTAAGCAGGATGTTTTTGTAGTCGGTGACACTTTCAAGAGGCACCGTAACGGTCATCACAGGAAATCGCGACTGGCGGATGAACTTGAGCGCTTTCTTCGCAGTAAAAAGGCACTCCGCACGGTCTTCCATGTAGTAGGCCACCCCGATGACAAACATAGCCGTGTTGTGCTCTTCGGCATACTTGAACAGGGTTTCAGGAAAAACATAGTCCGTGATAACCTGGCTGTTTTTCGTCTCCGAAACCGTATCCCGGATCTCCTTCAGATAGCAACTGTCATCGGGAATATGGCGGGATTCGGGCAGTCCGAATCCGAACCCGAAGTTCGTCATGACCGTTAGCGAGGCTTGGAACACCTCAGCCAGCATCACACCATGGCCCACCGCGACCCTCCCGACACGGGAGTCGTCGGCAATGACCGTGATGTTCAGGTTGCGGTCTCTTTTTATCGGTTCGTGTACTTCCATATTCGTTTTTCTATGTCTGTCGTTCTATCCAGGGGCTGCGGCGTTCGTTCCTCACGCCTTACCCCTGGCTACCAAGCTCTTGCCCCTAACGGGGCTGCTCAATGAAGAAGTTTCCTTTTTTACCCTTAACTACTAACTACTAACTGCTAACTGCTGACTACCTCAGTCCTTTCACCACGGGTTTGGCCGCCACGTACTCCTTCAGGTAGAAGGGTTCGAAGTAGGCTACGTCTTCGAAGTCCTGGTTTTGCCATTTCTTGAGGGCGGGGAGCAGCAAGTTCTTCGCGGAGACGGGGGCATCAACAAAACGGGCGTTCGGACTGGCGGAGAGGAGCTCGCGGCACTTGGGCATCCCGTTGCCGCAGAAGACAACCGTCTGCGAGGCCAAAAGCTCCGCGAAAGTGTTCTCGTCCACAATTTTGGAGGAGACCTCCTCCATCATATTCATCGCGAAATCGTAGCGGGCGGTGAAGACCTCCATGCGTCGGGCATCAATCATCGGGACAATCTGCGGTTGCACGTCGTCGCTTCCCGTCCATAAGGCTTTGGCTCCCTGCGCGATACCCTCCAACGTGCCGATGGCCATTACAGGGATTCCGGCGGTGTAGGCGATGCCCTTGGCGGTCGATACGCCGATGCGCAGGCCCGTGTAGGAGCCGGGGCCGACGCTCACCGCCACACCGTCGAGGTCCTTGACGGTGCAGCCGCCCTGCTTCAGCGCTTCCTCTACAAAAGGCAGCAGGTGCTTGGCGTGGTTGTTGCCGCCGGCCTCCTCTTTCAGACCGATGACTTCCGCGCCTCGCGACAAGGCCACAGAACATACGTCGGTAGCGGTTTCGATATGTAATATTGTTGGTATCATATTTGGATTACAAAGTTATACGGTTAAAGGGTTAGCGTTTTAATCCTCGGTAGATGAGATCGTGCACTTTCAATCGTATTCCGCTCTTGGCCAGATTATTAGGCTCGGCGTTGGGGCAGACGCGGTTGGAAAGGAAGACGAAAATCAGCTCTTCTTTCGGGTCGCACCAGACCACGGTGCCGGTGAAACCCTGGTGACCGAAAATGTGGGTAGAGGCGCCAGTGGGCACGATGGAGGATTCACCGGAGGATTTCGGAGTGTGGAATCCGCAGCCGCGAACTTGACATCCGTGCAGGGAATGCATCTTCGTGAACTCCTTCACGGTATTCTCTGACAGATAGCGCGTACCTTCGTAAACGCCGCCGTTCTGCAGCATCAAGAAGATGGCGGCGATTTCCTCCGCCGTGGAGAACAAACCCGCGTTGCCGGCGTTGCCGTGCATCAGCGCGGAGGTCTGGTCATGCACGTAACCGTGGACCAACTGCTTGCGGAACGTCTCGTCTTTCTCCGTCGGGGCGATCTCCTGCTTGTGGAATCCGTGCTGCAGCGGTCTGAACGACGTGTGCGACAACCCCATCGGCTGGTAGAACGTTTCGGCCAGGAACTGCTCGATTGGCAGCATCGTGACGTTCTCCACCATATCTTTGAGCAACAGGAAGTTAAGGTCGCTGTATTCGTACTTTTTCTCTTTCAGTTTACAATGGGCCACCCTGTAGCGGATAGTGTCGGGATAGTCATTGCGAAGATAGAGGTTGTCCGCCACTTGGATGTTGAAGTTCTCGCTTTTGCTGGTGCGGAGGTACTTTTCGTTGCCTTGGATGGACTTGTAGAACGGGATAAAGGCGGGCATCCCCGATGTATGCGTCAGCAGCTCCTCAAGCGTGAGACTCGCTTTGTCGGTGCCGGCCAGGTAGGGCAGATACTTGCCGATTCTGTCCGTCAGGTGGATCTCCCCGTTATCGTATAACTTCATGACCGCCAAGGTGGTGGCTGCAACCTTGGTCAGCGAGGCGATGTCGTACATCGTCTGCGGCGTCACCTTGTCCTGCTGGTTGTAGTCGAGGTAGCCGAAAGCCTTGTGATAGATGGGCTGCCCGTGGTGCAGGGCGATGACTTCGCAACCCGGATAAATGTGATTCTGGATGCCGTCTTGCAGCATCTTGTCGAGCTGCTGCGTGATATTGTCAGGTAAAACAGAGAAGTTTTCGACGGATTTGTTCATCAGGATGCCGCTGCCGGCGGGATATTCGTTGATGCTGACGGGCAGCGTGCCCTCGCAGACAATCTGCCCGAAGCAGGCTTTCATCGCAGCCGCCACGGTGGATGGCGTGAACTGGTAGGCGTCGATGACGGCGCGGTAGTTGGTCAGCGAATCGAAGTAGTTGAGTGCGTATGGATTCCCTAAATGAATGAGAATCACTTGTTTCTCCTTGGCCAATCGGTTGAGCAGCCGCACCGACGACATGTCGATGCCGTAGCCGGAACCGCCCAATTGATTGGAGCCACCGAAAGCCACGATGATTTGTTTGTACGGGGCCAGTTTGGTGAGGATATTGGTTTGCTCTTTGGAGGAAATCTTCTTATCCATATAATAATATGGAAGATTATACTCGCCCACAATTCGCTTGTATTCGCTCTGGTAAGCCTTGCGATCGACACACAGAAACGCCGTGTTTGCGGCAGTTTTGGCATTCAAGGGCAGCATATCGTCGTCGTTCTTCAGCAACGTGAGGGCTTTTTCCTCGATCTGGCGGTTGACCCAGACCGCTTCCGAACGGTTCATCCATTTATTGATTTCTGCACTGTTGGTGGAAGCGTAGTTCGTGATACCGCGGCTTTCCTTGAACTGTAGCACGCGTAAGCACCGCTCATTGATGAGTTCTTCGGATATGACACCCTCTTCCACCGCCCGTTTGATAGCGGCGATGACGGAATCGGTTTCGCCGGGGAGCAACAGGATGTCGGCGCCGGCCAGCAAGGCGCGGATTTCCACATCGCCTTCGAAGCGGTTCTGGTTGCGCACGCCTTTCATTTCCATAGCATCGGTGATAATCAAGCCGTTATATCCTAATTCTTTCTTGAGCAGGTCAGTGACGATGGCGTATGACAGCGTGGACACCGAATTGGCAGAAGAGTCCAAAGCGGGGATGTTGAGGTGCGCGACCATTACCATGTCGGGGTTCTCCTTAATGAGTTGGCGGTAGGGGTAGAGTTCCATCTCGTCGAGATCGATGCGGCTTTTGCGGATGGTGGGCAGGGCGAGGTGCGAGTCGCTCTCGGTGTCGCCATGGCCGGGGAAGTGTTTGAGGGAGGTAACGATGCCACCGTCCTGCATCCCGTGCATGTAGAGGGCGGCCTTGCGGCACACCTTGTCGCGGTTCTCGCCGAAGGAGCGGCTGTTAATCACGGGGTTGCGGCTATTGTTGTTGATGTCGATACAGGGAGCGAAGTTGAGGTTGATGCCGACGGCCTTGCACTGTTCGGCCACCTCAAGTCCCATCTGGTAGATCAAGGAGTCGTTTTCCTCGGAAAGGGCGCCGAGGGTCATCTGGCGCGGGAAGGCCACGCAGCTGTCAAGGCGCATGGCAGGCCCCCATTCGCCGTCGATGGCCACGAAGAGGGGTACGTTGCTGACGGCCTGCAGCCGTTTGGTGAGCATAGCTTCCGGAGTGGGATTGCCTTTGAAAAAGCAGACGCCGCCGGGCTGCACGCGCGCCACTAACTCTACTAACTCCTTGTTATACTGTTCGTTATCCGTACTATTCACGCGGAGAATCAGCAATTGGGCAATCTTTTCCTCCAGCGTCAACCGGTCGAGGACGTTGATGTTGGGGTCCGGACTGCGGAGGCCCGTGAAAAGGGAGAGCAGCAGTAATGCGCAAACGACAGTAACACAATGGATATGCTTTTTCATACTTAACGGCTAATGGAGCGGCAAAAGTACAAAAAAAGCGGTAGATTTCTCATACAATATTTATAAGGGAACCCCAAAGTCCGAATATTTGTTACCTTTGCGCCCTTGAAATTTGTTTTTAGCATTAAACTATAATATTATGATAGACAATAACTTAAAATACAAAATTGCCGACATGGGGTTGGCGGAGTGGGGACACAAAGACATTGATGTTTCCCAAAAGGAGATGCCGGGTTTGCTGGCCATCCGCGAGAAATACGGCGACAGCCAGCCGTTGAGGGGTGTGCGCATCATGGGATCGCTGCACATGACCATCCAAACGGCCGTGCTGATCGAGACGCTGACACACCTCGGCGCGGAAGTGCGCTGGTGCAGCTGTAACATCTTCTCCACGCAGGACCACGCCGCCGCCGCCATCGCCGACAACGGGGTCTCCGTCTTCGCATGGAAAGGCGAGTCGTTGGAAGACTACTGGTGGTGCACGGTGAACGCCCTCTCGTTCCCCGGCGGCAAAGGACCGCAACTCATTGTCGATGACGGCGGTGACGCCACCCTGCTCATCCACCTCGGTTGCAAGGCCGAAGATGACCCGACCGTTCTCGACGCCACGCCCGAATCCCACGAACAGGCCGTGATTTTCAACACGCTGAAACAGGTGCTGAAAGAGGATCCCCGTCATTGGCACAATATGCTGGCTGACATCAAGGGTGTCTCCGAAGAGACGACCACCGGCGTGCACCGCCTCTACCAGATGATGGAGCGCGGCGAGCTGCTCTTCCCCGCCATCAACGTCAACGATTCCGTGACGAAGTCCAAGTTCGACAACAAGTACGGCTGCCGCGAGTCGTTGGCCGACGGCATCAAGCGCGCCACCGACGTGATGGTGGCCGGCAAGGTCGTCGTGGTGTGCGGCTACGGCGATGTGGGCAAGGGCTGCGCACAGGCCATGCGCTCCTACGGCGCCCGCGTCATCGTCACCGAGGTCGATCCCATCTGCGCGCTGCAGGCCGCAATGGAGGGCTTCGAAGTCAAGACCGTGGAGGACGCCCTCGACGAAGGCAACATCTACGTCACCTGCACCGGCAACTGCGACGTCATCACCGTGGATCACCTCAACAAGATGAAAGACCAGTCCATCGTCTGCAACATTGGCCACTTCGACAACGAGATACAGGTCAGCGCATTCGAAAGCCAGGCGAACATCACCAAACGGAACATCAAGCCGCAGGTCGATGAGTACATTTTCCCCGACGGACACTCCATCTTCATCCTGGCGGAAGGCCGCCTCGTGAACCTGGGCTGCGCCACCGGACATCCCTCTTTCGTGATGAGCAACTCCTTCACCAACCAAGTGATGGCCCAGCTCGACCTTTGGCAGCACGACTACAAGGTCGGGGTTTATAACCTGCCGAAACATTTGGACGAGGAGGTCGCCCGCCTGCACTTAGGCAAGATCGGCGTCAAGCTGACAAAGCTCACGCAGAAGCAGGCCGACTACATCGGCGTTAAAGTCGAAGGCCCGTACAAAACAGATGCCTATCGATACTAAGCCCGTTACGGCGAGATAAAAAACACGGTGTTTTTGAAATGTTTATTTCAGAAACACCGTGTTTTTTTTATCAAAAATTTTATACCTTTGCAGCGTTCATTATTATGTATGTAATTCTATAAAAAATAAAGCGTATGAAAAGACAACATTTCCTTTTGATTGCCCTGTGCATAGGCTTCTTTATGTTCGGAGCGGCACAGAGCGCTATTGTGCCCGTCGGGGGTGACGCCCAATCATCCGCGGGGTCGGTGAGCTACACGGTCGGACAGATTGCCGTACAGACCGTGACCAACAGCAACGGCTCCATCTCTGCAGCCGAGGGTGTACAACAGCCCTACGAAATCCAGGCGGTGGGCGTGGACGATTACCCGCAAATCGTGCTCGATGCCGTAGTCTATCCCAACCCCACGGAGAATCAAGCCCGCCTGCAGCTCAACGGCTTCGAACTGACCGACGACGGATTGCAGGCCCACCTGTTCGACAGCAGGGGCAGACTTCTGCAAGTCATCCCGGTCACGGGAGACCTTACCACCTTCCAAATCGGCCAGTATGCCACCGGAACCTACTTCTTAGAGCTCCGCGACGGAAAACGGACACTCAAAACATTCAAAGTCGTGAGAAAATAGTTGAAGGTTGGGGGGTTAAGGTTTAAGGAATGAAGGACATGTCATTATCCTTAAACCCTCAACCCTAAACATTAAACATTAAACCCTAAACATTAAACATTAAACCCTAAACATTAAACCATAAAATATGAAGAAAATATACCTTTTATTTGTCATTATGATGGTTGCTGTGGTGAGTTTGTTCGCCCAAGCACCCGAAAAGTTCAGCTTTCAGGCGGTGGTTCGCAATGGAAGCAACCAATTGATTATCAACGCACAGGTAGGCGTGCGGGTGAGCATCCTGCAGGGCAGCACGACGGGCGATGCGCTCTACGTGGAGACCCATACCGCCACCACCAATGCAAATGGCCTGCTGACGGTGGAAGTCGGCGGCGGCACGGTGCAACAGGGCACCTTCGCCAACCTCAACTGGGCAGACGGTCCCTGGTTCCTGAAAACCGAGACGGACCCCGACGGTGGTAACAACTACTCGGTGGTCAGCGTGCAACAACTGCTGAGTGTGCCATACGCCTTGTACGCCAAAGAGGCGGGCAATGGTTTCAGCGGCGAGATTACAGACTACTTGAACGCCACAACGATGCCGGCCGTGATGTCCGCCTTGACGCAAGCGGGCGTGGCCACACAGAGCGACATCCCGACGGTGCCGACCAATGTGAGCGCCTTCACCAACGACGCCGGATACCTCACAGGCTATACGGAGACCGACCCGCAGTTCAACGCCTGGGATAAAAGCTACAACGACTTGACCGACAAGCCGGTGCTTTTCAGCGGGGACTACAACGACCTGACCAACAAGCCGACCATTCCGACGGTACCCACGAATGTGAGCGCTTTCACCAACGATGCCGGATACCTGACCTCCTACACCGAACAACAGGTGTTGAGCATCAGCAACGACACGCTGTTCCTCACGGGCGGCAGCTTCGTGAAGCTGCCCGCCGGCTTTGACGGCAACTACAACTCCTTGACTAACAAGCCGGAGATTCCCACCGTGCCCTCGAATGTGAGCGCTTTCACCAACGATGCCGGATATATCACGGGGTACACGGAAACCGACCCGCAGTTCAATGCGTGGGACAAGAGCTACAACGACCTGACCGACAAACCTGAAATCCCCACCGTGCCCACGAATGTGAGCGCTTTTACCAACGATGCCGGATACCTTACGGGGTACACGGAAACCGACCCCCAGTTCAATGCGTGGGACAAGAGCTATAACGACCTAACCGACAAACCCGAGATCCCCACCGTGCCTACGAATGTGAGCGCTTTCACCAACGATGCCGGATACCTCACGGGTTACACGGAAACCGACCCCCAGTTCAATGCGTGGGACAAGAGCTACAACGACCTAACTGACAAACCGGTGCTTTTCAGCGGGGACTACAACGACCTGACCAACAAGCCGACGATTCCGACCGTGCCCACAAATGTGAGCACCTTCACGAACGATGCGGGCTATATCACCAGCGCCGCGCTGCCGACGGTGCCGACGAATGTGGGCGCTTTCACCAACGATGCGCATTATGTGAACAACACCGGCTGCGACAGCATCCAGTTCTGCGACATTATCGCACGGCTGAATGCCATGCAGGCTGAGATCGACGCCCTCAGAGCGATGATGCCGGCCGACACCACCCAACCCGGTACGGACACCACGGTGACTCCGGATCCTGTTAACCCGATAGACACGGTGTTACCGTTTACCTGTCCGGACCTGCCCAAAGTGACCGACTTTGACGGCAATGAGTACAACACGGTGCAGGTCGGAACCCAGTGCTGGCTGCGCGAGAACATCCGCTCCACGCACTACGCCAACGGTGTGGCCATCCCGTTGATTGAAAGTCTGGAGGGCCTGGCCGCCCTGCCGGAAGGATACCTCTATCCCAACCTTGATCAGGCCAATGTGAGCAAATATGGCTATCTCTACACCTACACGGCGGCCTCTTTCAGGAACAGTATCAATAGTTCCTCAGTCGGCCCCATCCCGGGTGTCTGCCCCGCCGGATGGCGCATGCCTACCAGCGATGATTGGAACACGCTGTTCAACTACCTGTCGCAATGGGACACGCTGCGCTGCAACAACGAAACTTCTCAGGTGGTGAAGGCCATCTGCTCCCGTGAGGATTGGGCACCGAGCACCACGGAGTGCGCCATCGGCTGGAATGCCGAGAACAACAATGCCACCGGATTCTCCATCAAGCCGGCCGGCTATGTGGAGAACGGCCCTTACGGTGTCTATGGACAGAACGTGGGTCCCGTTCCCGGCAACGCCGCCTATTTCTTCGGCGACGGAATAACGAAGACGTTCACCGCCAACGGCGCGACCGTCACCTCGGAGACGATAGGCCAGATGCCAATGCTCAGCAATGCAAGTAAGCGTGCGGCATCGGTGCGCTGCGTCAAGCACGTGCACACCATGTCCACGAGCAACCTGCTGCCGGGTGTGGTGACGACTGACAGCACAGTCAGCTCCATCTACAGCACCACCGTCATTTGCGGCGGCAACGTGCTCGACCTGGGCAGCGTTCCCGGCTCGAACTCCCACGGCATTTGCTACTCCACCTCCCCGAATCCGACCACCAGCAGTAGCGTGGCGGGTGCAGGTTCCGGCATGGGCGCTTTCAACGTGAAGCTCACCGGTCTCACCCCGTCCACCACCTACTACTTCAGGGCATACGTCACCAACGCCAGAGGCACGACCTACGGCGCGGAATGGACCTTCACCACGAGAGAGGACGGATACGAGCCCGAGCCGACACTGCCTGTGGTCAACACTGTCTCCGTGACCGGCGTTACCGCTGCATCGGCATTGTTCAACGGCTCCGTGACGGACGACGGTTACGCCGACGTGACCGCCCGCGGCTTCTGCTGGGGTCTGTATCCGAATCCCACATTGGACAGCACCTACTCTGTGGACGGCAGCGGTCTCGGCACCTTCTCCCACAGTATCGCCCAGTTGCATGACGCCACCACCTACTATGTGCGCGCCTACGCCACCAACAGCGTGGGTACGGTTTACGGTGAGCAACTAACGTTCACCACCGACACGCTGACAAACCTCAGCTGCGGCCAGATGCGTGTGGAAGACCCGGACGGCAACTTCTACAGCACGGTGCTCATCGGCAACCAATGCTGGATGAAGGAGAACTTGCGGACCACGCACTACGCCGACGGCGAGGAGATTCCGTTCTCTTCCGCCACCTACGTCGAGGCTGCCCACTATTTCTATCCCGGCGGCAATGACAACAATGTGGAAGCCTACGGTTTGCTCTACAACTGGAACGCCGCGATGCACGGGGAAAACTATACCAATAATAGCGCTCCGACAGGTGTGCAGGGTATCTGTCCCGACGGCTGGCACCTGCCTTCCTACGCCGAAATTAACACGCTCATAAGCTATGTCCGTGCCACTCCGGAATATCTCTGCAACAACGCCACCACGAATATCAGCAAAGCCATGGCGGACTCCCTCTATTGGTTATCCTCGACCGCAGTGTGCACTCCGGGTTACGATCCTTCTTCCAACAACGCCACCGGATTCTCCGCACGACCGGCAGCCATTTCCAGCGCGGCCAACCGCTTGGGCAGAGACGCCTACTTCTATACCAGCTCCGCCTCCATTGTGTCCAGCGGTGGTCAGCAGATTATAAGACCTTGGATGTGCCGGATATATACCCAAAGTTCTTCCACCGGAGCCAACTTTGTCTTGAGCACGCAACCCCCGGTAGCGGCACAGATGCACGTTGGCGCTTCCATACGCTGTGTGAAAAACGAAGAATAAACCAGACATTTCCATTATGAAAAGAATAAGTGTATTGATAATTTTCCTATACGGCACCCTGCTCTGCTTGGGGCAGGTGCCGTATAAATTCTCGTTCCAGGCAGTGGTGCGCAACGGCAACAACCAGCTGGTGACCAGTCAGACCGTGGGCGTTCGCGTCAGCATCTTGGAAGGCAGTGCCACTGGCGATGCCATGTACACGGAGACCTTTGTCGGGCAGACGGATGCCAATGGAGTGCTCTCGCTGCAGATAGGCGAAGGAAACCCCCAAGCGGGCAGCATGTCCGCCGTGCACTGGGGCACAGCCAGCAACTATCTCCGCACTGAGATCGACCCTCAGGGCGGCACGAACTACACCGTCACCAGCACGCAACAGCTGGTGAGTGTGCCCTACGCCTTGCATGCGCAGACAGCCGGCAACGGGTTCAGCGGCAACTATAACGACTTGACCAACAAGCCGAATGTTCCCGTCATTCCCTCCAACGTCTCCTATTTCAACAACGACGCCAACTACCTGACCGAGGCCCGGCTGAACTACCTCATCGACAGCTTGCTCTCGCCGTATGTCCATACCATCGACAGCCTGAATGCTTTGGTGAATGCCCAAGCCACGGTCATCGGCAACTTGACGAATGCCTTGGATACGTTGGCAAACGGCGGTTTCCGGTGCGGGATTTACAAGGTATCGGATTTCGACGGAAACGAGTATCATACAATTCAGTTGGGAACCCAATGCTGGATGAAGGAGAATTTGCGGACCACGCACTTCAGCAACGGAATGCCGATACCGATGGGCTCCACCACGGACTATGTCAATCCATATTGCTATTATCCGAACAACCAGAGTGCCAATACGCATTCATACGGATTGCTGTATAACTGGACGGCGGCCATGAACAGCACGTCCGCCAGCAGCAGCAACCCCTCGGGAGTGCAAGGTATCTGTCCGACCGGTTGGCATTTGCCTTCCGAGGCGGAATGGAACATTCTGTCAAACTATCTGCATACCGCCGAAGGAGCTGTCTGCGGTGGCTTCAACGATAATGTGGCCAAGGCTTTGGCTTCCACTACAGGGTGGGTGAGCAGCACGGAACCCTGCGCCGTGGGCAATGAACCGTGGGACAATAACGCCTCCGGCTTCTCGGCAATGCCCTCAGGATATTACAACGGGATTTACAGCGCCTTCGCCTCTTCCTCCTGCTTCTGGAGTACGACGGAGGTGGGCAACACCAACGCCTTTCAGTTCGGCATTCTCCATAACTCCGCACAAGTCAACGTTCCGTTCTCGGGTTATGGCAAGAACAACGCCATGTCAGTTCGCTGTGTGCTAAACTAAAGCCTACTGCCATGAAAAAAGCCAGTATCTTATTCGGTCTGATGCTTGTGGTTTCTGTGCTGGCGGCACAGGCACCAGAGGCGTTCACCCTCCAGATGGTCGTGCGGAACAACGGGAATGTGCTGTCCAACACCACCGTGGGTGTCCGGACCAGCATCCGGAATGCCAACACCGACCAGCTGCTCTATATGGAGACCCAGACGGCCACTACCAATGTCAACGGACTTGTAACGTTGGTGGTGGGCAATGGTGTGCATACGCCGGGAACTCCGCAATTCTCCACCATCAATTGGGGGCAACAACTCTACCTAAAAGCGGAAATCGACCCTGATGGCGGTACAAACTACTCCATCACCCACGAAAAACCGTTGGTCAGCGTTCCGTATGCCCTCTATGCGAAAGAGATGCAGGAGGGCGCCTTCAGCGGAAACTACAACGATTTGTACAACCGGCCCGACATTCCGGTCCTTCCCATCCAGGTGTCGGCCTTTACCAATGACCCTCCCTACATCACCAGTGCCCAAGTCGAACAGCAGATAGCCAACGCTGTGTACGATTCTATTCATTCACGGCTGAATAATCTCCAAAACCAAGTGTTGAATCAGGAGGAGATGGTGGATTCCTTGGCAACGGAGACAGACTCCATCGTGAACGGTGGTTTTTTGTGCGGCTTGCACAAAGTCGTGGATTTCGACGGCAACGTTTACAACACGGTGCAGATAGACAAGCAGTGTTGGATGCGGGAGAACCTGCGGGTGCGCCACTTCAGCGACGGCACGGAAATCTCGTGGGGCGGCGGTGTCAAAGACGGAATACCGCATTGCTACAGACCTTTCTCTAACAACTTCTTTTACCCAGGGTTTACCGAGGAAAACACTGGATTGCATTACAACTGGTTCGCGGTCATGAACGGCAATTCCGCCTCCAATGCGGTGCCTTCCGGTGTGCAGGGTGTCTGCCCGACCGGCTGGCACGTGCCGAGTATGGGTGAGTGGGAGAAAATGGTCAACTACGTGAAAACCTGCCCCGAATACTCCTGCAACGGCAACCCCGCGACAGTGGGCAAAGCGCTCGCCGGGCAATCAGGGTGGTACGGCGACACCAATGCGTGCGCCGTCGGATATGGCTGCTCGGCCTCCGGGCACGCCTCGACCACCAACAACAAAACCTTGATGTCCATCATGCCCACGGGCGAGTCCGCCTTAAGTGTCAACCATAACGTTTACAACAACTATCACGGCTACGATGCCAAAGTGTGGAGCACTTCGAAGTATGGCGATTACCGACGCAATCTGTACATCTCCAACACCAGCACGGGAGTCACCACCGCTCCAACCACCGGGGCCATCAATTCGCCCTACAATGCCATGCCGGTGCGTTGCGTACGCGACGAACCCTCCTACCATCAAAAACGTATGCGTCTGCCCGTGGTGAAGACCTCCCGCGCATACAACCTTACGGATACCACCTTCATGGCAGGATGCGACCTTATGACCGACGGCAACTCTTGGGTGATGGAGAAGGGCGTATGCTGGAGTACACAGCCGCACCCCACCGCCAACGGGCCTCACACCGCTGCCGGAGGTGGCGATAAGGGCAGCTTCAAGGTCAAGGCTACGGGACTGACCCTCCATACCCTCTACTACTACCGCGCCTACGCCACCAACTCCGTCGGTACGGCCTACGGGGAAGAGTTCAGCGTCTCCACCACTTGGGACCAGATGGACAGCCTGGTTTGTCCGGACGCGCCCGCCGTGGCCGACATCGACGGGAATATCTACTCCACCGTGAAGGTTGGCGAACAGTGCTGGATGCGGGAGAACCTCCGCACCACCCATTTCCCAGACGGAAGCCCGATTCCAGTGAGTGTGAACTGGACCGACAAAAGCGACAGCCTGCCCTACTGCTACCCGCCGGGGAAAAACGTCTCGAACGTGACCCAATACGGTTACCTCTACAATTGGGCGGCCACGATGAACGGCGAAGAACCCAGCAACACGATACCTTCGGGGGTGCGAGGCATTTGTCCCGCCGGCTGGCACGTCCCTTCCAATGACGAGCAGTACCGACTGAAATCTTACGTAACGGCCCTGGACAAATACCGCTGTACCATTCCGCCGAGCCATGTCTGGCACGTCTCCACGGCCCTCGCCTCCAATTTCGGATGGAATTCCTGCTCTGCGGGTTGCACCCCTGGCTACGACGCCACGGCCAACAACGCCACAGGCTTCAACCTCTGCCCTGCCGGCGGAATCAGGGGCCTGTATGAGCTGGGGCTCGGCCACTACGGGATGCTGATGACCTCCTCCCTCATCTACGACGAGCCCCACGACAAATATGTCACACCGGCCATCCTTCTCGGTAATGATATGGATTGGATTGGAGGGGCGAACCTCACACAACGGCAGGATGCCACCTCCGTGAGATGCCTGCAAGACTACGACGCCCCCGCCTCCACCACATGCCAGTTTCCTTCGGTCATCACCGGAGAGGTCTCCAACATCACGGCGACGTCCGCTACCGTGGATGGCATGGTCGTCAATACGGGCGGCTGCAACGTGACGGAACGCGGAGTCTGCTGGGGGATTTTCCCCGAACCCACTACCGAAGACGATTTCAAAGTCTCCGGCGAAGGCGAAGGCGAGTTTTCCTGTCAGCTGACCAACCTCACGCCCGAATCAGAATATTATGTGCGTGCATACGCCATCAATGAGCAGGGAATCGTTTATGGGGAAGAACGTCTCTTTATCACGACGGATTCCGTGGTGCCCGGACCGAGCGCTCCGGTGGTGACCACCTACCCCGTGACCGATGTCACGCTGACTTCCGCGACATCGGGCGGCATCGTCACCTCCGACGGCGGCGCCTTTGTATCCGAATACGGACTTTGCTGGGGGTACAACCCCAACCCGACGATCAACAACTTCCATGTTGCTTTGGGAATGGGCGTCAATAACTTCACCTACACGATGGAGAACCTCTATATGAGCCTGCCCTATCATGTGCGGGCATACGCTGTGAACAGCCAAGGGGTGAGCTACGGAGAGGATATGGTTTTCCAGACGGCTACGCCCAACCCACAGCCTTTCAACCAGATATGTCCGGGAACATCCGTCGTGTTCGACTACGACAGCAACGTCTATAACACGGTGCGCATCGGCAACCAGTGCTGGATGCGGGAGAGCCTGCGGACCACGCATTACAACGACGGCACGGAGATTCCCCTGCTGACCTGGAATGCGAACACCCCGGGAAGGTACTCGCCCGGCGGCAGTAGCAACAACGTCACCACCTACGGGTATCTGTACAACTGGTATGCCGTGATGGGCGGCGCATCCCCGTCGCAAGCCAACCCTTCCGGCGTGCAGGGCATCTGCCCCGTCGGCTGGCACGTCCCCAGTGCTGCGGAATTTACCCAGTTGAACAGTTACGTAGGCAGCCAAGTCTCCTGTCGCTGCAACGGCTATTCGCAGAATGTAGCGGTCGCCCTGTGTGATCTCCCCACTGTCTATTGGAACTTTTTGGAGTATTATGAAACCACCCCGGAGCTATATGAAATCTGCTCCGCATTCGGGGCCTACTACCACGGCTTCGAAGGGAAGAAAATCCAAATCAACCACACCGGTTTCAGTGCCCGGGGGGCCGGATTGTTCCATAACGGGAGCTACGACAACATAATGGCGAGTGCGGAGTTCTGGACAGCCACATCGACCAACAACGGGAACCCGAGAGCCATGATTCTCCAATACACCAGCTCCGAGATGATGTCCTCAAACAGCTATTCAGGGGATTGCGGCTTCTCCGTGCGTTGCGTGCGCGACCTTCCAGTGTCCTGCCCGCCCACGGTTTACACCAACACGGTGAAGAGCATTTACGCCACCACGGCGCAGGCGGGCGGTGAGATCACCCATAACGGCGGGGCCAGCGTGACGAATGCGGGCCTTGTCTGGGCAACAACCCCGAACCCCACGCTCGCCGACAACAGCCTCTCGGCCGGCATTATCTTCGGAACCTTCACGGAATCGCTGTCCGGCCTGCAACCCTCAACCACCTACTATGTGAGGGCTTTTGTCACCACCGCTACGGATACGGTCTATGGCAATGAGGTGTCCTTCTATACGACCACGGTGGATATCGGGCTCGACGGATTGCCGTGCATGGGTGCTTCGACGGTTACCGACTATGATGGGAACAGCTACTCCACCATCCAGTTGGGCAACCAATGCTGGATGCGGGAGAATTTGCGGACCACCCACTTCCCCGACGGTACCGATATCCCCGTGACTGCCACCGAATTTTCCAATGAAATCCCGTACCGCTACTATCCCGACAATGCGATGACATACGTGTACACATACGGCTATCTGTACAATTGGCGTGCTGTCTATGCGAATAGCGACACCTCCTCCACCAGTGTGCCGTCCGGCATACAGGGCATCTGCCCGACAGGCTGGCACATCCCCTCGCATGCGGAATGGGACACCTTGAGGCTCTACCTGTCCAGCCGGTCGAATTACAACTGCGACCAAGTTACCGGCCAGGTGGGCAAAGCCATGGCCTCCACTTTGGGATGGAATCTCTCGAACAGCGAGTGCTATGTCGGTGAATACCAGATGACCAACAATGCGAGCGGGTTCGAGGCCTATCCCGCCGGACTGATAATCCAACCACCTGGATTTATGCCCGTATTCCCAAGATACTTCGGTGTTTCGGCCGTCTTTTGGAGCACGACGGACAACGCCACCCAGTACAAGAAGACCTGGCAGGTGCGCACCGCCTATTCCACCTTCAACAGCACCATCACGAAGAAGTCCTCGGGCGCTTCGGTACGGTGTCTGAAGGATTGACGACAGAGAGTTACTCTATGGAAAAGAAAGCCGGTCGAATCAGCGTTCGACCGGCTTTTTTATCGTTACAGTTTGGAAAGCTTCGGGGAAAGCGCCATTTGCCAGAAGCGGTTTTTGAACAGCCGCACAAACCCGTAAGCATAACGCTCGTTGCCGAAACCTTGATAGAACTCCGCCATATTGGGATTGTTGGTGTAGCATTCGACGATGCAGTCCGACTCCGCATGGTCGCGGATGTAGGCGTCCATCAGGTAGAACATGGGTTTGCAGAACGACAGCCGGTTGTCACGGCCGGAAAACATCAGGTTGCGACGGTCGAAGTCGTGCGGGAACAGCGCGCCGGCCGCCAGCTCGCCATCGCTGGTGCGGACTCCGTAAATGTCCAACAACCCGTCGTCCAGCAACTTCTCGGAAACGCGTTGCAGGATGTCATAGTCCCGGGGATGGTACTGGACACTCTTCTCGCGCCCCCGGTTCAGACGGAACAAATCGATAATGTCCGAGATGGCCTCCTCCTGAACCGTAATCCGACACTGTTTGTGCTGAGCCGTCTTGAGGTTTTTCCGGGCATTTTTGGAATAGCCCGCAAACAACTCATCATAAGGACGTTGCAGCGACAATGCGTACGAATAGAACGGCTCCGCGCCGCTCGCGGGCGTCGAGTTGACGTTCATCAAAAGATCAGCGAGAATGTAATACCGCGACACTTCTGCCAAGAAGGCTTCAATATCGTCGGAGCTCATCTTTTTACGGGAAAAGATGCCCATTTGCCTCACAAAGAAAGGTGTGTAAACATATTTTAACACTCCTTTTTTGCGTGTCGGGAGAGGCATCACCGTTTCGTAGTCATCCTCGACGAGCGCGTGCCAAGTGTCGTCGCCCGTGAGCAGATCCAACAGCTCGTAGGCGGCAAAAATAGTGGGCGACAGACTATTGCGCACAGTCTGATTCCATTTTTCGGGATCGATTTCGGAATGTGTCAGGAAGCGAATCATCACACAAAATGTTCGGCGATGCGTTGCATCTCGGACGACACATTGTTGTTTTCGTACAGAATGCCGTAGATGGTCTCCACGATGGGGATGTCAGCGCCGATTTTCTTGTTGATTTCGTGGACGCAACGGCAGGCGGTGTAGCCTTCGGAGACCATGCGGAGCTCCAGAAGGGAGACGCGCACCGACAGTCCGTGGCCGATCATAATGCCGAACAGACGGTTGCGGCTGAAGGTGGAATAGGCGGTGACGAGGAGGTCGCCGAGATAGACGGAGTCGGAGATATGGCGGTTTTCGTTGGGGTAAACCTCAGATACAAAGTACTTCATCTCCTTCACGCTGTTGGCCACGTAGGCGGCGATGAAGTTGTCGCCGTAGCCGAGGCCGCTGTAGATGCCCGCGCCGAGAGCGTAGATGTTTTTCAGCACAATGGCGAGCTCCGCGCCCATCACATCGCTGGAGACGGAGGTGCGGCAATAGCGAGTGGTGAAGAATTTCGCAACGGTCTCCGCCAACTCCATATTCGTGGAGGCAGCGGTCAGGAAGGTGAACTTCTCCTGCGCAATCTCTTCGGCGTGGGAAGGTCCGCTGATGATACACAGCTGATCCAGAGGCACTTTGAACTGCGACTGCATATAGTCGCTGATGAGCTGCATGGTCTCGGGCACGATACCCTTCACCGCGAGGATGATCTTCTTTTTCGAAAGCTGCGACCGCTTCAGCGGTTCCAACGTCTTGTGCAGATAGGCCGACGGGGTGACGATGATGACGTAGTCCGCCCGCGATACCGTGCTCTTGATGTCTGTGCTCACCTTCACGTCTTCCGGATTGATGAAGACGGAGCTGAGATATTTGGGATTATGGCCGTACTTCATGATGCTTTCCGCCACTTCCTCCTGCCTCACCCACCAGTGGATATGCTCCAAGTTCACCGAGATGATCTTCACAATGGCCGTCGCCCAACTCCCGCTGCCAATCACCGCCACCCGGTAACGGGCGCGGGATTTCTTGCTGCGCGGCATGATTGCTGAAGACAAATGTTCGTTCATCAATTTAACATTTTTTAAGCGTGCAAAGATACGATATTTTTTGGTACTTTTGTCGCTTTCTTTCAATATGTTTGTTTCTTGTTGGATGTGAGGGGGTTACAAGATCAAGCGATTAGACGATTAAAGGTTAAAAGATAAGTTTAGTAATATGAACAAGTTATTCCATCTTTCGATTATTTGGTTCTTGCTGGCGTTTTGCGTGGGTGCGAACGCTCAAGTGGTGCTGGATTTTGACGAAACCTACGCACAGGAGATGCTCAAGCCGGGTACACCCGCTCCGGATTTCCAACTGCCGACACCCGATGGCAAGACAGTGAAATTCAGCGAATTCGCCAAAGGTAAATACGTCGTCATCGACTTCTGGGCCTCCTGGTGCCCTGATTGCCGCAAAGACCTTCCCGAAATCATCCGGCTCTACAACAACTTCCACAAGGACGGCGTGGAGTTCCTCGGGGTCTCCTTCGACACGGACAAGGAGAAATGGACCGACTACATCGCCAAGTCCGGTGTCCCCTACACACAGGTAAGCGAGCTGAAACGGATGAACCAGTCGGACGTGGCCAAGGCGTACGGCGTGCGCTGGATTCCGTCGATCTACCTCATCGGACCGGACGGCAAAGTGCTGGTCAGCACAGTGTTGTCGTATAAGATAGAGAAGAAACTGTACGATACTTTCAGAGCGTCCCTCCCCGTCACGCACACTGGCAGTTATGACACGATAACCCTTGACGGAAGCAAGGGCAAGCTCTGGGCGCAACTATACAAGCCGCGACTGGAGCCCGGTCAACGCTGCGACCTGGTGGTGTTGTGCCACGGATTGAACTGCGACCACGATTTCGAGCTGATGAAACGGATTGAAATCCAACTGCAAAAAGCAGGTTTTGCGACGCTTGCCTTTGACTTCAACGGTCACGGCAAAAGCGAGGGCCGGTTCTCCGAGATGACCATTCCGAACGAAATCGAGGATTTGGAACAGGTGCTGGCCTACGCGCAAGACCTGCGGTTCGTCGATGACATCGCGCTCGTCGGCCACTCGCAGGGTGCGGTGGTCGCAGCGATGGTCGCGGGCAATCATCCCGAGGACATCAAGGCGGTGACACTGCTGGCTCCCTCCTCCTCAGTGCGCGACGACATCGCCCGCGGCAATCTCTTCGGCATCGACTTCAACCCGCTCGATCCGCCCGACAGCTTGGTGCTCTCCAACGGCATCGCCATCGGTCGGCGCTACCTCAAAACCGCGTTGTATCTCCCCATCTTCGAGACTTCCGCCAAGTATCACGGCAATGCCTGCATTATCCAAGGCAACGGCGACCGCCTCGTACCCTTCACCTGCGGTGAGCGTTTCCACCAGCTTTGGAACGGCAGCGAATACTACGAACTGGAGTACTACGACCACAACTTCACGAACTGCATTTACCGGCCGGTGGACATCACCACGGAGTATCTGAAGAGGGTTTTGCGATAGGCCGTCGATGTGCGCGTTTTCTGTTTTTGCCCAATTTGTGATGTAACCTAAAAAAATGTATCTTTGCCGCTCAAATATAAAAGGATTATGACTGACGAAAAATTGTTCACCGAATTCCCGCCCGTATCGACGGAGCAGTGGGAAGCCACCATCAATAAAGACCTGAAAGGCGCTGACTATGAGAAGAAGCTGGTCTGGCGCACCGACGAGGGATTCCAAGTCCGGCCCTATTATCGTGCCGAAAACATGCAGGATCTCGACTACCTGAAGACCATGCCGAACGAGTTCCCCTACACGCGCGGCACCAAAGCCCGCGACAATCACTGGGACATCGTGCAGGAGATTGAGGAAGCCGACCCCGCAAAGGCCAACGCCATCGCGGTGGACGCCCTCAAGCGCGGCGCCACCTGCATCGCCTTCAACGCCGCCAATGTGGAAAGCGATGAAGCTCTGGCAACGCTTTTGAAGGACATCGACCTGAACGTCAACGGCGTGCAGTTCAACCACGTGAAGAGCTACCTCGACCTGATGAAACGTTTCGTCAACTTCGTGGAAGCCCACAATTTCGACAAAGAGAAAGTCTCCGGCAGCCTCAACTTCGACCCGCTGGTCTATCGCCTGCGCCACAACAAGTTCTGGAAATCCGCCGAAGAGGATATGCAACAGGCCGTCGAGCTTCTGGAGATGAACGGCTGCATGAAGAACTTCAAGGTCATCAACGTGAACGGCATTGCCCTGCACAATGCCGGCGCGACCATCGTGCAAGAGTTGGCCTACACCCTGAGCCTCGCCAACGAGTATCTCGCCTTCTGCACCGGCAAGGGAATCAAGCCCGAGAAGGTGGCCTCGCGAATGCAGCTCACCCTCTCCGTCGGCTCCAACTACTTCATGGAAATCGCCAAGCTGCGCGCCACCCGCCTGCTCTGGTCCACCATGGTGGCCCAATACAAACCCGAGTGCGACTGCGCGTACAAGATTCATATCAACACGGTGGCATCCACCTGGAATAAAACCCTTTACGACCCGTACGTCAATATGCTCCGCAGCACCACGGAGGGTATGTCGGCAGCCATCGGCGGTTCCGACAGCATCTCACTGCAGCCCTTCGACGTGGCCTACAAGGAATCCGACGAGTTCTCCCGCCGCATCTCCCGCAACGTGCAGGTGATTCTTCAGGAAGAGGCCTTCATGGACCGCGTGGTGGATCCCGCCGCCGGCTCCTATTACGTCGAGAACCTCACCAACTCCATCGCGGAGAATGCCTGGAAGCTCTTCCAAAGCGTGGAGCAACAAGGCGGTGCGCTGAAGGTCATCGAGGACGGCTCGATGCGCGAAGCCATCGAGGCCAGCTGCCAGAAAAGAGACATGAACATCGCCACCCGCCGCTACATCCTGCTCGGCACCAACCAATACCCGAACATCAACGAGACGATGGCCGACAAGATCGAGCGCATTAAGAAAGACGACTGCGAAGGATTGAAAGCCTACCGCGGCGCCATGGCATTCGAAGAGGTGCGCCTCGAAACCGAGAAATACGCCAAAGAGCATCATCGTCCGTCCGTGTTCCTGATGAAGGTCGGTAACTTGGCCATGCGCCAGGCACGTGCAGGCTTCATCACCAACTTCTTCGGTTGCGCCGGTTACCAAATCGTCGAACCCGCCGGTTTCGCCACCGTGGAAGAGGGCGTGAAAGCCGCCGGCGAAGCGAAACCCGACCTCATCGTGGTCTGCAGCTCCGACGAGGAGTACGCCACCCTCGGTGTGGAAGCGGCCAAGCAGTGCAAGGCACAGTTCCCGAATACCCCGTTCCTCGTGGCCGGCAACCCCACCGAGTGCATCGACGCACTCAAAGAGGCCGGCACCGACGACTTCATCCACGTGCGGGTCAACATTCTGGAATCCTTACGGAAATACAACCAGATGCTGCTGAAATAGTAGCTCTGAATAAGAAAAAGAGAGGGGATGGATACTGATCCGTCCCCTCTCTTTTTATAGGTATCACATTTCTATAATCCGTGTCTAATCTTGTAGATGTCCAGCACATTCTGCATCAGCATGGCAATGGTCATGGGACCGACGCCGCCGGGCACGGGGGTGCAGGCGCGAAGGCGCTTCTCTAACTCAGGCCGCGTGGCCTCGCTATAGACATCGCCCTGCAGCTTTCCATCCACACGGTTCATGGCCACGTCGATGAGCACCGCACCCTCTTTGAAGTCGGTGGGTTGCAGGAGGTTGGGACAGCCGGCCGCCGTGATGACAATGTCGCCTAACCGCGCTATCGCCGACAGGTTCTTGGTGCGCGAGTGGCACAGCGTGACCGTGGCGTTGTTGTGGATGAGCAGTTTCGCGGTGGGCTCGCCCACCAACTGGCTGCGCCCGATCATCACCACATGTTCACCCGACACCTCTATATCGTTGGTTTCCAGCAAGGTCATAATGCCTTTCGGAGTGCAGGGCATCACGTATGGCTCACCCAAGTGCAGCAACCCGACGTTCATCAGATGCAAGCCGTCGGCATCCTTGCGGTAGTCGATAAGGTCGAGCACCCGCGCGGAGTTGTAGTGGTCGGGCAGGGGCAGCTGGATGAGGATGGCGTCGACATTGTCGTTCCGGTTGCAGTCGTCGATCATGGCCGTAAGGTCGCTCTCGGAGGTGCTGTCGGGCAGAAGATGCAGCCCGCAATCCATCCCTAACGCACGGCAGGTCTTGTCCTTGCTGCGAACGTAGGCGAGGCTGTCGGGGCGGTCGCCCACGAGGAATATCTCAAGCCTCGGCGGCCGCTGCCCTTTGGCTCTGATGTCGGCAACTTCCGCAGCAATCTGGTCTTTCACCTGCTGCGCACACTCTTTTCCGTCAATGATTCTCATAATCGTGGGGTTGGTTTTCGGGGGTGCAAAAATAGGAAAAAAACGGATATGAAGGAATCGCCCTGGTTCATAACCCTGTTCATAACAACCCTAACTCTGTTCGTAACTTCTACTTCTAACATTCCCGACCAGTCAATTTTTTATGCACTTTCGCCGTTTTTAATGCAAAAGAGCCAAATAGGCAGTGTTAATTAAAATATATTGACAATCAAACACTTATCAATATGAGACAGTTTCTTACTATCGTATTGTTATTGTGCTGTATGGTAATGGCGACCACACTGAATGCACAAGTACAGGCGACCGTGGCTGCCGGTGCAGACGGCGAGCATTTGTGCGTCTCTATCGGGCAGCCCTTTTTCACACAAAACTCCTTGGGCGACTACGAACTCTCCATGGGCGTGGAACAGGCACAGAAGGTGCGCGACACGGTCTATGACGTCATCACCTACAACACAACCTACACCGAGAACCATTTTAACCTGCCGGCGCAGACCGGGACGCACAAGGACAGCGTCTATATCGTGAACGGCGGCATCTACAACTACGACCTTATCCGGACACTCTACCTGATTGTATGTCCGGAGAAACTGACAGACGCTTATAGCACGGGCATCGAGTATGACGTGCTGGCGGTGTCAGGCCACTGCTGGACAAGGCAGAACCTCCGTTCTCCTATGGAGGGCGCGATGGTTTACACGTCTGCGACACACCCCGCAATGCCGGAAATTTACGGACTACTCTACACGTGGCAAACCGCGCTGACTGCGAATGTGGATGGCTCCTTGACAGCTGACGCCGACGGCTATGTACAGGGCATCTGTCCGACAACGAAATGGCACATCCCCGACAAGGCGGAAATGGATGACCTGTTCACCAACCCGTTGGAGTCCCTCTACAGCACTGACGGCTGGATAACACTGCTTAATAACACCAACAGCACTGGTTTCACGGCCTATCCTGCCGGTTTCTACAACGCGACACTAAGCCGTTTCGAGGGCTTGGGAACGGAGACAAATTGGTGGTCAATCGCCCATAAGGTCACTGGCGGTGTGGAAACGCTATACCCAATCGCTTCACAATGCCAGTATTATTGTGATTCTCCGTTTTTCATCCTCCGGCAGAACGACGCCATTAGCGTACGCTGCGTGATGAAAAACGAATGGCCGGAATAGTTAGCAGTTAGCAGTTAGTAGTTAGCAGTTAGTAGTTAAACGAGAAATAATAAAATAAAACAATCCAATAATATGAAAAAAGCTTTACTCCTCATAGCCATGATGCTATGCTGCGTAATGACAATGTTCGCACAAAATGACAAGATCAGTTACCAGGCTGTGGTGCGCGACACCGAGAACAAACTGGTACCCAACAAATCTGTAGAGGTTACGGTACACATCTATAATGGAAACGCCACAACGGCCGCCTATACCGAAACTAAGACGGTGACCACCAACCTCAACGGCCTCATCTCCCTGCAGATCGGTCCTGACGGGACCAACGCCGACTGGAACAGCATTCAGTGGAGCAATGCCCGCATCGAGACCACGGTGAAACTGGATGGCACTGAGCTTGGCACGTTAGAGATGCCCCTCACGGCGGTGCCTTACGCCATGAACGCAAAATATGTGGACAACATTGACCCTATGGCCATCACCTCGCAGCTTCATGACACGGCGAACAATGTGCGCAACGAAATGAGTGATGCCGTGAACAGCCTGGGAACGGACATCAGCAATCTCAGCAGCAGTGTCGATACCGCAAAGGCAAACATCCG
>ONQE01000141.1 GCA_900319925.1 uncultured Bacteroidales bacterium | reverse complement strand
CACACCGCCACCGCGTTGACCTACATGTGCCAGAACCTCCCCATGCCGGTGGTGTTGGTCGGCTCGCAGCGGAGCTCCGACCGTCCGAGCTCCGACGCGGCATTGAACCTCATGCACGCCATGACGGCGGCAGGTCACGGTGACATCGCCGAGGTGATGGTCTGCATGTTCGGGCCCACCAGCGACGACTACGGTTTCCTGCACCGCGGCACCCGTGTGAGGAAGATGCACAGTTCCTACCGTTCCACGTTCCGCACCATCGGCGACACGCCGTTGGCGACCGTGAACCGCAAGGACGGCGTGAAGCCCATCAAGGAGGTCTATAACCACCGTCGCCACGGCGAGCAGCACCGCAAGGTGGAGGTCATCACCAACTACGAGGACTACAAGCGCAGCTTAGCCCTCAACGACCCGAACGTCACCCGCATCGTGCCGACGTTCGACGACCGCGTGGCCATCCTCTACTACTATCCCGGCATGAAACCCGACGTGTTGGACGCCTTGATCGACAACGGCTACAAGGGCATCGTGTGGAACGGTACCGGCTTGGGCCACGTCAACAAGCACATGTTCGACGCCATCCAGCGGGCCACCGACGCGGGCGTGCACCAGTACATGAGCGTGCAGACCATCTGGGGCTACACCCACATGTTCGTATATGACACCGGCCGCGACATGATGGCGCGCGGCATCATCCCCGCCGACAACATGCTGGCGGAGAGCTCCTACATCAAACTCGGCTGGGCGTTGGGATTGACCAAAGAGAGCGGCCAAAAGCGCGAGGACGTGAAGAAGCTGATGCTGACTCCCATCAACGACGAAATCACCAAGCGCGAGCCCTACGACGGCTACCTCGTCTATCAAGGCGGCGTGCCGGAGGTGGAGGAGTTCGTGAAGAAAGTCCGGAAATAGTTAGCAGTTAGCAGTTAGTAGTTAGCAGTTAATCGGAAAGCCGTTGCTGACTGAGAATAAGGAAAAGAGCCGTCATCGTTTGGGGTGACGGCTCGTGTTTTTTTCAAATTATTGTTGGTAAATAAAATTATTGTACCAAATTTCTTTGACATTCTCAAGATGAATCATCATTACCGCTTCACTCCTCCTTTCTCCCGCTTGAAATACACGGTTTTTTTGTCTTTCTTCATCTCCATCTTGTCGCGCGAAGCATCAAGACGGACACTCCATGTTTGCCGTAAATAGTCTTCCTTGAGTTTCTGCTGAAAGTATGACAAATACTCTTCCTGATAATTCTGAACCCAATTGTCCAACATCTCTTGTTTTTCCGGCTGGACGGTCATGTTGCTGGCATCCGCCTCAAAATCAACGCTGTCAGGAATTGCAATCAACGAATCCCCTTTCAGTTCCCATGTCCCGGTTACTTTATAAAAATATTTTAGCTTTCCTTGTGAGAAGTTGAGGTTTGCCGGTGAGGTGACAATAGACTCGTACGAATAAGTATGGTCTTTTCTGAATTCAAACTGGTTTACTTCATCCGTCGAAGACATTTCCCATGTTCCTATCATACTTTTTTCTGATACGGCAAATCCGTTTGTGTTGATGTTGTTTACATAGTTTTCCAACTCTTCATCGGTGATGCTCATCAGAAATTTGTTCTCGTCGTTCACCTGAATCCAGTATTTTATCAAACTCGCAATACTTCCTAACTTACTAGGTGTACAGTCAATATAATATTTCACATGTCCATCCTCCAATTTTTCCTTCAATAGTATCCGCAGTTTTGCATAGTATTGATCCAAAACTTCTTCCAGACTCAAATCGCTGTCGTCATTATTCAGTTCTTCATACACTTCTATAGATACTGGTCTTTGCCAAAGAGTTGCATTGTTATACATGTCTTGGAACGTCTGTCGGTTATAATAACAAGACTGCACGTTATCAATAAACTTCATGCATCCTAAGTTTTGCCATGTGTCAGGACTGCTATGGAAGATTTTCTCCTTTGAATTGTCGAAACGGAATTCTTCTCCATTATCTACAATGAATGAAAGCACCAAGCTCAGTGTGTCATTCGGCACGGAGTCCAGCTGGTCGATATGTTCTCGGACATACAACGTCGCATTGTACATCGTTTCCATTTGCTCCTTCAAGGTTTTCAATGTGTTAATCGATTCATCGATGTCATGAATCACCATGATGGCCATCAGCCGTTGCGCTTCCTCCTTTTTGCGGTTATCCATCCAGTTGTTGACGGCAAAGGTCAAACCCACGCCTATAGCAGTTCCTATGATGCTGACAAGAAGTTGCTTCCAGAGGGAAACTTTTCTTTTTCTTTTCCATATTCATTTTTTCATATTCTACAAAATATCAGACGGAAAAAGCATCTGTTTATGAGATTCGTTTTTTCATCATCGGTCCGTCGGAAAACCATATACCCTATGAAAACCACCGTAATGGACCTCAGCGGGGAAATGAGACGGTCACAATCCTTCTTTCGGGATGCAAAAGTACATTTTTTTAAACAAATGGAGAACGGTATAAAAATATATTATGTATTTTTGCGCTTTAGTATAATCAAGTGGAATAAGCTGAAAACTGTATGTTGAATGGCAATAAAAAAAAGAGTATAATATATTAACAATTTGACAGTTATGAATAAAACGAGATTTTTTTTATCTTTAATTTCGATTCTCGTCATCTCCAATTTGGCGTGGTCCTCACCTGTCGATCCGACGGAAGCCAGAAGCCTCGCGCAAACGTTCTGGCGGCTGAATTTCCCCGGACAAGCCCTGCCTGTCTTTGAGGAGTTGTCCCAAAGCGTCGGGGTGGAGCATTTCTACATCTTCAACAATGTGAACGGTCCCGGTTTCGTGATGGTTTCGGGCGACGATTGCGCCACCCCGATCCTCGGCTATTCCAGCACGACCAACGGCATCGGCGGCGAACTGCCCGCCAACGTCCGTTCCTGGTTAGGTTACTATGACGGCACCATCGGCGCGGCGATACAGAACGGGGCGGTGGCGACCGCTGAGATTGCCGAAGAATGGAGCACTCTTCGCTCCGGCAACCTGCCTGAGCCAAAGTCCCTCACGACCGTCAGCCCGCTCATCTCCACCACGTGGAATCAGGATGCTCCTTTCAACAACCTCTGTCCCGGCACCGGC
The DNA here is from genome assembly GCA_900319925.1 of uncultured Bacteroidales bacterium. Taxonomy (GTDB): domain Bacteria; phylum Bacteroidota; class Bacteroidia; order Bacteroidales; family WCHB1-69; genus F23-D06. The sequence goes on along the minus strand of ONQE01000141.1, from coordinate 2,445 downwards.
ACCGAAAAGACCATCGTGGGCTGCGTGGCCACGGCCATGGCGCAGCTTATGAAATACTACAACTGGCCCACCACGGGCACAGGAAGCTACTCCTATCTCTGCAACGACGGAACGTACAATTACGGCACTCTGTCCGCCAACTTCGGGGCCACCACCTACGACTGGGCGAACATGCTCAACAGCTACCCCTACCCCAATTCGGGAACCGCCGCCCAGCAGAACGCCGTGGCCACGCTCATGTACCATTGCGGCGTAGCCGTCAACATGCACTACACCCCGTCTTTCGCAGGAGCATGGACTACGGACGTCGAAGTGGCCAGCACTTATCCCAATTATCCCACTGCGGAAAAAGCATTGAGAACCTATTTCAGCTATTCGCCATCCCTCATCGGGAAGGCCAGGGCGAGTTATTCCGATGCGCAATGGATTTCCATGTTGAAGAGCGATTTGGACAACTCCCACCCCTTGATTTATGACGGCAACGACCAAGGTCAGCAGGGCGGGCACTGCTTCATCTGCGACGGCTACGACAACTCCAACAACTTCCACTTCAACTGGGGTTGGGGAGGTTGGTATGACGGATATTTTTCCATCTCCAACTTGACTCCCGGTCCAGGCGGTGCCGGCGGTGGCAACTACGACTATTCATACGACCAGACCGCCATATTCGGCGCTGTGCCGAATGGCGGCAGCACTCCGCCGAACCCCGGCAACTGTGAATACCTGCATTATCCGCTGCCCGGAACGCCCGACCTCTACGTCCTGCAGAGCGGCGGCGGCTACCTTTCGGGCTCCAACTACTACGGCGACCTGGCCAAGGCCGACTTCTTCACCCATACCGGCAACGGCAGCATTGAGAAAATCAAAGTCACATTCGGTGCACTTGACGGCGTCAACGGCAGCGTCGCCTTCACCGTATGGGCAGACAACAACGGTGTCCCCGGCAACGTAATCGGCGGCAAGACGGTCAACCTCAGTTCGATATACACCACGGCGATGAACAATAACGGCGACTACGAATGCGTCTTCGACAGCCCCGTCCCCATCACCGGGAACTTCTTTGCCGGCATTGATATCTCCAATGCAATCAGTCCGGTGGCCCTGATGACCACCCAGGCAGGAACCGCCGCCAACACCGGCTGGGAAATGTCGAGTTCCGGCGAGTGGTCTCCCTACAACAGCGCCAGTTCCTGGCAGATGGCCCTCACCAACGCCATCTTCCCGTACGTATGCGAGGCAACCACTCCCGACCCGACCAGTAACACGAATCTCGTAGTCTATTCCAACTACTCCTACACCCCCAATCCTCTGCAGCAAAACCAAGCTGCCACGGTCGAAGTGAGCGTGGGCAATGCCGCCTCCACCGATTTCACGGGAACCATCAAGTTAGCGTTGCTTACTGCCAACAACATGGAGGCTCAGGTTATCGGACAGCTGAGCGGTTCTATCAGCTCGATGATGTATGCCCCGCTGCAGTACAGCGGCACGATCACCGTTCCGGCAGGCACCTATCAGATGGCGGTCCTATCCCAAGCCAGCGGCGAGAGCACGTGGACGCTTGTGGGCACCGGTGCCGGCTACCCCAACCCCGTCTCGGTCACAGTCGCCGGCGGTTCCACCCCGCCCGACCCCACCGACACCACCGGATGCGCCTACCTGCACTATCCGCTCCCGGGCACGCCTGCCGTTTATACCGCCGATGGTGGCGGCTACCTTGCAGGCAGTAACGTCTATGGGGACGAAGCCAAAGCGGACTACTTCACCCATTCCGGCAATGGAACCGTCGAAAAAATCAAAATCACGATTGGCGCAATGGACGGCACCAACGGCAGCGTCGTCTTCAAAGTATGGGCTGACAACAACGGAACCCCAGGAGCGGTGCTCGGAAGCAAGACTGTAACGCTCAGCGAAATATCCAACAACACGAACACCAGTTCCGAATACGAATGCGTCTTCACCACTCCGATCAACGTCAGCGGAAACTTCTTTGCTGGATTGGATGTCACCAATGCTACGAGCTATTTTGGTTTGGTGACAACCACGGACGGCACCGGCGCCAACACAGGTTGGGAGTATTACGATGGTGATTGGACGACCTACTCCGACTCCTGGGATATGGATCTCACCAACGCCATTTTCCCCTACGTATGTTCTGAATCCGACCCCAACCCGCCGGTGACCATCACAGACCTCCACGTCTATTCCGACTTCACCTACACCCCCAATCCGATGCAGCAGAACCAGTCCGTTTCGGTGGAGGTGAACGTGGCGAATACCGGATCCAGCGCCTTTAACGGTCTCCTCAAGTTGGCTTTGCTCAACGCCAACAATGCCGAAGCGCAGGTCATCGGCCAATCAAGCATCTCGCTGAACTCGATGAGCTACTTCAACTTCCAGTTCAGCGGCAACATCACGGTTCCCGCGGGCACATATCAAATGGCCGTG
>ONQE01000073.1 GCA_900319925.1 uncultured Bacteroidales bacterium | reverse complement strand
CTTCTCACTAATCACCATTCACTATTCACCATTCACTATTCACCATTCACTATTCACCATTCACTATTCACCATTCACTATTCACCATTCACCATTCACCATTCACAAAAAATCGTATTTTTGCCGCCCGAAAGTTGAACCCCTGATTTCAAGAAGAAAGGAGCGCAACGATGAGTATAAAGATTGACAACATCCGATAAAAACAATTCTGTATCAAGCTGTTACAGATATTGTGGCGAACATTGAACGTGTTCGCCGGTTTTAGCATTTATTATTTTTAACCGACACAGGTAATGCTTTTCTGTGTCAATAATCAGGCTAAAAGTGAATGACCAATAGCCAAAAGCGAATGGCCAATCGCGAACACAGCCAATATCAAGAATAATGGGCAATTTAAAGAAAGAACTGACCAAAATGGGGGTCACCGACAATGTGCTCCGCAGCCGGATGTTAGAGTTCGTGAAGCAGGAGGGCAAACACCTCACCGACGAACAGATCTTGTCGCTGCTGCAGGACTTCGTGGCGCACCCCGAGCAATACAAACAACACCAAAACCCGCGCTGGCGGGCGTTAGCGGAATTGCTGTCGCCGGAAGAGACGACCGTGCACTATCACGAACTGCGGGAGAGTCCCCTCCCCTACGCCGTGTTCGGACGCGACCTCATCGACCCGCTGGCATTCCGGCAGATGGAGACCGCCATGCGGCTGCCCGTCACCGTGGCGGGCGCACTGATGCCTGACGCGCACGCGGGCTACGGACTTCCCGTGGGCGGCGTATTAGCCACCCGCAACGCCGTGCTCCCCTACGCCGTGGGCCTCGACATCGGCTGCCGTATGTCGCTCACCCTCCTCAATGCACCCGGTAGCCACATCCGCGACCACCACGGCCGAATCGAGAAGGCGCTGTGGGAGAACACCGCCTTCGGAATGGAGGGCGTGCTGCCGTTCAAGCAGTACCACCCGCTCTTCGACCGCGAGGAGTGGCGCACCATCCCGGTTCTCAAGAAGCTGAGGGACAAGGCCATCCGGCAGTTGGGCACCAGCGGCGGCGGCAACCACTTCGTCGACATCTGCGAGGTGCATTTAGGTGCCGACAACCCGCTGACGTTAACGGCGGGAAGCTATACGGCCATCCTGTCGCACTCCGGCAGCCGGGGCCTCGGGGCAGCCATCGCCGAGCACTTCACGACCATCGCCAAAGCGCAGTGCCGGCTGCCCCGCGAGGCCGGACCGTTCGCGTGGCTCGACCTCGACAGCGAGGAGGGCGAGATGTACTGGCGATGTATGGAGATCGCCGGCGAGTACTCGGCGGTCTGCCACGAGCTGATACACCGGAACGTGGCGCAGGGGATGCGGCTGCAACCGTTAGCCAACGTGAGCAACCACCACAACTTCGCATGGCGGGAGACGCTGACCGACGGCTCGGAGGTGATCGTACACCGCAAGGGCGCCACCCCGGCGCACGCAGGCGAACTGGGCATCATCCCCGCCAATATGACCGACGCCGGACTGTTGGTGACCGGTCTCGGCTGCGAGGAAGCCCTCTGCTCGGCCAGTCACGGGGCGGGAAGGGCGATGTCGCGGCAGGATGCGCGGAACAGCTTCAGCCGCTACGCCCTCAACCGGCAGTTGGCGCAGCGGGGTGTCACGCTGTTGGGCGGCTCCACCGAGGAGGCCCCCGATGCCTACAAATCCATCGACGAGGTGCTGGCCGCCTCGGAAAAATTAATCAAAGTGGTGGGGAGAATCCATCCCCGCATCGTAAGAATGAACCAAGAATAGAAGATTATGCAAAAGACTTATATTCAGATAACATCGGGTCGCGGCCCCGAAGAATGCTGCCGCGTAGTGGTCCTGGTGATGGAAAAGCTCATCCACCAAGCCAAAGACCAAAACATTTCGTGCCAACTGATTGACTACGAGCCCGGACTAAGCGACGGCTGCATGTTCTCGGCCACGCTGTCGGCGGAGGGCGACGAGGCGGCGTTGTCAGCGCTCGCCTCCGCGTGGGAAGGTTCGGTGCTATGGGTGGCACAGAAGAACCCTTTCCGTCCGTGGCACCGCCGCAAGAACTGGTTCGTGGGGGTGCACTTCATCGCCCCGATGCAGGCGCAGCAGGTCGATGAGCGGCAGATCGTCTATGAGACGCACCGCGCCTCCGGTCCAGGCGGGCAGAACGTCAACAAGGTGGAGACGGCGGTACGGGCCACCTACCTGCCCACGGGTCTGAGCGTGACTGCCTCCAACGAGCGGTCGCAGCTGCGCAACAAGCAGTTGGCGAAAGAGCGGTTGCTGATGCGCCTCGCCGCCGACCACGAAGCCGCGAGAGCCCAGCGCGAGCGCGACGTCTGGATGAACCACAACACGCTCGAGCGGGGGAATCCGGTGAGGAAGTTCAAGGGGGATTTGTGAGTTAGCAGTTAGTAGTTAGTAGTTAGCAGTGAGTAGTTAGCGGCAGGGGCGAGGGACTTGAAGCACTAATGATGCTTATAATCCCAAGGCAGATAAAAAAATCAGAGGAATAATCTGCAACCAACATCAAAGCAAAAGGCACCGCCACCGCGATGCCTTTTTTGTGATTACTTTGCGACGCTGGGAAGCGTCGGCTCCTATGCGATGCTTGGAAGCGGCGGATACTAGAGGTTCTCCAAGATGTACTTCGCCAACTTGTTGTACAAGTAGGTGCGGGTGTTGCCGCCCATGATGAAGTGGTTCTTGTTCGGGAAGAAGAACTGGTCGTAGTCGATGCCGGCCGCGTTCAGGCCCTTCACCAACTCCATGGCGTTCTGGAAGTGGACGTTGTCGTCGGCGGTGCCGTGGATCAGCAAGTACTTGCCCTTGAGGTCTTTGGCGTAGGTCGTCGGGGAGTTGAGGTCGTAGCCGTCGGGGTTCTCCTGCGGGGTGCGCATGAACCGCTCGGTGTAGATGTTGTCGTAGTAACGCCAGTTGGTGACCGGCGCGACGGAGATGGCCATCTTGAAGGCGCCGTCGCCACGGAACATCGACAACGCGGAGAGATAGCCGCCGAAGCTCCAGCCCCAGATGCCGATGCGCTCGCCATCAACGTAGCTCAGCGTCTTGAGCCAGTTGGCCGCGGCAATCTGGTCGATGGCCTCGTACTTGCCCATCTGCTGGTAGATCACCTTCTTGAAGGCGTCGCCACGGGTGGCCGTGCCGCGCCCGTCGAAGCAGACGCTGATGTAGCCGTGCTGCGCCAACATCTGGTAGAAGGCGAGGTCCATCGCGCTGCTGTAGGCGTTCATCACCTGCTGCGAGCCGGGACCGCCGTAACAGTTCATCATCACCGGATACTTCTTGCTCGGGTCGAAGTCGGCAGGCTTCATCATCCAGCCGTACAACGTCACGCCGTCCGGGGTGGTGAAGCTGATGATCTCGCGGTTCACGAAACCGTACTGGTCCATCACGTTCTTCACGCCGAAGTTGTCGTTCAAAACGCGCAGCTCCTGGCCGGTCCTGTCGTTGATGGTGTACTTCGGGAGCGTGTTCAGGTCGGAATACTGCAGACGGTAGTAGTTGCCCGTCGGGCAGAACTCCGTGCTCGCCCAGCCGTTGCCCGCCGTTAACAGTCTCTTCTGTATCTTTTTGCTGTCAAAATTGATGGCGTACAGGTCGCGGTTCAGCACGCCGGACTCGTTGGAGAGGTAGTAAATCAGCTTCTTGGCCTCGTTGACATACTGAATCTCATTCACTTCCCACTGCCCGTCGGTCAGCTGTTTGATCTCGCCGCCGAACGTCACCTTGTAGATGTGGTTGAAGCCGTTGCGCTCGGAGGTGACAATCATGGAGTTGTTGTCCTTGAGGAAGTAGTAGTTGTCGGTCACATCCAACCATTTCTCGTTGACATCCTGATAGACCACATCCTGCACCTTGGTTTGGGTGTTGTAACGGATGAAGTCGAGCTGGTTCTGATGGCGGTTGAGCTTCAGCACGATGGCGTCGCGGCTGTTGGGCAGCCAATAGACGCGCGGGAAGTAGCAGTTGCTGTTGTCGCCGAGGTCGAGGCGCGTGTCCGTGCCCGTGGCGAGGTCGTAGATGTGCACCTCCACGAGGGAATTGTCCTCACCGGCCTTCGGGTATTTGTACTTGAAATCCGTGGGATAGAGCTCGTCGTACATCGGGATGGTGTACTCCTTGACGCGGCTCTCGTCGAAGCGGAGGTAGGCGATCTTGCTGCCGTCGGGGGAGAACGAGGCGGCCTGCGACATGTCGAGTTCCTCCTCATAGACCCAGTCCGCGAAGCCGTTCAGGATGTGGTTGGGGTTGCCGTCGCGGGTGATGCGCACCACCTTGCCCGTACCCAGATCCTGGTAGTAGAGGTCGCAATCGCGGGCGAAGACCACTTTCGTGCCGTCCTTGGAGAGTTCGGCGAAGCGGAGCAGATGCGCCGTGTCGGAGATCGGCGTAAGCGTCTTCTTCTCAATGTCATAGACGTAATAGTGCGCCAACGAGGAGCGGCGATAGATGCTCTCCTGGTCGAACGCCAACATAATCTTCTTCTCGTCAGCGGAGAAGGTGTAGTCGCTGATGCCGGCGACGCTGAGACGCTCCTTGCTGGCAGCTGTCAAATCGCTGTGCGACAAGATGATGCCGGCAACTTCACCGTCGGAGAAGTGGTGCCGTTCAATGCCGGCGCGCTTGATGACGGTGTAGTCGTCGCTCACAGGCATGGCGGTATAGCCGGCCACCCCGCGGGGATAGAACGAGAAGTTGTCCCAGATGTCCTCCACGGTGATTTTCTTGGTCTGCGAGAAGCCGCAAACCGCTAATAACAAAAGGATTAACGTCGATAACAGATATCTCTTCATAATCGAAAATTTTAAGGGGCAAAGATAAGAAATCCTTGGATATGTTCGACTTGTGATTTGTGACTTGTGATTTGTGACTTGTGACTTGTGACTTGTGACTTGTGATTTGTGATTTGTGATTTGTGACTTGTGATTTGTGACTTGTGACTTGTGACTTGTGATTTGTGACTTGTGAATAGTGATTTGTGACTTGTGAATAGTGATTTGTGATTGGGGAGCATTATCCATTCTCAAAACCTCACCGTCACTTTCGCGGCGAGTGTGTGGCCGAAATCGCGGTGGTCGGCGCGACGGCGCAGGGTGTAGTCGAGGTGGACGCGCACGTGTTCCTCGGGCCACCACTCCAGATCGAAAGAGTAGCGGTGGGACGTGGTGGAGGGCTCCAGACGGTCGTTGACGCAGTAGTCGTAGCGGAAGAGCGGACGGATGCGCTGCACCACGGAGCTCTTGCCGCCCCACCCCATATAGAACCAGTAGCCGACGAATGCGTAGAGTCCCCGGGTCCTCACCTTATAGACCGAATCCACTGTCATGGGATCATCCTCGGCGATGCCGGTGACCCCCTCCAGGTACTCCGCGCGGGCGGTCCAGTGCTTGCCGAGGTATTCCGCGCCGGCAGACCAGCGGTTGCGCGGCGCGTTGCGGTCCTTGTACAGCGGGTAGTTGCCGATATAGACGGAGCCCGACAGCCGGAAATTCTTCACGAAAGGATAGAAATCCAACCGCGCGGAGAAATCCTTGCTCAGGTTGTCCTTGCGGATGTTGATGCCCGCGCCGCCGAAGATACCGGCATAGTAGTTCAGAATCGGGATGCGCTCGTCACCGCACTTGTAGTCCACCAAGGTACCCGACAGCATCGCGCCGATTTCCAGACCGTTGGCGTACTCCGGGATGCCGGAGACATCGGTAAAGCCTGCCAGCAACGCCACTGACTGTGACAGTTCCACAAACTCCAACTGCAAGGGTGTCAGGAAATTGTCCATCGTGTAGGGCGTTTTGATCTGCCCGATCCAGAGATGGGCATACTTGCAGAATTTCACGCGCAGCCATGCATCGAGCAGGCGCGGGGTGAAAGCCATGTCGGCCTGCAACCGGAAGTCGAGCATCGGGTGGAACTTGCCGGAAAACTCGAAGCGGGCGCGGCGCAGCATGATGACATCGCGCTGCGTCATCGTGCCGTCATTCTCGCGCTGCCATTCGTGGTCGTACTGCGTGTCCACAAACCCGTGAATCTGCAGATAGTCGCTGAGCTTCCAGTCCCGAGTGCGCTTGGCCTTGGCCGGGAGCGTGTCGGCCTGCGTCTGCGCCGTGGCTTGATACGACAAACAAAACGTCAGCAGCAACAGAGTTGAAAAGCAAATAAGTGCTGAACGATGAAAAGAACAAGGGACAATCGATCTCATAACGCCTCGCATTTTATATCAACTGAATGGATTCAAGTTCATGACCGAGAGACTTAATCCCATTCTGCATTTTCTCCGCCTGTTTCCTGCGTGGTTTGTGCACACCCGCTGCATAATGCCACAACTGGCGTTCATTTATCCCCGTAATCCTGCTCAATGCGGCCTTGGTGAATATCCCGCTGTAATAGTTGATGAACGTGGCGGCGTCAATTTTGAACTTCAGCTCATAATCGCCCGCCAAAGCCAAACATGGATTCGGGTTGTCCTCCAAATAGAGATCTATGGCCTCCCTCATGTTGTGCTCAATATCTTTCAAATCCTTGCCAACCGTGATTATCGGCGCTTCATTTATGTAAGCGCTCAAATTCTTACCGGCATGTTCCACTATGACTTCCACTGTTACCATTTTTCCATTATTTATTATTTCAATCCTGCTTGTTTCAAGATACAATGATAAGTACCTTTCTCTATACCTTTGCTCCCATGATTTGGAACAATCACGACTTTTCCGTTTTTTTCAAACTTTAGATGACTACCCTTTTGGCCCTTTATTTCAAACCCATTTTGCTTTAATAGTCTAATAACCTCATTTACTGATTTATAACTCATACTTTGTTCATTTCACTTATGGCGGCAAATATAGTAAAAATACGAGCACTACCCGTCTTGAAATATTTTTGTACTTTTGCGCTCCGAAAAAGCTGCTGCCGAAGATGAGAAAACGCCTCATAACACTCGCACTCACGGCAATGACACTCTGCACGGGCGTCTTTGCCCAGACCTCCGTGCTCACCGACTGCCAGCCGTTCCAACTCGTATTCGACACCGCCCGCTGCTCGCACCTTCCCGTCCTGAACCCCGCAGACGGATACCAATACCTTGACCTGTGTCCCGGCGAAAACGTCCACCTCGCTGTGAAAGGGATTTACAGCGGTGGCCTTTACACCCAAAGCGACGCCACCACGATCTTCTCCTGGCATCTGGAGAACAGCGTCACGATGAACGGCACAGGGCTCGACTCGGTGGCGCACACCTTCACGCCGGGCTACGGTTCAGAGGTGGTGGTGACGGCTACCGACACGATAGGCTGCCCCGCTCAGCAGGCGGTCACCTTCCGGGTTCGCTCGTCGGCCAACCCGATTACGGGCACTTTCCACATCCCGGATCTCTGCGTGGGAGAGACCCTTACTCCGAGCGTGAGCACCGACAGCAACAGCCACATCGTCATCGAGCAAGTGGGGTTCCAGCAGCCGGCATCCCTGTCGGTCAGCGACACCGTGTTCCTGCCCGACGGCGAAAGTTGCCCTCCATACGGTCTCTACTACCGCTCTGTCGTCACCTTCACGGAGTTCCCCGCGGGCGCGACCCTCACTTCCGCCAACGACATCCTCTACGTGCGGCTCAAGATGGAGCACTCCGCCGTCGAGGACATCCAGATCCAGATTTTCTGCCCCAACGGAAGCTCCAGCACTATTTTGCCCTACCCCAACTTCGAGTCCACCTACGACAACAGCACTTTCCCCGCGACGCCGCATTTTTTCCGAGTCAACCTCGGCAGTGCCTACCGTCCTGACGGCGGGAGCTGCAACGCCGCCCTCAACCCTATGGGCGAACCGTGGAACTATGTCTGGTCGAACAACACCACCAATGGCTACCAATACGCCTCCGACGGCGGCAATCTGTTCAGTTCCAACAACTTCATCGGCCACTACAACCCGCATTGGGACACCGAGCTGTCGCCCTACTTCGACACCCACCACTCCTACAGCGTCGATTCCACCGATGTGTCGCAGATGACGCAGGTCTATCATCCGTACCAGAACTTCAGCTCGCTGATCGGATGCCCGCTCAACGGCAACTGGTACATCCAGGTGCAGGATATGCTGGAGTACGACAACGGCTACATCGTGGAATGGGAGCTGGCGCTGAACCCGCAGCTGATGCCATCGGCGTGGGGCTATACGATAGGGATGGACACCTTTTATCTTACAGGCAGCAGCGTGACGGGCGGCCACACTATCGCGCCGGAAAGCCCGGGCGTGCACAACTTTTCCGCCACCATCATCGACGACTTTGGATGCGAATACGACACCACCTTGCACATCACCGTGCACCCGCTGCCGGAGTTCACCCTCGGGGAGGACATCTACGTCTGCCCCGGAACGAGCGTCTATCTCCACCCCACCCCCTCCAACAGCTCCTGCCAATACGTCTGGAACACCGGCTCCACCACCCAGGGGCACAACTACGTCCTTTCGGACACCACCTTCTTGAGTGACACCATCTGCCAAGGCTACGACTACGAGAATTACGGTTTCACCATAAGCGCAGAATTCCTGAATCAAGAACTCGGCTATGCGCCAAACCAAACACAGGACGAGTTCACCGGCATACAGACCGCCCGAGACCAGCACGGATGCGACAGCATGGTCATCCTGAGTCTCATTGTCTTTCGCCACTGGCACAAGGAACAGACGGTTTTCGCCTGCGAACAGTACATCTGGGCTGGCGACACATTGACAGAAAGCGGGGATTACGTCAAGGATTTCGTATCCTCACGTGGGTGTGACAGTACCGTCACGCTGCATCTCGACATCGGTCACCCCGAAGAGGAGGAGGTATGGGAGACCGTATGCGGGCAGTACGTCTGGGCCGGGGAGACATTCACCCAATCAGGCGATTACCTCCGTTATTTCACCTCCATGCACGACTGCGACAGTGCGGTCACGCTGCATCTGACAGTCATCGACACGTTCCTGCGGACGGCCGTCTCCAACCCCGATTTCTGCACCCTTCGCGAAACGGAACTCTCGGTGGTGGGCAACTTCGACGACTATCTGTGGAGCACCGGCGAGGTGGGCACGTCCATCCTCGTCACCGAGAGCGGTCTCTACACGATTACGGCCTCCAACGGCGTTTGCGAGCAAGTGGAGCAGTTCAACATCCCGTTCTGCCCGCTGAGCATCCTGCTGCCCAACGCCATCACGCCAAGCAAGGGCGACGGGCTGAACGACGCGTTCCAACTTTCCGACTTCGACAGAAACCAGATCGGCGACTTCAGCATCAGCATCTACGACCGTTGGGGCGAGCAGGTGTTCTACTCCGAGGACAAGCATTTCCGCTGGGACGGCCGCAACGACGGCAAGCTGATGGTCAACGTGGTCTATAACTACCTCATCCGCTGCACTGACCACAGGGGAAAACCCTACGTTTTCACCGGCAACATAACCGTTCTTTAACCCTTAACCCATAAACCATAACCCTTAAACCTTAAACCTTAAACCTTAAACCTTAAACCTTAAGCCATCCCCCCCATGCACCTCCTCCTCTTCAACCCCGAACACGATTACGCGCTGGCAGACAACCAGCCGCAGTTTGTGGCATTGCGGTCGGCGGCGCAGTTCGCCTACGACTGTGCCCCGTTCATGCGGTATCTCACAGAGGATGAGGCGGTTGTACTGGACGCCTACAATCCTTTCGGGAAGGAGTTCCAGAAGAATTTTGCCCCGATGGAGAATGCGGACCGTATCACGAAGGTGACGCCGTGGGGATGGGATGCGGCGGCGGTCTATCAGCTGCGGCGCATCGGGATTCCGGACGCGCTGCTGCCTACGGATGTGCAGCTGTCGGAACTCCGCGAGCTGGCGCACCGCAGGACCGCCATCGCGGCGATGGAGTTCTTGCACGACAAGCATCCTCACCCAGAAGGCCTACCCATGCCTCCTTTATTCTTGACAGAGCTCCAACAGGTTGAGGATTTCGTGAAACGGACTCCCGACGTCATCTTCAAGTCGCCGTATTCGGGCAACGGGCGCGGGCACCTCTACGCGCACGGGACGACGAACCCCACGCTGCTCCGGCAATGCGGCGGCGTGCTGAAACGGCAGGGCGGTCTCATCGCGGAACGGATGTACACGGTGGTCCAGGACTTTGCGATGGAGTTCGAATGCCGGAACGGGGAGGTCATCTTCCGGGGCTATTCGCTCTTCAAGACCGAGCATTACGGCTACGGCGGCAACCTGCTGATGCCGGATTCCGCTATTCTACAGGCTCTTTCCCTCTATGTTAACATTGAAGAGCTGGCCGTCGTCCAGTCGCTCGTCAGCGATTTTCTGCGACAGGAGGTCGCCCCGCATTACAAGGGCGATGCCGGTGTGGATATGTTTGTCTATCAGGAAGATGGTGCGTATAAGCTGCATCCCTTCGTGGAGGTGAACCTGCGGAAGACGATGGGGTTGGCGGCGCACGACATCTACGCTATATACTGCCATCCCGAGGCGCGGGGCACGTTCCGGATCGTCCGCGGGGAGGTAGAGACGTGCCATGGCGCGTCTCTACAGAAGGGAATGCAATTCCGTGACGGTCTGTGGTGGTGCGGCACGATGGCGCTAAACCCCGTCACGGCCGCGACAAGGTATGCCGTGGTGATGGAATTGAACGACAGCAACTAAATCTTGCGGCGTTGCACGATGCCGTCCATCTCGATTTCGATCTCCTCGGGGTTGAGCACGGTGATACCGGCGGCGTTGCCCTGACCTTCCTCGTCGAGGGCCTGCAGATGCACCTTACCGGCGGAAAACGCGATAAAATAATCATTCCGGTTAAACTGACTTGTCCAATTGATGCGTCTCGCATCCTGCGTCCAGCTGGCCTCGAACGGCTGTTGGATGTCGTACGACAGGTAGGTGAAGCGGGTCTCCTCCGTGCAGACATCCCCCGAACAATGCGGTATGACGGTTCTTTCGGTGAAAGTGCCGGCACCTGCTATCGTAAGGGGTGTTTCGGTGAGCGATTCAGGGACTTCAGACGTGCCGAGCGTGAATTGGAGATAGATTTGTCCGTCTTCAGAATAAAAATCCCACAGACCGTCCCCCTTGTTTTCCAAGACAAAGACGGTGTTTGCCCAAACGCTGTGATCATAATCTTTCGAATAAAGCAACCGCATCTTCGCCCCGGTTTCCGCAAGCGACGTCCCGTTTACCAACGCCACCCGAAGCGAGGCCCTGGTGCCGTCAACCCGGATCCGCCACGTGTGGTCCGACAACACATCGATGACCGCGTTGCTGTAAAAGTGCTTCCGTAGAATCTCAGGTTTCTGATCTTCGGGAGCTTGCACCCAAGCGTTGAGGTTGAATGCCGGCTCCACTATATTGAACAAGATGCCGTTGATGTCGTCTGTCCAGCCGAGATACATCAGATGTCCGGTTTTGGTCTTCATCAGTTCGCCTTCGCCGACTTCGCAGCCCGCCATCATCACAGCGACCATCATCACGATAAGAACTTTGATTGATTTATTCATAATTTTCTAAGTTTCTATTATTCATACAATTATTACAACTTATTTCATGGCTACAACCCGCAATGGTTTCCTTTCAACTCCAAAGTCTTAAGTCTCACGTCCTACGTCTCAAATAAGAATCGGCGTCTATCAATAGTCTTAATTCACCTTTTCTCAACAGGTTAAAACTCATATCCAAAGCCGGCTGAAATAATTCCCTTGTCACCGTAGCCCAATTCCAAGTTGCCGAACCAGTGTTTTGCGCCGGCCTTCACGCCGAAAGCGGTCAGTTGGTAGGCCAATCCAAAGTAAGACAGTGTGTTTTCACCGTACAAATGAGGATCTTTCATAAAAAGCATATTCAGTCCGAGCCCGAATCCGGAGTATAAGGTCACATGCTTGCGGTTGAGGTAGGAGAAGCGCAGGTCGGGCATCAGCGCGATGTGGACTTCACTGCCGTGGCCGGTCACTTCGTCCGTGAAACGGTCGTGCCACGTGTTGTGCAGTCCGGCGACCGTGGTGAGCCCGCCCACCCAAAGCCACTTGGCGGCGCGGTAATGGTAATTGAAGGAAAACGTCGGCACGATGCGGGTTATGGGGTAGTCACCGATGGGGTGCGTCCAGTACGTTGGGGAATAGATGAACGGAAATCCGCGGAAAAGATTGTAGAAGAAATTGTCAAAGCCGATATTGCTGCTGTTCGCGGTCAGCACCGGGTCGCCGACGTTGAACTGGAACTCGTGGCGCGGCAGTTCCGACTTCCAGGCGGTTTCCGTCACGCGGCGCTGCTTGTAGCGGTGGAAAGTGTGGATATAAGCCGCCTGCACATTGAAATTGGTGTTCCGGCTGAAAAAAGTCCCTGACCCCTCCGCGTTACAGCTCGGATTTTGGTAACTGTACTCGCCGTCCGTCACGTGCTGGAAACCCACGTTCGCCCCGATGGAGCCCCGGATCAGGTCACCGTAGGGCAGACGGTAGTAGAACCCGACGTCCGTCACCAAGGAGGCGAACAACGGCTTCATCGCCGCATCCTCGTAGGTCGTTATCCACATATCGCCATAGGTCATCATCAATTGGTATCCGACTGCAAGCTTCGTCCCGATGTCGGCCATGATGGCGAACTTGTCGTTGAACGGATAGTGGAACTCGAACTTCAGCGGGAGGAACACATTGTGTACCATCGAGTAATGGTGGAATTGGTTATGGAACCAGAAGTCCGGGTCGTCATAGTCGGCACCGGGCGCATTATCGAAGTAGGGTTTGAAGTTGAAGACGCGGAACGTCCCGAAAGTCAAGCCCAAGGAGACCCCGAAATAGCCGAAATGGTAGGAGAGTTCGATGCCATTCTCACCCCCGAAACCGGGCTGGCTCTTCACGTATGGGTCGTCGGCCGAAAGGGTGGCGGGCAGCACCAGCTGGGCCTGGGAGGTCAGCCCGATGCGGAAGCCGTTGTCCCAAATCGGGATCTTCACGGGCTCAGCACCGACAATACTGTCGGAATCTTGTCCGCTGACCGTTCCCACCCCCATTCCAATCAACAACAAAAGACAGATAAGGGTATGCTTTGACATATTCGTGGTATTTATAGTACAACTTATATGATAATCAGATTATCACAACGCTGAAAAGGTGATTTTAGTATATGATTTGAAAGCGAAAAAAATAACAAAATTATCAACAAACTGCAACCTTTCGCATTTTTTGTGTTATATATGCAGATAATTGTATTAATTTTGCAGCGTTGTTTGCTAAGCTTGATGTTAAACGGACTTCGCGTCATGGTCGGCGACAACGTGAAAAGGTTTTTGTGGAAGTCCTCTATGTTTTATGAGAAAAGTATTCGTATTGTTGGCCATTTTCGCCTTAATCGCTTTTGATGTTAACGCGCAAAGCGACCCGCATGAGCGGCACATTGACAGTCTATGCCAGTCTGGTCTCTTCGACGAGGCATACCGGTATGCCAAACAACGCTGGCAAGGACTTCCGGCTGACAAAAGTCAGACTTACAAGGATGCCACCTTCGATTATTACAGGACGGCCTATATGCTTGAAATGGCATACAGGTACCAAGAGAACTTCGAGGAGGCGTTGAAGCTCGATGAAGAGATGCAGACCTTGATGAAGCCGGAAACCGATTATTTTGCCATCCGCAACAAGATTGTCTGCTACTCAGGTTTGGGGAATTATAAGAAAGCCGCCGAAAACAGGGCGCTGTTGTACAAAGCGCACAAAAAGAACAAACTGCCGTGCGAGTACGAGCTCTGCCACTATTACAACTTTGATTTTTTCAAGATAGACACGCTGAACATCTGGGGTTACGAATGGTACGACGAGTTGCCGAAAAACCGTTTCTCCACCAGTTTCACCAAGGTGGTCTATTACGTTTACAGCACCAACCCCGACGGCAGCGACAAAGACCAACTTTATCGCCTGCATTTGATTATGTTTCATGGTACAGATATGCCTTTCGACTACATCATGACGAGATACATCTCAACGGAGAACGGCGAAATACGGGGCTCCATGTACGAATACACCTATAAGGAGAACATTGATTACGAAAAGCTGCACAATGACGTAATCGAGATTGTCAAGGGAGGCAAGAAAACTGATACTCAAAATAGTTCTCGTTGCAGAGCATTTGAGGTTTTCAGCCCTGATTCTGTCGGCGTCTCCGCAGAAGCCGTCGAGCCACGGGATAAAACCGAATTCGTCTTCACGGAGCCTTACCAAGAATTCCAACTTTTCTATGGACACTACAAGCATCTGAACATCTCGCTGAACGGGACTGTTGAGTGGGTTGTGCAGACTGATGTGCTGAAACACGGCAAGGACCTTAGGACCAAGCAGCAGACGTGGGGCTTTTCGCTCAATGGACATTTGGGTATTTGTCATGTCGAAGAGTTATTCCTGAAAGATTCCTTGGTTTATGATCTCAACAACGCCCATCCTTTGTCTGAGGAAGATTATGACTCCACCGCCCTTTCGACCCGTTACTATTTTGATGCTTCCGGAACTCTACATCAGGTGGTGGGAATAGATGTTGGTAAAGATGTTTTTCTCGAATATGACAAAAACGGACATTTGACAAAAGTGGAAACCTATTATCGGAAATTTGACGGCTTAAGCGAAAAGGTGATTACGTTAAATGACGAGGGAAAACCTGTGCGAGTGGAGGAGTTTAACTATAAGGATGAATCGAAAAGCAAGAGGGCTTGTCCATCCGATCTTGGGCACCACGGGGAAAAGAGTGTCGGCATCGTCGATTGCTATTGCTATGATGACCGGGGCAATCTGGTGGCGCATCAAATGAACAATGGCAAAACAGTGCAATGGATGGATGCTTTTGTGTACGACAGTCTGAACAATATGATTCTGGAGGGCCGTTGTGATTATAATGGTGATAATAATTCATGCAAATGCAAGGGATTTCGTGCAAACAAAGGGTACGAATATGACGACCGGCACAATATGATCCGCGATTATTCCATCGGGGATTGGAAACCCAGCGGAATGGACTGCTATTATCAATATGACAGCGCCGGAAGAGAGATTGAACGCAAGCATTATGATGTGAAAGGCACGCAACGCACCTTTGACCGTCATATTCAAACCACCTACGATTCCGCCGGAAGAATCGTGAAAAAGGAGGCATTGGTCGGGGAATTTAGGATCAACGAGTCCTTTTTCGACTACAAAATGGCCGTTTTGGAAGAATGGTCGTATGACGAGCACGGCAATTTAGTGGAGCATGTCGGTTATCAGACAAAAGCCAATCCGTTCAGGATTGTCCGCTACCAATATGAATACGACCAGCAGGGGAATTGGGTAAAGCGCGTGCGATACGAAAGTTGCAACGGCTCGATGATCGCGACGGAGGTCGTGTGGCGCAAGATCGAGTATTACGAGTGACGGGCGTCCCCCCTCTTTGTGGTACGCACCTGAAAATAAATTTCCCGCCACGCGAAAATTCCGTTGCGAATGTCATTTTATTTGATATTTTTGCGCTGAACTAAAAAAGAAGACGAACGAGGAATTAAGTTACTGTATGACAAACTGTTGCTTGATTTTTCGTTTTGTTCTTTTTGCGGTGTGGAATACTATTTTTGACAATTAATATTTTTGCAGTAAAATAAAAGAATTTATGGCAACAGAGCAAATCACGAAAATTGACGACATCGTCGTCCGTTTTGCGGGTGACTCTGGCGACGGCATGCAGCTCTCCGGAACCTTGTTCTCGGACGCTTCCGCCCTCACAGGCAACGACATCGCCACCTTCCCCGATTATCCGGCGGAAATCCGCGCCCCTCACAACACCATCGCCGGTGTCTCCGGCTACCAGGTGCACGTGGGTAACCACATCTACAGCTCCGGCGACAAGTGCGACATCCTCGTCGCCATGAACCCGGCCTCCCTCAAGTCGAACCTCAAGTGGGCCAAGAAAGGCGCCACCATCATCGTCGATATCGACACGTTCACCGACGAGGCTCTTGAGAAAGCCGGCTATACCGAGAACGACCATCCGTTCACCGATGAGATGGAGCGTGCCTACACCATCATCAAGGCCCCCGTCACCTCGTTCACGCAACGCATCGGCAACGAGCAGGGCGCCGACAAGAAGACCGCCGACCGCTGCCGTAACATGTTCGCGCTGGGTATCATCTTCTACGCCACCCACAAGAAACTCGACCAGACCTACGCTTACTTGGAGCGCAAGTTCGCCAAGAAGCCCGAGGTCGTGAAATTGAACAAGGCCGTCCTGACGGAAGGTTACGAATATGCCGACAAGTTGGAAGTGATGCACTCCCACATCTTCGAAATCGCTCAGGCCGACAGCATGCCCAAGGGCCGTTACCGCAACATCACCGGCAACGTGGCTACCGCTTGGGGTCTCCTTGCCGCTTCCGAGAAATCCGGTCGCAGACTGTTCCTCGGCTCCTACCCTATCACCCCCGCTACGGATGTGATGGTGGAGCTCGCCAAACACAAATCCTTGGGTGCACGTGTCTTCCAAGCTGAAGACGAGATCGCGGGTGTTTGCTCCGCTATCGGCGCTTCCTACGCCGGTGCTTTGGCTTGCACCTCCACTTCCGGTCCCGGCCTCTCGCTGAAGAGCGAAGCCCTTGGTTTGGCTGTGATGGTGGAGCTGCCGCTCGTCGTCGTTGACGTGCAGCGCGGCGGTCCCTCCACGGGTCTGCCCACCAAGACCGAGCAGAGCGACCTGAACCAGGCTTTGTACGGCCGTAACGGCGAGGCTCCCCTCGTGGTGATGGCTGCCTCTTCCAGCGCCAACTGCTTCTACTGGGCTTACAACGCCGCCAAGGTCGCCCTGGAGCACATGACCCCCGTCATCCTGCTCACCGACGGCTACCTCGGCAACGGCTCCCAGCTGTTCCGTATCCCCAAGATGGCCGACATGCCCGACATCAAACCGCGTCTGGCTACGCCTAACGATCCCAACTACAGACCGTTCCGCCGCGACCCCGTCACGTTCGCACGCGAGTGGGCGCTGCCCGGCATGGAAGGCCTGAGACACCGTGTGGGCGGTCTGGAGAAATGTCCCGACGGACCTCTGAGCACCGATCCCGAGAACCACGCCTTGATGGTGCACAACCGTCAGGAGAAGGTGAACCGCGTGGCCAACTACATCCCCGACCAGGAAGTGACCGGCGATCCTGATGCCGAGCTTCTCGTGGTGGGTTGGGGCGGCACCTCCGGCGCGCTCACCCTCGCTGTGGAAGAGATGAACAAAGAAGGTAAGAAGGTGGCTTACACCCACTTCAACTATATTTGCCCGCTGCCGAAGAACACCGGCGACATCCTCAAGAAGTACAAGAAGATCGTCGTCTGCGAGCTCAACAACGGTCAGTTCGCCGGCTACCTCCGCACCCAGTTCCCCGAATGCCCGATGACCCAGTACAACAAGATCATGGGTCTGCCGTTCGAGGTGGGCGAGCTGAAAGCCGAGTTCGAAAGACTGCTTGCCAAATAATTTCAATCACGAACCATTTAATCACAGATAATTATGGCAGAAAAACATTTTGTTCCGAAAGCGGACCGCGAATATACAAAAGCTGACTTTACCAGCGACCAAATGGTGAAATGGTGTCCCGGTTGCGGTGACCACGCCATCCTCGCCGCATTGTTGAACACCTTCCCGAAGACCAACCACAAAAAGGAGAACATCTGCATGGTGTCCGGTATCGGATGCTCGTCGCGTATTCCTTACTATGTGGACACTTACGGTTTCCACAGCATCCACGGACGTGCCTGCGCCATCGCCACGGGCGTGAAGCTGGCCAACCCGGCTCTCTCCGTCTGGGTGAGCATGGGCGACGGCGACTCCATGGCCATCGGCGGCAACCACCTCATCCATGCGGTGCGCCGTAACCAGGACTTCAACATCACCATCTTCAACAACGAGATCTACGGCTTGACCAAAGGTCAGTACAGCCCGACCACGAAGTTCGGACAGGTCACCAAGACCTCTCCTTACGGCACCATCGACTACCCGTTCAACCCGGGTGAACTGGTGATGGGCGCACAGGGTACCTTCTACGCCCGTGCGTTGGACTGCCTGCCGCAGCTCACCACCGACATCATGACCCGCGCCGCCAAGCACGACGGCACCAGCGTGGTGGAGGTGCTGCAGAACTGCATGATCTTCAACGACAAGGCCCACGCCGCCATCACCGACCGCGCTGTCCGTGACGACCGCACCATCATCCTCGAGGATGGCAAGCCCATGATCTTCGGCAAGGAGAAGAACAAGGGTCTGCGCTTCAACGGCCGTTGTCTGGAGGCTGTGACCATCGGCGAGAACGGTGTCACGATGGACGACATCATGATCCACCACGAGGACACCGAGGACACCGGCATCCACATGATGCTGGCCCGCATGAGCGGCGACCTGCCCGTGGCCATCGGCGTGATCCGCAACGTGAAGAAGACCTCCTACACGCAGCTGTACGAAGACCAGATGGAAGAGCAGATGGCCAACGGCAAGTACAAATGCGTGGATGACCTGCTGAACAGCGGCGACACCTGGGAAATCTAATTCAGTTAAGAGTTTAGAGTTAAAAGATAATAGTTAAGGGCTCTCGGGAACGGGGGCCCTTTTTTGTGGAACTGATGCGTATTCCCCGAAAAAATGCTACTTTTGCCGTGTTTTTCCCAATGTCAATGAAAAGCGGAGTTACACACGATAATACGCTCATAAGACTGCTGCTCGGGGGCATCTTCTTGATACTGATGGCGGCGGGGACGCTGTGTGCGCAGCCCATCGACCGGGAGATGTACGCGAAGGTTGTGGGGATGAACACCAAGCGGAACTGTCCCTTTTACGAGGAGGGCTGGGTGGTCAACAAGTTGCGATATACTCCCGGTTATCTCCATTTCGACATCACCCTTCAGGAAAACTTCATCCCCGGAAACGACAGCGCGCAATTGCGGCAGTACCTCGCCGACCGCATCCGCTACCGGCTCGAACCCGACGAGTTCAACTACCTGCTCCAGAAGCTGGGCGACATCAACGGTGGATTTGTCTATGCAAGGAATCGTCTCTCTCGAGAAGTCCGCGTTGCCAATGAGAGTCTTCCACAGCAGGTGGACGAATTCACGCGCACCGACGCTGCTGTTCTCACCCGTGACACCCTTCTATACCTCTATACCTTCTTCGAGAGGGAAACGCTCAAAAAGGAGCAACTAAACGCAACCCTTCCTCAAATCCGAAACCAGATTAAAAGCAACTTACAACTCCAGCCCCAATACCTTGAGCTCTTGGTAGAGGCAGGAATAGACCTGATTTACAGATATTCAGACACGGATAGAGTGTTATTTACCGAGATTCGGCTTCCCCATTCTGAACTGATGGACTTGCTGAAGGTCTCTGGGAGACTCAAGCCCGCCACCGATGAACAGATCGACCTTTTCATCCGCGAACAAATCCTGGAAAAGGAGGCCGTTGCCATTTCGAATAACCCCAGCGACTCCCTCCGCCTGACCAGCGTTGATTACGACAACCGAACGATCCAATTCACCTACACGGTCATTCCCGAGTATTATCAGGACGGGATGAGTCCGGAAACGGTGGAACTGGTCCGGAAATCCACGGCTGCGAATCTCAACCGGAACTTCAGCCTTTTAATGGGCAACTCTGCCGTATATGACGGCGGCATCATCACCCTCGACCGTTTCTACCAGCATATCAAGGGCGTACAGCTGCTCTACAGGGAAGAAGGCACCCGCCGAGCCACCGATGTCTTCATCTCAACAGAGGAGATTCTGAACAGTCCGTCGCTCGACAGCATACCAATGAACAGTACCGTCGAATTCTTCCACCGAAAGATGCTTTACGAGGAGTTTCGGCGCGAAATGGATGCGTTCATCGCCGACAGTCTTCCGATGGCCGTCGACTATGGCACATTAGACAGCGTCCTCTTCGTCCGTGACACCCTCCATTTCCATTACACGGTGGCCCCTGACCTGGTCGGACTTTTCAGCGACTACAATCTCTCCCAAAAGGACTACCGCGACCTGATCTGGTACACCGACACGGAAGAGTTCTATGAAATGTTAGTCGAATTGGGCGTCAACATCACCCAGCACTGGCATTTACCGAACAACAGTCTCCGTTCGGTAACGTACTCGACTGCCGAAATCCGACAGGCCATTGAAATGCCGGAGGAGGAAGTACGGCAGGAGATGCGGAAGATGCTGCTCAACGAGGTCATCCCCGCCGTCAATCTGGAGTGTCCTTTTCAAGAAGATGACTTCACGATTCTTGACTCCGTAGGCATCCAAAACGGGATGTTCACCTATTATTATAAGATAGTCGGAATCCCTATCGAGGTCATCAACCAGACCGAAATGCGCTGGAACATCCAGTCCACACTGATGTCCATCGACGATGAAGATGACCTCGCGTTGTTGAAGATGATCGTGAAGGCCGGCTACGGCGTATGCCACGTCTTCGGTCAATCCGCGCCGGAAGAAAAAAAGTCAAAGAAAACCCGGGGGGCGGTCGCCATTCGCATTTGCTTTACCGCAGAGGAGATAACAGGATTTATCGAAGATTAGGCGCGGTGTCCTTTACGAAAACGCCGCATCTGGATTTCCCGTGCCGTCGCCCACGAGCGCGATATCGCTGATGGTGTGGTATGGCGCACGGAACGACCGCGTAGAGATATATGAAAAAGCCCCATAACCCTCCTGCCAAGAAAACCAGCCATTCGCAAGTCTGTTTTCGTTAATCCATTTCGACGAACACCCCTTGATATGCTGTATTAAATCGGACAACGATTGCGACGTTCCCCTTTCTACCGAGCTTCAGCCCCTGCCGGGCCATTCGCGGCCGTTCTGCTTCCCGCAGTCCTTTACCGGCCAATAATACCCCGACAGGGACGGCACAATCAAATTCCGCGTCTTTCCGCATTTCCGCAAGTGTTTCCGCAATAAAATCACCGCCTACCCCAGTTGTCCCGATCCAGATTCCGGAAATTGATGGCCTCGCTGAGGTGGCCGATTTCGATGTTCGGGCTGCCGTCGAGGTCGGCGATGGTGCGGGACACCTTGAGGATGCGGTCGTAGGCGCGGGCGGAAAGGCCGAGGCGGTCCATCGCCTGTTTCAACAACAGCTGCCCTGCTTCGTCAATCCGGCAATATTCGCGCACCATCCTGCTGCTCATCTGCGCGTTGGCGAACAGCCCCGGATGCCCCGCGAACCGCTGTTTCTGGATCTCCCGCGCCGCTACGACCCGTTTGCGGATCTCCGCACTGCGCTCCGACGGCTTGTCCGAGGCCAGCTCCTCGTGGCTGACCGGGACGACCTCTACATGGAGGTCGATTCTGTCCATCAAAGGTCCGGAGATCTTACTCAAGTAGTTCTGAACCTCAAAGGGTTTGCAGGTGCAGGCGATGGTCGGGTGGTTGTAGTTGCCGCACGGACAAGGGTTCATGGCGGCGATGAACATAAACGACGCCGGAAACTCGACGGAATACTTCGACCGCGAGATGGTGACCCGCCGTTCCTCCAACGGCTGCCGCATCACCTCCAGCACCTGCCGCTTGAATTCGGGCAATTCGTCCAGAAAGAGCACCCCATTGTGCGCGAGCGAGATCTCGCCCGGCTGCGGGTGCGTGCCGCCACCCACCAACGCCACATCACTGATGGTATGGTGCGGCGAACGGAACGGCCGGGTGGAGATGATGGAGGCATAACGGCTCATCTTGCCCGCCACCGAATGGATTTTGGTGGTCTCCAAGGCCTCTTCCAAGCACAGCGGCGGCAAAATCGACGGCAACCGCTTGGCCAACATGGTCTTTCCGGAACCCGGAGGACCGATGAGAATCACATTGTGGCCGCCCGCGGCCGCAATCTCCATCGCCCGCTTGATGTTCTCCTGCCCCTTCACGTCTGAGAAATCATACTCGTAATGATTGAGGCTTTCGTTGAAAGCGTTAGCCACGTCAATACGGGTGGGCTCAATGGGAATTCCTTTGTCGAAAAAGTCAATCACCTGCTTGATGTCGGACGCGCCCAACACATCGATGCCATCAACGATGGCGGCCTCCCGGGCGTTCTGGATGGGCAGGATCACTCCCTTCTTCTTCCGTTTCCGCGCCTCCAGGGCAATGGGCAGCGCCCCGCGAATCGGCTGGAGACTGCCGTCCAAAGACAACTCCCCGAGGATGAAGTAGTCCTCCAGCTCCGCCGCACCGGCAATCTGCTCCGACGCGGCCAAAATGCCGATGGCCAGGGTCAGGTCGTATGCCGAGCCCTCTTTGCGGATGTCGGCCGGTGCCATGTTCACGACGATCTTGCGACCAGGGATTTTGTAGTTATAGACGCTCAGCGCAGTATCTATCCGCTGCTGACTCTCCTTCACCGCGCTGTCGGGCAGGCCGACCAGGAAGAAGCCGATGCCGTTATCGACATTCACCTCCACCATGATGGGTATCGCGGAAACGCCCATCAAGGCACAATTGTTCGTTCGTATCAACATAATGGGTTTCGTTTTCGATTCGGCAGCAAAGATACTATTTTTACCAATACAATAACATACCGATAAAAATATTTTTAATTTTAACTATTATTAGTTAAATAGATGTTGCAAATGGCTAAGCTGCTGAAGAATACACGATTTAGCATTTACAGCCCTGCCATGCATCACGTAGGGTCAGCTCTGCTTCAATCGCGCGGACTATTGCATCATGACGGAGAAGATGCCAATTCGAAACGGCAAGGTAACGGGGTGGAACCTCCGCGGAAAAGCGTTCCACAATGATCTCGGGCGACATTCGCTCAAGATAATCGCAGATAAAACGGACATATTCCTCTGCCGCAAAGGCATGAAAACGTTCCGGATGTTCCGCATACTCCACCGCCATAGCCGTGTTCTTGAAAATCTGCAACTGATGGAATTTCAAAAACTGGACCGGCAACCGATTGAAAATCTGCACATCCTCCATCCATTGCGAGGGCGTTTCAAAGGGAAGTCCGAATATCAGATGTATGCAAACTGGAATCTTTCGCTCCGACAATTTGCCGATGGCCTCGAAAGTCTGCTCCACGGTATGTCCCCTATGGATATGGCCCAACGTCTCGTTGTGGAAACTCTCCACGCCCAATTCCACGGACAACTCTGTACGCAACGAAAGCTCCGACAGGTAATCCAAGACCTCATCAGGCAGGCAGTCGGGGCGCGTGGAGATGACGAGGCCTCTTATCTCCGGCACTTGCAGCGCCGATTCGAATTTCTCCTTCAAGATAGGAAGCGACGCGTAAGTATTCGTATATGCCTGGAAATAAGCAAGGTAACCCTGATTATGCGGATATCGTCTATGGAAGAAGGCCTTGCCACGTTCCAACTGAGCGGAGACGCCATCCTCTTTATCAAGGTAGGATGGAGAGAAGGCATTGTTGGCGCAGTAGGTGCAGCCACCACACGAACGGTCCAAGCGGTTGGGACAGGAAAAGCCCGCATCCACGGGCAGTCTCTGCACCCGTCCACCGAAATGAGCCTTGCAGTAGCGACTGTACGCGTTGAACCGTCGTTCGTCACCCCAAGGGAACATTATTCTTCGTCTTTGTATAACAGATTGTCTCCGAAGGGATCCAGATTGTGAATCGACTTCTTGTCGGGATTCACCAGAAACATAAATTGCTGACCTTCGCCGTCTTTCTCGAAAGTCCCCGTCACCATAAACAGGACCACGCCCGTCGTCTGGAGATCACCGTTATCGATGAGATCCTCAAAATCGGCTTTTGTGCGCTGTATCTCATTAAGGTACAATCCGATAACCTCTCGTCGCGACGAATCGCCTGCAGCATCCCAATACATCTGCCCATAAACCTCCCCCATATTTTCGAGCAGTTCAGAGGTGAGTTTGGCATACCCGAACTCCGTCAAAGTGTCCACACTCGTAATCGTAAGATTCTTGTAATCTTTAACTTGCTCCTGTTCAAGATAGGTTTTGGCCACTTTTTTCATCTGGCGGTTCAACTTGTTATGCTGCATTTTCTGACAGCCAACGAGGCTAATTGCCAACGCAAGAAGCGCCACGATAATGTGTTTTGGGGTTGTCATATTTATCTATTATTTGAGAAGTGAGACTTGAGACGTAATATTTGAGACTCGAGACGCGGGATGTATGACAGCTAAAACACAAAGCCAAATTCCTTGACTCCTTTCACCTGCTTATCGTAAAGAGGTGGCAACTGGAGAGAGCCGGCCTGGTGCATGTTGATGATGCCGAAGTCATGGACGTTAGCGTTGTTGTGGGAGAGCGACACCTGAACGGGTTTCGTGTCGCGAGTGACATAACCATGTTGCGGATAGTTAACATCCACAATTTCGGTGATATACTTCCTATAGACTCTGCTGAAAATCAGCTTATAGGCATCCGCTTCAGCCCCTTTATCCTGACTAAGGCCCTTCGTTGCGTCAAAGTAGAACGCGGTGACAGGGCTAAGGCTCTCGGGGGTGACATAAAACACATACGTAATTGTATCAGCTATAGATATCCCGGTAAAGAGGCTCATGTAGTTATTCTCCCAAGCCTTGAGTTCGGCAAGCATGGTCTGGAGCGCTTCGCCGGAGTAAGGAGTTTCCTGCTCTCCGGCGACTAAATTGTACTGGTCTTTGCGACTCTTCATGATGGCATCGGCGGCTTCGCGGGCCTTGCTTTCGAAGCTCTTGGAGACCGTTTTGGTGTGACTTGCAGGCACTTGCGTCACCACGCCATCGATGATTTTGGTATCCACAAAGGCCTCCGACTGCTGGGTATAGGAGATGTCGGCGTAGTTCTTGAAGAAGTCGGGCAGAGTGGCCGTGTGGATTGTGTAGGTGTTGAGCGGTGCCGCAGCGAGCACATCGGTCGCGGTCCGGCTCTCCTCCTGCCACAACTTCGCGATGTCGGCATTTGAAGTGTAAGCGCAGTATATTTTCGACTCGTCGGGAGTTGCAATCGGTTCAACATCAACGGAATTAAGTGTGTAGTAGGTGCGGTTCTGCTGGATGATGTTCGTGAGGCCGAGCAGGCTCTCGGCGTAGTCGGCGAAATAGCCGCGGACATCTTGGACCTTCGAAACGGAGACCGTCATCTTCAGCGTGGTGATCGGGAGCGCATAACGCACACTGCCCACATATTTCACCCCTTTTGCCGGCAAGGTCTCTACAGGATAAACCTGAATCTGCGCAAACGCGCCCATCATCAACACGTTAATGACGAAAAAAGCAAGTATCTTTCTCATTGTCAATTATCCATTATTAATTATCAATCATCAAATATCCACGTTAATCCCTTCTCCCGCCGAGGAAAATCATCACATAATACAGCAAGGTTGCCAGCGAAGAGATAGCAGCGATGAGGTAGGTGCGGGCAGCCCATTTGAGGGCATCCTTGGCCATAACCGTCTCATTTCCTGTAGTGATGGCATTGCTGTCAAGCCACTCCACAGCACGTTCGGAGGCGTTGTATTCCACCGGAAGGGTGATTATGGAGAACAGCGTGGTAATGGCGAAAAAGGCGATGCCGAGGAGCAGGACCCAGCGGCCAACACCCATCATGTTGAAACTCATGAGGAGGATACCCGCAAGGAGCACCCATTGCGACAGCTGCGAACCGATCTGCGTGGCGGGAACGAGTTGGGAACGCATCGTCAGCCAACGGTAGGCGGTGGCGTGCTGCACGGCGTGGCCACACTCGTGCGCGGCAACGGCGGCAGAGGCGATATTGCGACCTTCGTACACTCCCTGACTGAGGTTCACCGTCTTCTTAGTCGGATCGTAGTGGTCGGTGAGGAAACCGCCTGTACAGGTCACCTGCACGTCGTATATCCCGTTGTCTCTCAGCATCTTCTCGGCAACTTGTTTACCGGACAAGCCGCTGCTGAGCTGCACTTTCGAGTATTTTTCAATTCGCGAGGTCAAGGTTTTCTGGATGATGAAGCTCGCGACCATCAGCACCACAAAAATGATGAAGTATCCCATTGCTTACAATTTTAATTTCGAAGCGCAAAAGTACATTTTTTTTGTATGTGCGGAACAGTCGACGAGCTTCATTGCCATACGGGACTGATTCCTACCCCTTCGTATTCATTTTCTCCTGTTTGAGTTCAGCCAGCTCAGCCTCAAGACGCGCCATCCTACTTTCGTTGTCATTCTCACGTTTTACCGTGTGCTTAATCTTGAACATTGCGAGGTTTAATTCCACAGAAGTCTCACTGCTTTTTACTGGCATGGTATCAGACAGCAACTCCACTGCCAACTGTCCCCCCCGTTGCATCAACGACTGTTGAGCTTCGTCGTCATTTTCACGTTGAGACATTTCCGCAACAACCCGAGAAAGTTCACGCAGTTTCGCATAAGCCTCCACTATGGCTATGGTTGTCTCCACTGCCTTTGGGCTTTTCAAAATGGTTGCCAACATATAAAGTCCTTTCTCAGTGAAGGCCTTAGGAACAGTCGACGAGTGCTTTTGAGGGCTGAACCGGTCGAAATTTTCGACCAGTTCCTTTTTTTCATTCTCTGAAAGTTCAAAGACATACCCATCAGGAAACTTCCGAGGATTGTTGCTGACCGCCTCATTAACCCGTTTGGTTGTCACCCCATAGAGTTCTGCTACATCCACATCCAAAATCACCTGTAGGTTTCTCAGGACAATAATTTTGTTTTCTACTTCCATAATGTTCGTCATACCATCTACATTATATTAATTCCAAAATTCCTTTTACTTCTCTTTAATGCATCGCACGCTAAATCCGAGGCCTGACGATGGGTGTTGCTCCACAACAGCATCGCAATAGTAGTTAATCGCATAGACGTGTTTCGCCACCGACGATCCAACGTCTTTCGTGGACCAGAAGTAGGTTTCAGTCAGCAGACCCTCGTAACGGTCTAACTGCCCGTTGTAAAAGCCGGCGGGCAAGGCCGTGAAACCGGTGCTGTTGTCGCCAGCACCGACAATCCAAAGATTCGGAGAGCGAAGTGCAGGCGTTCCATACTCGTTCAAGCTTTCGTAATGTTCCGGAGTGGGTAAAAACCAGCCGTCCGGACAGATACCCTGGATGTGGCCGTGCCCATTGTCGGCACTGTCGCGCACCGCCGCCTCGAAACTGTAAAGCCGCCCGAAGACTGCCACATTGGCCGATGTATCAGGATATTGCAGGTTCGCATAGGCATATCGGCCAACTATTTCCGCTCCATCGCTGTACTTCGTGGACTCCAAATTGCGCTGGGTCCAGCAGTTGCAGCCGATGCGCACCCCATGATAGACGTTTCCCTCATAGTCCACAGCGTCAGGACATTGCGGAAAAGCAATCACCACATGCTGCTCACAGGTGACGCTGTTGCCGCACTCAGGATCGGTGGCCGTCCACGTCACGACATTATCTCCCTGCGCGAATAGATAATCTGCAGGAATGTCATTGCTGATGAGAAACGGCCACTCCCCGTCATACAGAACCGTGGGGGTTCCGAGTCGCTCGGGATAGATGGTCATGACACAATCGCCGTAGGCCAGCGTGTCGTAAACATCCGGTGGACAAAGTATCGAGAAGTCTGAGACGCAAGGCGTCACCGTCAACTCATACACTTCGATGCTGTCGCAGCCGTTCCCCGCCGTCAGCGTGTCCCGCAGCTCGTACACCCCGGCGGCGCTGATGTCCTCGAAGGTGTGGCCGGAGACTGTGACGCGACCGTCCACGACCTGATGCTCGGAGACGACATGGCGTACCGTGTCGCGTTCCACCCGCCGCGCGTCCACGTGCAGGAAGACCACGCTGTCGCAGCCGTCGACCGTCTGCATCCGCAGCGCGAAGTCCGCCGTAGTGCCGGGCACAGACGCAATCTCTTCCACCACAATCTCTTCCGTCTCCGAGCTCACTGTCACGGAGGTCCCGTTCACGGTGATGGTAACGCGTGAGTCGCCTTCGTAGCGGCGTGTCTCCGACGATTCGTAGAGGCACCACCCTATCGTGTCAAACTGCTCATACGCAGGCAGTATCGTCAGTTCATAGTACGCGATTGTATCGACCGGCACACCGTCCACCGTCTTGGTCCCGTGATGCTCGTACCCCCCCGAGACCGTCCCCGCTGCAAATACCGTGTCGAACGGCGCGAAGTAGTGGTCTTCCTTTAGAGAGCAGAGCGTGTCGCTGTAGTGGACGTTGTTGTTGACAGTCAGCAGAAGGGTGACGATGCTGTCGCAGCCGTTCCCCGCCGGCAGCGTGTCCCGCAGCTCGTAAACTCCGGCGGCGGCGATGTCCTCGAAGGTGTGGCCGGAGACTGTGACGCGACCGTCCACGACCTGATGCTCGGAGACGACATGGCGCACCGTGTCGCGTTCCACCCGCCGCGCATCCACGTGCAGGAAAACCACGCTGTCGCAGCCGTCGACCGTCTGCATCCGCAGCGCGAAGTCCGCCGTAGTGCCGGGCACTGACGCAACCTCTTCCACCACAATCTCTTCCGTCTCTGAGGTCACTGTCACGGAAGTCCCGTTCACGGTGATAGAGACACGTGTGTCGCCTTCGTACCGGCGGGTCTCCGACAATTCGTAGAGGCACCACCCTGTCGTGTCAAACTGCTCATACGCAGGCAGTATCGTCAGTTCATAGTACGCGATTGTATCGACCGGCACTCCGTCCACCGTCTTGGTCCCGTGATGCTCGTACACCCCCGTGACCGTCCCCACGGCGAACACCGTGTCGAACGGCGCGAAGTAGTAGACCTCCTTGAGCGGGCAGAGCGTGTCGCTATAGACCACGTTCGCCACAACCGTCAGCAGAAGGGTGACGATGCTATCGCAGCCGTGAACGGTCTGCAGCGTGTCCCGCAACTCGTACGCCCCGGCGGCGCTAATGTCCTCGAAGGTGTGGCCGGAGACCGTAATGCGACCGTCCACAACCTGATGTTCGGAGACGACATGGCGCACCGTGTCGCGTTCCACCCGCCGCGCATCCACGTGCAGGAAGACCACGCTGTCGCAACCGTCGACCGTCTGCATCCGCAGCGCGAAGTCCGCCGTAGTGCCGGGCACTGACGCAACCTCTTCCACCACAATCTCTTCCGTCTCTGAGGTCACTGT
>ONQE01000006.1:23486-77359 GCA_900319925.1 uncultured Bacteroidales bacterium | reverse complement strand
TGGCTGACAACACACTGGGGGCCAAGGGGATAAACACGAGGTATTCCTATTCCAACGTCATAGAGAATCTCACGTCCGTCTTCGTGAGCGGCGGCGAGGCGCTGGAGGATGTGAACTTCTTCCGGCAGGAGGCTTTCAAGGCAAACCCCGACTACCGCTTCTGCAGTGTTGACACCATAGGGCGTGACCTGCGCGGCCTTGCGGTGGAGAACACCGAGTTCCAGGCGGCGGAAAGCGGGAAGAGCTACCGGCTCAACATCAACGACAGGCTGAACGGGCTGCTGCTCAAGGCACTGCTGCAACTCGGCGTGGTCAACAAAGAGCAGCCTGTGACGTTCGACTACGACAACCAGTTCATCGAGACTGAGAAGTACGACGCGACCTACTCCTACAAGAAAGCCAACGGCTACTTACCCGGCATCGCGCAGATCAACCTGCACCCCTTCTACATCGAGAACCGCGACGGCAACGCCAATGTGAAATTCGAGCAGGCGGAAACTTTGGAGCGGGCTTTTGCGCACCTGAAGGCCAACGGCATCAAGGTGGACAAGGCGCGCATGGACTGCGGCTCCTACAGCCAGGAGGTGGTGGAGGTGACTTGCTGCAACTGCAACACGTTCTATATCAGGGCTATGAACTGCAAGAGTTTGGAGAAGCGCATCGCCGACATCCAAGAGGAGGAATGGCAGGAGACCGAGATCAACCACAAGGAGTGCTGGCTGGCAAGCCTGCCGTTCACGGCCTTCTTTGCCGAGCGCAGATACCGTCTGGTGGTGCAGCGCACGCTCGTGCCCGACAAACAGTCCACCCTGTTTAACAGCTACGTCTATCGCTGCATACTGACCAACGACTGGGAGAGCAGCGAGCGCGAGGTGGTGGAGTTCTACAACCAGCGCGGCACGTCGGAGCGCACCTTCGACATGCAGAACAACGACTTCGGCTGGAAGCACCTGCCCTTCTCGTTCATGAAAGAAAACACTGTGTTCATGATAATTACGGCCTTGATCCGCAACTTCTACGTCTGGCTCGTCGGGAGGATTGCCGCCAACAAGGCTTTCGGTCTGGAGGCGACCTCGCGTGTGAAAAAGTTCGTCTTCCGCTTCGTTCAGGTGCCGTTCCGCTGGGTCTTACGCAGCCGCCAGTGGCACCTGCAGCTGTTCACCAGCCGTCCTTACGACCGACTGCGCTTGTAGTTCCATTTTCTTACGGTTTTCCTCTTTCCCCATTCGCTTGGGTGGGGGAACTTATGCGCTCTCGTCAGCAAAATGCGCTTCCGGAGGCCGCGCAACCGCATTTTTCGTCAACCGTGGGCACATCTGCGCGGCCTTGAGGCACCCGCCGGGGGCCGAAGGGGGTATTTGCGGATTTTAGGTTTTGAAAAAATCATTTCTTCACGTTACAGCACCTCCACCTTCACATACTTAATCTTCTTCCGGTTCCACGTATAGACGATGTGCAGGGTGCTGTTGAATTCGATGATGTTAGGGAAGGAGTGCTCGCCTGCCGCATCTGCGTCCTCGCCGACATGCACCCCGCCGTCCTCTCCGAAGGGGAGGTAGATGCGTTAGAGATGCACTTTCTGAAGTAGAAAGGGGGCTGTTATGCGAAAACCTTTCGCATAACAGGAACGTTCAGTGCCCGCTCCAGTTTGCACAGCGTTTCCAATGTCAGATTTTCCTCTCCTTTCAGAAGTCGGGAAACATATTGCGGTGAGCAGCCGACAAGCTCGGCCAGCTGCTTTTGGGACATGTCCAGTTCTTCCAAAGACATGGCGACGACGATGGCTATTTTTCTCGAATAGCGTAACCAGTCGCGGTTAGCTCTCCGCCATTCCGCCTTTTCACGCCACTTTGATGGTTCGGGCGAAGAATGCTCTTCCAGAAACGCTAATTGTTCTTCTGCGTTTTTCATTTTGTTATCCTTTCTCTTTGATGAAATCTGTAAAACTATCATCGTCAATGACATTGTTGGCAACCAGATATTGCCGGACTTTCTCCATCTTCACCAACTCCCTGAGCGTGTGTTCACGCTCCTGCATCGTACGGGTCAGTTTTATGGCGCCACCTGTAATGACATATATTCCAGGGTTGAGTTTTATGGCATAAATACGTAGCCAACTGGCATGGTTCGGGCGATCTTTCAATCGTGCCTTCTCTCTTCCCAATATCATTTCGGAGGCGCGGCTATTTTCAAGCGGGCGAAACAATTCGTCCAAGTTTGCTTCCGGGTTGATGTCCAAAATGAGGCATTCCAGTTCATCGCTGTCCTCCATTGTGTCATAAACCGCTTCATCCAGTTTGGTGATCTTGAAATGCGAAACAAGGTCACCGAAGTTTTCGCGGAAGAAGTTCAGCAGCCAACCCGCATCATTCCATTGAGTGAATACTTTGTCCAATTCATTCAATTCTTCGTCAGCAAAATGCACAGCCCAAAGTTTGCCGTCATGTTTAATGTCTTCAAATGTTATCATAATATTTGAGTTTTTTTAATCGCCGCGAAGATACACTTTTTTTGAATAAATCAACTCATACGTTGATTTGTTTTTTAGACTTATGATGTCAGTCGGGGGAGGCGCAGCCTTCTCACCGCAGTCCGCCGTAGCTCTTGGCGGCGGTTTGCAGGGCCTCCTCGGTGGTGAACCGTTCGTAAAGGGTGCAGCGGGTGATGATGCTCTGCGTTGAGCAGTTCTTGCCGATGAGTTGCACCAGGGCCCATCCTTTCTTCTCGTCGGCGAAGGCGTCGTCCTTCAGGGCCAGGCACCCGTCCGCGGTGACAAATTCGTCCAATCTTACCTCGCGGACGTGGAACTTCACGTATGGGCGGTCCGTGCTGTAGAACAGTTGTTCCGCGGTGTAGAGCAGGAACGCCGCGTAGGGGTGGAGGTTGCCGGCCTTGAGGTCGGTGACGAGGGCGGGGGTCCCGTCCACCGTGCCGAGCTGTTGCCCGATGGGCTGCAATGTCCCGCTGCTCACGGGGATGCCGGGAATCAGCAGGGTGATGTTGTCGTTTTTGGGCAAGAATACGGTGGGCAGCTGGAGCGCTAAGGAGATGAACTGGTGGCGGGTGGAGCCTTTTCCGATGAAAAACGGGCGGCAAGGGGACAACGTATTCCACAGAGCGCAGCTGTGACGCATGCGCTGTCGTTGGCTGAACTGTTTGCGCGTGTTACTGCGCCTGCCTTCAGAAAAGGACTTGCGCGTGACAACCGACCCTTCCCGAATGTATTTGGTTACCCCAAGAGAAGGTATCTTGCCTATTATCTCTGTTCCAATAGTCTTTTTGATTTTCATAACGCATATCTTTTTTTGTTGTTCTTACCAATTGTCGGGCGCCTTGTCCCCTCACAGCCTCGTTCCAGGCAAGGACTTACCAAGGTCTTGCCATGGATATGAGAGTTACCAGCATCAATATTTGTTCGTGAGTTCTGGGTAAGTTCTCCGTGAGTTCTCCGTAAATTTACGCAGAACTCACGGAGAACTCACGAACAACTCACGGAGAACTTGCGAAGAAATACCAACCCTGCTTGCTACCTGATAGCTCTCTGCTCCTTGCCAACTCCTTGCCAACTCCTTGCCAACTCCTTGCCGAGTGCGGGCGTGACGAGTCGCGTCCCCGCGCCGTCTGGGCAAATCGATGCGGCAAAGGTAGTATTTTTTCCGTTACGTGGTCAATGGTTATTGGTTAGCAGTTAGTAGTTAGCAGTTAGTAGTTAGTAGTTAGCAGTTAGCCCCGTGCCGGAGGCACGAAATCTTAATAACCCCACACTTGTAGTGTGGGGTGGGCGGTGCGTGCGGAAGGTGGCGTGTCGGAGACACGCTACAGATTCAGCACCTCGACAAATACCCCTTTGCAAAGGCGACATCGCGCAAGAACTTCTTGGTTAGGTCGCCAAATTTCACAAACAGATACTTCTCGTCTACAGATTCCACCTCTCCTTCACCGAAGGTTTTGTGCAGCACCTTGTCGCCCACAGACAGAAGTGGTTCCGCTGATGTCCCGACTTCTGGAGTTTCCGCTGGAATGATTTGTTTGATTTCTACCGTAGTTTCGGGTTTATAATGCAGCACTACAGTGTGTTGAGACGGAAGCTCGCTGATGTCTACTGCAGTGTCCCAAAGTCCGATCACGCTTCCCTTGTGCGTGTCGATGCCTGTGTAGGAGAGGCTGCTGTCCTCGTAGCGCTTGAACTTATAGACGGCGTCGTTCATCCGCTCGCTGTTGAACACACCCAAACTCACTAGGAGTCCGAAATCTTTCAGTGTCAGACCCGTGACTTTGCGGAACAGTTCCGGTTCCACCTGTTCGATGACATCTTTCAGACAGTATTCGCGGTTGTCGGTGAGGTACATGAAGACGGGAATGCGAGTGGCGAACTGGATGAGCTTCTTGCGGATTTCATCGCGCTTGCTGCGGAACTCCTTCTCGTCGTCGCTCAGCTGTTTCTTCTCCTTGCCGCTCAGGCTGTCGCCTCGTTTCTTGGCGTTTTTCACGCTCTCGCTTTTGTTGATGATGGTCTCGATGTCGGTGTTGAGTGAGCGGAATCCCTCGATGTTCATCAAAGCGCGCATGGCTTCGGGATTTCCCAAGAGTCGTTGCAGTGTGATGTTGTCGACATTTACCAGAAGGGCACTTTCCCAGCGGCGGGCCAGCAGAGTGGCGGTGGTGCCGCTCATGGCCATGTCGAGGATGCCTGCGGCGTCAATCTCCCTCATACTGCTGCCGTCGTAGGCTAAAATGGGCAGGAAACGGATAAACTCTTCCACTTTTTTCTCCGGATTGCTTTCCGCAATATTGAGTTGACAGCTGTATTCTTGTACTAACCGCAGGGCACGGTTGGGAGCGAAATCGAAAAGGTAGCAGCGCGGCTTGAGCACCACTTCGCGTCCCTCTTCGTCGTTCACTGTCCACGGACTCTGCACGCGGAAGGCCGTTTGGAAGTAGGTCTCAGGAGAGGTGGTGTTGCGCAGCATCAGCATGCCGGTCCAGGGTCTGACGGTGACGCCGGTGGAGAGTTTTCCGCACGACAGGGTGATGGTTTTGTCCTTTTGCGGGTTGCCCATGGCATTGAAGACAGGTTCCAGCGCTTTCACTCCGATGCCTGCCTCGCTGCCGGCGGCCACCACGATGCGGTAGTCGTGGTAGAAACGGTTGTGCGGTTTTCGCAACAGTGCCGCCATTGCCTTGCAGGCTGCCACGCCCGGCAGGAACCAGTAGCTGTGCTGCAGGTAGCTCACCAACCGCATGTCGCTGAAGGGCATCGGAGGCTTTTCCACTCCCAGCTTCAAGTCGCTGACGGTGTTCTCGCTGTACGCGCCGCGTATCAGGTCGAGCCATTTCTGCACGTACTCTTCGTGGATAAACCCCGTGGTGTCGGCCTTGAAGAACTCGTTGAGGTCGAACTCGTCGAACTCGCCTTGGTTGGCCACCTCGGTGATGCTGTCGGGCATGCGGTAGGTGAGCATCACCATCTGGGGCAGGGCAGCGTAAGGGTTGTATTCTCCAGGGTGCTGTTGCGTGAACTCCGATTTGACCCGTTGTTCGTCGCTGTAGGTCCAGTTGAAGATTTGTTCCTCGATGAATTCGCCGTTGGCGATGGCGCGGAAGGGGGTGCCGCTGAGGTAGAGGTAAGCCCCGGTGCGCAGTGGCATCAGTCCTTCGTCATACAGTTCGCGTGCCTCGCGTTCTTTGCGGCTGCCGTCCTCCTCCATCAGGGCTTCGCTTTCGGCGGCGGAGGCTTGCGCGTTGTCGTCGGTGCCGTAATAGTCGCGGGCGCGCTTGCCCCAGGCCCCGAAGTGGTACTCATCGAGTACCACGCAGTCCCACTCCACCGTCTGGATCCACTCGTTAGTGGCCTTGATGCCACCCGCGGCGTTGCGGCCCAGCACATCTTGGAAGGAAGCGAAGCAGACGAAGGGTTGCCGCTCGTTGACGTAGCTGAACTCGCGGTCTTCGCCCTTCTCGCAGAACTGCCATCCTTCGAAGTCCACGTGAGTGAGCAGGTCGTCGTGCCAGGCGGTCTTCACGGCGGGCTTGAAGGTGAGCACTAACACCTTGCGCCAGCCCATCTTCAGGGCTAATTGGTAGGTGGTGAAGGTCTTGCCGAAGCGCATCTTGGCGTTCCAAAGGAAATGGGGGGTGAGGCCGTGGTTGTCGGGGTCGGCGATGAAGTCGTGGAAATAGCGGGCGGTCATCTCCACGGCGCGGCGTTGCTCGTCGCGCATGGTGAATGTCTGCGTGCGTTGCAGCATGGTATCGCTGCCCATTTGTGCCGAGCGCACGGCCTGTTCCACGGTGTGGAGGCTGCAGCGGTACCATTCGCCGCCGAGGTTGGGGATATGGGCTTTGTCGAGCAGCCGGTGCACCGTGTGGTCATCGAAGGCAGTGCCGTCGTTGCGCATGGCGGGCCACTGCCGCAGGATTTTGTAGCGCAGGCCCGCTGTGCGGTTCTGTTCGGCGATGCGCACATCGGCGGTGCGGGTGGTGTAGCCCACCTTGATGGCACCCACATGGTCCGGCACTCCTTCGTGCTCGTAGGCATACACTATCGGCTGCTGCTCGCTTTTAGTCTGAAAGAACTCTTCTTTTGCCATAGTCTCGGGATTTTCGATTACCTCACTCCATCGGCCGTATCATCCCCTCGATAAACTCGATCTCCTTCGGATCTAAACCGTACTTCTTGTACAACATCTCATCCGTCCACGGATGGGAGAAGTCTTGAAGGGGGACAAATTGGAATTTGTCTCGAGATAAATTGATAGACGATACAGCTAAGAGAAGCATGAACCTGGCGAATCGTGTCGCAAGATAACTATATAAGCTTTCCGCTTCTTTTTCAGTTTGAAAGCCTCCAATGATTAAATAAGAATCAGTGCATACGACTTTTGGAGAAATGACTTCAGTCCTTGATAATACTTTAAATTTACCTTCTTTGTCAGGTTCGCCTGCATGTTCTGCGGTCACTTTACTTATCAACACCTTATATTTGTCCAATAATTCGATTCCTTGATGAATGTCTGTTCTTTTGATATTGAAAACACCTTGGCTTGTGATAAGTTCAACATCTTCTTTAGTTTTCTCATTATGACCACGCTCTTTAGAAGATAATCCAAATGGATTACGGTTGGACACAATGCTTTCGATGCTTTTCTCTCCTTTGTTTTTTACCCTGTTTACAATATTTATGGCATTATTAAATCGGATAAAAACTGGATATTCATTAAGCAATCTATTAGTTTCATTTTTGTTCTCACCGTTAATATTTACTACTTTACATTTTCCATTCCAAGTAGCATCCCACAAAAAATAGGACACCCCACCTCCTATACTATTACCAGGAAAACATTCTTTGGCATTAGCATAGTCTACAAGTACTTTGATATGCTTGTCTGATAGCATCTTATTTCTAAAATCGTCCAATCCCTTTCCTCCTGCGAACCATCTTGATGGGGTAATCATTACTAGATATGTAGGTCGTAATTTAAGAGATTGTTCTACAAATAAGTTGTATATGGGTTTTGCACTAGCTCCATTTCCCCCATCACTCATCTGGTATGGCGGGTTTCCGATGATTACGTCGAATTTCATATTGAAAAGGTTTTTGGGTTTTTCGGTATGGATGAATTCGTAGGCGTACTGCTCGGCTTGGTCGCCGCGGTCGTAAACGCCTTGGCTCGCGCCGCAGTAGATGCACTTGCCCGCCGTGCTCCAGGTGTGGCGCAACGGACGGTAGCGCAGGTTGCCGTCGGGCGTGGCGAAACGGCTTACACTGTATTGGCTGCTGGCATCCTTGCTGCAGTAGAGCGTCCTCCGGCTGAGGTGCGCTGATAGCTCGGTGGTGGCGATGCCGAAGACCTGCTTCTGCAGGATGTGGTCGATGCGCTCGCGTCGGTCGGGGATGACCTTCTCCAGACCGCGGTCTAACCGTTTGACGATTTCGCGCAGGAACACCCCGCTCTTTGTGAAGGGGTCGAGGAAGGTGGTCTTCGGACTGCGGAAGAGCTCCTGCGGCAACAGATCGAGCATGCGTATGGCCACGGCGGGAGGCGTTTTCACCTCATCGTTGCTCAGGTTGGCCAGACAGTTGAGCACGTCGGGGTTGTAGTCATGCCTCTCCATAAGCCGCAGCGTTGAGGTTGAGGAAATGGACGGGCGGGAAGGTGGCGCAGGGCAGGTCGCTGAAGAGATCCTGTGCGGCACTGTCGCCCACCAAGTAGCTGAACTCGTAATCGCGGCGGTTCATCAGCCCCTGCCCGATGAGACTCCACTCGCTGACGACAATCCACTGTCCGTCAACGGTCTTGTAGTCGAGGGCGTTGCCGCAGATGATGTTCTTCGAAAGGAGGTAGCGCACCGCTTCGATGCACTGCGGCTTGGTCTCTTCGCCGTAGAGGTCGCGGTATTCGCCGATGAAAAAGTCGAGCAGCCGTTCGCGGCAGGCTTCGGCGTTGTCGGGCAGCAGCTCGATGCCGTAGATGCTGCTGACGCTCTGCACGGCCGCCTGCTCGTATTGCAGTTGCGTGTATTGCCGAGCCTCCGCCCGCTGTCGGCATACTGCGAGCTTTCGGCGAAGGATTTCGATAAGGAAGTTGCCGTCCCCGCAGGCAGGTTCGAGGAAGCGGCTGTCGAGGCGCTCGGTTTCGGGCTTCACCAGGTCGAGCATGGCGTTCACCTCCCGCGGGTTGGTGAACACCTCGCCGTGGTCGGCCACCCGCCGGCGCGATTTGATCTGA
This sequence comes from uncultured Bacteroidales bacterium, assembly GCA_900319925.1. Taxonomy (GTDB): domain Bacteria; phylum Bacteroidota; class Bacteroidia; order Bacteroidales; family WCHB1-69; genus F23-D06. Next base: position 68,630 of record ONQE01000006.1, on the reverse strand, counting down.
CTGTCCATAGTCTGCGTGTTTTTGCGCGTGTGCTTATCACGGCGGCGGGCAGTCCAGGACACAAAAAGAGCGCGGAAGTTCCTTATCCACGCTCTGAGGCCCTAGGAAAGCCCACTGTAAGCAATAAGTCACATCCACGCTACAGCGCAGACGTTTGAACTGACTTATCCAGGCTTACAAGTTCTTTGAAATTTCCTAGGTTTCAGAGCAGTGCCGAATAAATAGCAAACGCTTGGTTATAAACTATCTGTTGATATTCTTTCTATTGTCAAAAATTTGGTTCTTACTCACATTTAACGGCGGCAAAGGTAGTATTTTTTCCGTTACGTGGTCAATGGTTATTGGTTATTGGTTATTGAAGCAGGTTCCTCCTTCCCCGATTTGCGAGGCGCGCTTGCGGCCCGTTTCCTGGTCTTTGTTTTGGAAGAATGAACCATCTCGTAGTATTCGTTCGGGGTCGGTTGCGGATCGTCAACCAGCTGTTGAAGTATGTCAAGCAGACCCAAAACCCGCAGCATTCTCAGCAACGTGTCGAACGAGCCTATTTCCCCTTTTTCGGTCTTTTTGATGGAGGAGAGGGACACGCCGGCCTCCTCGGCGAGACTCATTTGCGTGATGTTCTGCCTCAGTCGTGTCTGTTTCAGACGTTCTCCAATCTTGAGTTGGATTACTATGTCGGAAAGCATGTAGATGTCATCCATAACGGTTTAATATTAAACTTTAACGCGGCAAAGATACAAATTAAAGTTGAATTTGCAACTGTTGTTGAAAGAATATCACAGCTGGCACAAGCTGTCGCGCTTGCGCTGGAAAAAGTTGTTCGCTGCTGTCTTAAAGGCTGGAAAAAAGTTGTATCTTTGCCGCTTGTATACTGGAAAAAAGTTGCAATATGAGTCTGCCCCTTAACCCCTAACCCTTAACCCTTAAACCTTAACCCCTAACCCGTAACCCTTAAACCTTAACCCTTAACCCTTAAACCTTAACCCTTAAACCTTAACCCTTAACCCTTAACCCTTATGAATATCCACCTCGCATGTGACTTCGGCGGCGGCAGCGGCCGCGTGATGGCCGGATGGCTGGAGGACGGGAAGGTCCGACTCGAAGAGATCCACCGCTTCCAGAACCGGCAGGTGCGCCTCGGCGACACTCTCTACTGGGACTTCCCCGCGCTGTTCCAGGATATGAAAGACGGGCTGCGCATGGCCGCCGCGCGCTTCGGCGAACACATCGTCTCCATCGGCATCGACACGTGGGGCGTCGATTTCGGACTCGTCGACCGGCAAGGGCATCTCCTCGGACTGCCCGTCTGCTACCGCGATGCACGCACGAAGGGCCTCCCCGAGCGCTACTTCGCCACCCGCGACCGCCACGAGCACTACGCCCACAACGGCACGCAGGTGATGGAGATCAACACGCTGTTCCAACTGCTGGCCCTCCAAGAGTCTTCGCTCCCCCAGGAGTCTTCGCTTCCAAGCGAAGCAAAGCTCCTCTTCATGCCCGACCTCTTCAGCTACTACCTCACCGGTGTCGCCAACAACGAATACACGATCGCCTCGACGAGCGAGCTGCTCAACGCCCGCACCCGCGACTGGGACTGGGAACTCATCGACGACGCGGGGCTGCCCCGCTCGCTGTTTGGTCCGATCGTGATGCCCGGCACCGTGCGCGGCCCCATCCTGCCGCACATCGCCGAGGAGACGGGACTCGCCCCGACGGTGAAGGTCGTCGCCGTGGCCAGTCACGACACCGCATCGGCTGTTATGAGCATCCCCGGATTCGACGAGCCCGCCGCCTGGATATCCTCCGGCACGTGGAGTCTGCTCGGCGTGACGGTGAGCGAGCCGATCCTGACCCCTGAGGCCTGCGACGCGGGCTTCACCAACGAGGGCGGCGCCGACGGCAAGATCACCTTCCTCAGCAATATCACTGGACTCTGGATTCTGCAGCAGTTAGCCAAGGAGTGGCGTACCGACGACTGGGACGCCATGACCGCAGAGGCGCGAGATGTGCAGTCTGTCCCGCTCATCGACGTGGATGACAGTGCGTTCACTGCGCCGGAGTCTATGCAGAAGGCCATCTTCACGGCCGTCGGGCGCGAGCTCACACGCGGCGAGACGGTCCGCTGCGTGTTGGAGAGTTTGGCGAAGCGCTACGCCACGGCCATCCGCAAGCTGAACACGATGTTGGAGGAGCCCGTGCGGCGGCTGCACATCATCGGCGGCGGCTCGCAGAATGTCCTGCTTAACGAGCTCACGGCCCAGGCCACGGGTCTGAAGGTCACCACCGGCGACGTGGAGGCCACGGCGGTGGGGAACGTGATGGGGCAGATAGGACGGTGAATTTATAGTTTCGTACTTTTGTAACTTTTTTTATTTTCATGTCCTTTTTGTGATGTGAGATACCGACCGCAACGAGCGAGGGTGATAATAACAACCAATGCGTATTCGCTGTAGATGCGATTTATATGTCGTTTCTTGCCAAAAACAATCAGTTAATTGTCAAAAAAGCAACTTTCAAAAAAAGATTAACAAGATGGCGACGTGGATAGGAAAAAGTGTATCTTTGCGGCGTTAAATATATCGTTTACCAAAACCAAAGAAAATGGAAGAAACAATGAACCCCAACCCTATCGTGGAAGCCCGCCGATACGTGGCCAACGCCGAGAATGTCATTAAGAAAGCCAAATATGACCCGGAAACGAAGTCCTACTTGGACAGCAAGTACATCAAGATGGCCGGTGACACACTTTGGAAAGGCTGCCTCATCGCCCTCGATGCAGTTTTGCATGTCCGTGTCGGCAAAGGCCGACCGTCAATCGAAAAGTACAGGGAGGCTGCTAAAAAGCGTGACGGGAGGCTGTTGCGCTTTATAAACCTCGGATACGACTTGATGCACCTGACGATGGGCTATGATGGGGACAGAAACAAAAAAGTCTGTGAAACAGGCTTTGAAAGAGCAAACGCCATCATCGACCACTGCGAGAAGTTGCTCCCGAAGGTAGTTTGCGCGTGATTGGTTAGTGGCGATTCGTGCGTATGGGGTTATTTTGTACCTTTGCCGTTTCTTGTTCACGAATCAAATTATCCTTATGAGCGATAACAATTCTTTGAAAGCCAACAATTTGAAGCTTGTGGAGCGGCAGTATCTCCTGCCGTTCATCCTTATCACCTCGTTGTTTGCGCTGTGGGGGTTCGCCAACGACATCACCAACCCGATGGTGGCGGCCTTCCAGACAGTGATGGAGCTGAGTGCGGCGAAGGCCTCCCTCGTGCAGTTCGCCTTCTACGGCGGCTATGCCACGATGGCCATCCCGGCGGCGCTCTTCATCCGGAAGTTCTCCTACAAGAAGGGCATCCTCCTCGGTCTCGCCCTCTACGCCGTGGGCGCCTTCCTCTTCATCCCCGCGGCGGCCTACCAGAAGTTCTCCTACTTCTGCCTCTCGCTCTACATCCTCACTTTCGGTCTGGCCTTCCTGGAGACCACCGCGAGTCCGTTCATCCTCTCGCTCGGGCGCAAGGAGAACGCCACGCGTCGGCTGAACCTTGCGCAGTCGTTCAACCCGATGGGCTCGCTCTGCGGTATGTCGGTGGCCTCGCTCATCGTGCTGCCCAACCTGCTCTCCGACCAACGCGACGCGTCCGGCAACATCCTCTTCCCCACGCTCTCGGAAGCCGAGAAGGCCTCCATCCGTCTCCATGACCTGGCCGTCATCCGCGACCCTTACGTGGTCATCGGACTCATCGTGCTCGTCATGTTCATCGTCATCGCGTTGGTGAAGATGCCGGACACCACCGGCTCTGGCGAGAAGCAGAACAGCCTCCGCCAGACGCTCTCCAACCTCTGGCACAACAAGGTCTATCGCGAAGGGGTCTTCACGCAGGTTTTCTACGTGGCCGCGCAAATCATGACGTGGACGTTCATTATCCAATATGCTGATAACTTGGGAATTAACAAAGCCACAGCGCAGAACTACAACATCGTGGCGATGATTCTGTTCCTGTGCGGGCGGTTTATCTCCACGTTCCTGATGAAGTACGTGAACGGTCGTAAGCTGTTGGCTATCTTCGGTATAGGCGCCGGGCTTTGCGCGTTGGGCGCGGTGCTCATCGTCGGGATGCCGGGATTGTACTGCTTGGTGGGCATCAGCATCTTCATGAGTCTGATGTTCCCGACCATCTACGGCATCGCGTTGGAGAACGTCTCCCTGCAGGATTCCTCCCTCGGCGCGGCTTTCTTGGTGATGGCCATCGTGGGCGGTGCGCTGATGCCGCCGTTGCAAGGCCTGATCATCGACCAGGGCACTCTTTTCGGCCACCCCGCCGTCAATGTCAGCTACGCGCTGCCGTTGCTCTGCTTCGTGGTGGTGACCCTCTACGGCATCCGTTCCTACAAACGGACATTGTAGAAACGTGCTATGGCGTGTTCCTACAAATCACCCCTCACCGCTCCCGAATCCCAAATCCCAATTCACAAGTCACAATTCACAAGTCACTAAAAAATGTATCTTTGCGCTTTCAAACTGAATCAATCATCAAAAGTATAAAGAAATGGCAAGAGTTCTCATCATTGGAGCGGGCGGCGTAGGTTCCGTCGTGGCTCACAAATGCGCTTCCGTACCGGAAGTATTCACCGAAATCATGCTGGCCTCGCGTACGAAGGCAAAATGCGACGCCATCGCTGCGCAGATTGGCGGCAACCGTATCCAGACGGCTCAGGTCGATGCCGACAATGTGGAGGAGACCATCCGTCTGCTCGAAAGTTACAAGCCTGATTTGCTGATCAATGTGGCGCTGCCGTATCAGGATCTGCCCTTGATGGATGCCTGCCTCGCCACGAAGACCAACTACATGGACACCGCCAACTACGAGCCCCGCGACAAGGCGAAGTTCGAGTACAGCTGGCAGTGGGCTTACCACGATCGTTTCAAGGAGGCCGGCATTATGGCCCTCCTCGGCTGCGGTTTCGACCCCGGCATGACCAGCATCTACACCGCGTATGCCGCCAAACACTACTTCGACGAGATGCACTATCTCGACATCGTCGATTGCAACGCCGGCGACCACGGCAAGGCGTTCGCCACCAACTTCAACCCCGAAATCAACATCCGGGAGATTACGCAGCGTGGCAAGTATTGGGAAAACGGTCAGTGGATAGAGATAGACCCGATGTCGATTCATCGTCCGGTGGAATATCCCAATATTGGCGACCGTGAATCGTATCTGCTTTACCATGAGGAGCTTGAGTCTCTCGTGAAGAGCTATCCGACCATCAAGCGTGCCCGTTTCTGGATGACCTTCGGGCAGAAATACCTCACCGTGCTGAACGTTCTGCAGGAAGTCGGCATGACCAGCATCAAACCCATCAACTACAAAGGCATGGAGATTGTGCCGTTGCAGTTCCTGAAGGCGGTGCTGCCGGAGCCGTCGTCGCTCGGCGAGGGCTACCACGGCCAGACCTCCATCGGCTGCCAGATCAAGGGCGTGAAAGACGGCAAGGAGCGCACCTACTATGTGTGGAACAACTGCGACCACGCCGCCTGCTACAAAGAGGTCGGGGCTCAGGCAGTATCCTACACGACGGGTGTCCCCGCGATGCTGGGTGCGAAGATGATCCTTACCGGCACGTGGCAGGGCAAGGGCGTCTTCAACGTCGAGCAGTTCGATCCCGATCCGTTCATGAAAGAGATCGGTGGTTACGGCCTGCCTTGGAACGAGCAGATCGACCAGCCGCTGCCGGTCTATAAGCACGAATAAATGCCAATGTTGTTCATTTAAAAGTTTACAATTATGAAGAAAAGTACAAAGATTTGGTTAGCGGTTGCCGGCGTGGCGCTCATTGTGCTGGGCGTGGTTTGTTTGTGCAAGCCGATGGAAACGTTGTTTGCAAGTGCTTGGCTGTTAGGCTGTATCATTCTGATTTCCGGCCTGTTTACCTTGATTTTCACGTTCAGGACGCAGATGTTTCTTCCGAACAGTGGCACTCGTATGCTTTCGTCCTTGTTGCAGATTTTTCTTGGTATATTCTTTCTTGCCTCCACTCCTGCCGTGGCGGTCTCTTTGCCGTTTGTGTTTGCGTTTTGGGTGATGGTGGAAGGTGTCACGCTGTTTATCGAGTCGTTCGATTTCAAGAAGTTCGGTTTCGGCAACTGGTGGTGCATCTGCCTTCTCGGCATTGTTGCCGCCGCGCTTGGCATTTTGGGTTTTGTCTATCCGAAGGTTGCCGGTGAAACCCTCTCCGTTCTTATCGGTATTGGTATTCTCCTCAGCGGAGTGGCCTATTTGGTGGCCCTTTTCGGAGTCAACAAGTTTGAGCGCAACGTGAATGAGTTTCGGAACCAGGTTAAGGAAGCCATCCACGAATAGTTTGGCTATAACTGGATTTTCCAGGCAACGTCCTGGTTGTCGATATAATATAGGAAGTGATGCCGGATATGGAATGTTTTCATGTCCGGCATTTTTATATCCAGAGGCCGGAGGTCCAAGGGCGTGTTTTCGGTGGGTAGGGTGTACTGGTATAATGTTTTGTCTTTCAGGTAGATAATCTGATCTTTCAGCAGTTGCATGGACGTGATTCCAGATATCGGAATCTCGCGCACGAAGGTGCCGAAGAAGTCGAAGAGGCAGATGCCGTGGTGCTCGTCCAGCAGTGCGATGAGATGCTCGGGCACGACCTGCATGTCCGTGGGATGGAACTCGCCGGGGAAGGTGATGTGCGAGCGGGAGGAGATGTTGAGGCTGAGGTCGGTGAGGATTAGTTCCTGGTTGGCTTCGTCGTACAGCACGATGGTGTTGGGGTTGCCCATGGCTGCCAGGGTGACGGTCATCAGCGATTTGTCGAACAGGTTCAGCGGGTTTCCGATGGGTGCTAACTCGTTGTTGAGCAAGATGATGGTGCCGTTTTCCCGGTAATAGACGAGGAGTTTGGAGGCGATGTTTGCGTCCACTTGCGCGATGTTGCCGAAGGTGGGCTCCCCATAGCTGAGCTGTTTCGTGCCGTCGGCCGCTATCCGTTCCAGGTTGTCGTCATGGAAAAGGAAGAGATTCCCCTGGATATCGGTGGTGACGCCGTCGCAGGGGGTGTCATAAAAAAGTCGCTCCTGGGCGTTGGCGCAGCCCAGGGCGACGATAAAAGTTATGATGATGAGGGTGTGTTTCAAGGTTGGGTTAAGGTTTAAGGGTTAAGGTTTAAGGTTTAAGGGTTATGGGTTATGGGTTATGGGTTAGAACTTGCAGCCGATGGTGGCGACTACGCTGTGGGTCTTGGAGGCGATGTTGCAGGGGGTGCCGAAGGAGTCGTAGAGCCAGTAGGAGTCTTTGCACATACGCAGCACGTAGGCGAGGTCGAAGAACATGACTTTGCCGCGGAAGCCCAGACCGGCGGAGATGAAGTGGGCGGTGTTGTTGTAGGGGGCTTCGGTCAGCTTGTAGGGGGAGGTCTTCAGGCGGTAGCCGGCGCGGAGGGCGAACCCTTGCGTGACGTTGACCTCGGCGCCCACGCGCACGGTGTGGGAAGCGCCGTATTTGGCTTTAACTGTTTGATTCTCCACAATATAATCGTAGTTGTCGGCGTAGAGCTTGGCCATTCCGTAATCCTGATATTCGTATTCGGCGGCGATGAAGGCGCGCTTGGCGATGAGGAAGGAAGCGTCCACGTTGAATTTCAGCGGGGTGGTCAGCGAGAAGGAGTTCGCGTTTTCATAGGTGTAGTCCAGTTGCGTGGCGCCGTTGTCGAGCGGATAGGCAAACTTGGTGACCAGTTCGCGATAGAAGTAATCCTTGACGGTCCAATAGTAGGTCGGCGTGTGGAAGGAGGCGCCAATGCGCACGAAGTCAGCGGGTTGGTAGATGGCGCCGATTTTGAAGTTGACACCTGTTCCGGAGTTCCGCTGGGTGGAGTAGAGTGTGTAGCTGTTGATGCCGTAGAGGTCGTCGAAGTCGGCGGGGCTTTCCTTGTAGGTGACGTTTTCTTTGAAGTCGAGGAACGGGAATCCGAGGGTGGCGCCGATGAAGAGTTTGTCGCCGTAGTTGCCGGCGGTCTCGGCGGTGGCGGTCAGCTTGCTGCCCACCATGTACCAGGTCTTGGAGGTGATGGCCTCGCGCTCCACGTTCATCTCCATCACGGAGACCTGCAGCGCCAGGTGGTCGATGCGGATGTTCTTGTTGATCTGCGTGTTGGCGCGGAAGGTCTGGTTGAAGTCCGTGATGCGGTTGTAGCCGAAACCGAACTGCCATTTCTTCCACCCGTTGTCGAGACGGATGTCGCGGGCTAACACGACGCCGGCTTGCGGGACGGTGTATTTGAACTTCTGTGCGGAGCTCTTGTCGCCGTTGTACCAGGTGTCGGTGTAGCCGAAGTTGAGCTGCATGGGGGTGACTGACGTCTCATAGCGTTTGAAGAGGCCGATGGCGGCGGGGTTGGTGCTGAGCGCGGAGAAGTCGCCGCCCGTGGCACCGAAGGCGCCGCCGGCACCCACGAAACGCGCCGTGCCCCAGTAGTCGAACTGCGAGAAGGTGAGTGCTTCGTAGTCACCTTGTGCGCTGGCGAGTCCGAAAAGACCCATGATCACGATGATGAATGTTGCTATTTTTTTCATTTTGGTTATTTTTCTATTGGGTGAGTTTTGACCGTTAGACGTTGGATATTGGGGTTATCGTCTGCCGCCGCTGTGGCCGCCACCGCTGTGGGAACCGCCGCCACCGCCGCTGCTGCGGCCACCGCCGAAGGAGCCACCGCTGCTGTGGGAACCGCTGCTAAAGCTGGAGCGGCTGCTGGAGGAGGAGCTGGAACGGCTGCTGTTCGGCGAGGAGGAACGGCTGGATGACGGGCTGCTGTAGCTGGACCGGCTGCTGCTCGGAGAGCTGGAAGATGACGGGCGGCTATAGCTGGAGCCGTTGCTGCTCGGGCGGCTGCTCGACGGGCTGGAGGATGATGGACGGCTATAGGTGGAGCCGTTGCTGCTCGGACGGCTGGTGCTCGATGAGCTGGAGGGGTTGCTGTAAGTTCTTGACGGATACGTTGTTGAAGAAGAGGGACGAGTGGTGGTCGGACGGCTTCCGGAAGTGCCGGCTGGGCGTGTTGTCACGTTGGAGGGGGTCACCACGGTGCGCGTCACCGTTCTGGGAGATTGAGGCGTGGCCGTTGCAGAGGTTGTCGGTCGGGTGATGGTGGTGGGAGTGGTGGTCGGACGGGTGGTCGCCGGGGTCGTGGGCGTTTTGCCAGTGGCCGGCGTAGAGGGGGTGATGTCTGTTCTGGGGGAAGTCACCGTGGACGTGGCCGGTTTGCTGGCAGCTTGGCCGTTGAGGGGCTTGTTGGTTCCACCGTTGTTGGTGGGTTGCGGGTTGACCTCGGCGGGTCTCAGATTACTGGGGGAAGTGACTTCCTTGCGTGCGCTGGTCACGTTCTTTCTGCTGTCACCGTTGTTGGTGGGGTTGACATTGCCGCCGCTGTTGCCGCCGCCGTAGGAGCCTCCGCCGCCCGTAGTGGCGCCGGCGATGGCCTCGTAGCGTTGGTTGAAGGCCACCGGCGAGGAGGTCACCGAGTAGTGGTTGTTGGTCTCGCCGTTGCCGTGGCCGACTCCGTTGCCCCTGCCTTCGGGAAGGTCGCCGCGGTCGCCGTTGCCCACCGAGGGTCCGACGTTGTTGCGATGGCCATAGTAATAGCTGTGGTTCGGGTCGTGGTGGTTGTGGTAGTAGTCGATGGGCTCGCAACCGGGATGATGGTGGTGATAATAGGGATCACAGCATCCATAGTAGGGACCGTACCAACCCCATCCGTAGCGCCAGCCGTAGTCATACCAGTAGGGAGAGTAGTAGTAGGGGCGGTAGTAGTAGCCCGGCCACCACCAGTTGTAACCCATGTAAATGCTTAAGCCAAAGCTTGCTGGATAGTAATCGTACCAGTACATGTTGGTGAAGAAGGGGTCATAGTAGCCCCAGCCTACGTACACGTCCGTATGGAACCGGCGGATACGCGAGGCGTAGGCGTAGTCGTAGTAATCGTCTGGATCATAGGTGACGGAGGAGCCTGCCACGGGAGCGGATTCAATGACTTCGCCCGTTTCCGTGTAGTTGGTGATGACCGGCTCCGTGCTGCCCGGGTAGTAGGTCAGCGTGCGCAGCAGGTTACCGTTTTCGTCCGTCTCATAAATGATGGAGTCGGCCTCCACCGCGGGGGCGTTTTGGGCAGTCGCGGCGGAAGATTGCGCGGCACGGGGCGCCGCTTTTTCGCCCGTAGACGTGTATATGTCATCGTAATAGGCGAAATTTGCTGTCGAACAGGCTGCTAACAAGCCAGTTACTACGCTTAAAACGATTAAAATTTGTTTCTTCATAATGTCCTCCTTATCTCTTATTTTTTTATTTTTGCACCTTAATTTTCAAATAGACGGCAAAAGTACTAAAAAGTTAATTTATATAAGAGTTTATGGCAAAAAATTTTTGTACAAGAGCAGAGAATTATTCGCAGTGGTATAACGACATTGTGAAGAAAGCGGACCTGGCGGAGAACTCCTCCGTGCGTGGTTGTATGGTAATCAAGCCCTACGGATATGCGATTTGGGAGAAAATGCAGCGTCAGTTGGACCAAATGTTTAAAGATACAGGCCATTCCAACGCCTATTTCCCGATTTTTATTCCGAAATCCTTCTTTAGTCGCGAGGCCAGCCATGTGGAAGGATTCGCCAAGGAGTGTGCGGTGGTCACCCACTACCGTCTGAAGAACGATCCTAACGGCGGCGGCGTGGTGGTCGATCCCGATGCCAAACTCGAGGAGGAGCTCATCGTGCGCCCCACTTCCGAGACGATTATCTGGGATACTTACAAGAATTGGATTCAGTCGTACCGCGATCTGCCGATCCTCTGCAACCAGTGGGCCAATGTGGTCCGTTGGGAGATGCGCACCCGTCTCTTCCTCCGCACTGCCGAGTTCCTCTGGCAGGAGGGGCACACCGCCCACGCCACCCGCGAGGAGGCTCTCGAAGAGACTGACAAGATGATTCACGTTTATGCTGATTTCGCGGAGAAGCACATGGCCATCCCCGTCGTCATGGGTGTGAAGTCACCGAACGAGCGTTTCGGCGGCGCCATCGACACCTACTGCATCGAGGCGCTTATGCAGGACGGCAAGGCGTTGCAGGCCGGTACCTCCCATTTCCTCGGTCAGAACTTCGCCAAAGCTTTCGACGTGAAGTTCCTCAACCAGCAGAACGAGCAGGAATACGTGTGGGCCACTTCCTGGGGTGTCTCCACCCGTCTGATCGGCGCCCTCATCATGACCCACTCCGACGACAACGGTCTGGTGTTGCCGCCCGTGCTCGCCCCCATCCAAGTGGTCATCGTTCCCATCTACAAGAGCGACGAGCAACGTCAACAGATTGCTGACAAGGCAGATACGCTGGTCCAGAAGTTGAAAGCACTTGGCATTTCCGTGAAGTTTGACAATGACGACACCAAGCGTTCTGGTTGGAAGTTCAACGAGTATGAGCTCAAGGGCGTGCCGGTGCGCGTGGCCATTGGACCCAAGGATTTGGAGAACAATGAGGCTGAAGTCGCTCGCAGAGACACGATGGAGAAATACAATGTCTCCTTCGACGCGCTCGTGGAGCACATTCAAAAGCTCCTTGAGGAGATTCAGCAGAATCTGTATAACAAAGCCCTGAAGTTCAGGGAGGAACATACCTACAAGGCCGACACGTGGGACGAGTTCGTCGATCTGTTGGACAACAAGCCCGGTTTCGTCTATGCCCACTGGGACGGTACGCCCGAGACCGAGGAGAAGATCAAGGATCTCTGCAAGGCGACCATCCGTTGCATCCCCTTCAACAATCCGAAAGAAGAGGGCAAGTGCATCCTCACCGGCAAACCGTCACACGAGCGTGTTCTTTTCGCGCGCGCGTATTAACAGTAAGCATTTAGTTATTCCAAATGGAACAAACCGATAAATATGCTGAGGCTCTCGCCGCGTTCCGGCATCTGTTGGAGATCATGGACGAGCTTCGTGAGAAGTGTCCGTGGGATCGTGCGCAGACCTTTGAGACGTTGCGCAACCTCACGGTCGAGGAGACCTTCGAGTTAGCCGACGCCATTATGGACAAGGACTATCCCGATATGTGCAAGGAGCTCGGCGACCTGCAACTGCACATTGTCTTCTACGCCAAGGTGGCCTCCGAGATGGGACTCTTCAATGTTACCGATGTGCTCAATAAGCTGTGTGATAAGTTGATACGTCGTCACCCGCATATCTACGGGGAGATGAAAGCCGACTCGGCCAACGAAGTGCACGAGAACTGGGAGAAGATCAAGCTGCAGACCGAGGGTAACCGCTCCGTGTTGGGCGGTATTCCCTCGGGAATGCCCGCACTCACCAAGGCCTACCGCATCCAGGACAAGGTCAGCGGGGTCGGCTTCGACTGGGACAACAAGGAGGACGTGTGGGCCAAGGTGCAGGAGGAGGTTGGCGAGCTGAAGGCCGAAGTGGATGCCGGAAACCACGATAGGGTGGAGGAGGAGTTCGGTGACGTGCTTTTCTCCCTCATCAACTACGCCCGTTTCCTCGATGTCCATCCCGAGGATGCCCTCGAGAAGACGAACCGCAAATTCATGCACCGCTTCCAGCTGCTCGAGCAGATGGTCAAAGCCGATGGACGCTCCCTTCCCGATATGTCGCTCGCCGAGATGGACGAGTATTGGGAACGTGCGAAGCGAGAGCCGGTTAGTTAGCAGTTAGTAGTTAGTAGTTAGCAGTTAGTAGTTAGCAGTTAGTAGTTAGTAGTTAGTAGTTGCGGCGAATCGTAAGTGTGAGCGATTAAGGTCCCAAGTCATAAGTCACAAGTCATAAGTCACAAGTCACAAGTCACAAGTCATAAGTCACGATGTATTTTGCTAGAAGATGAATAAATTAAAAATAGTATATATTATATTATTGGGTATTTTCGTAGTGGGAATGCCGAGGACTGTGTGGGCGCAGAAGCCGTCGAAGGCTGCCGCGTTATGCGAGAAGGCGGGGCAGGCGATGGGTGCGCAGGACTTTGACAAGGCCATGGGCTACCTCAACCAAGCGCAGGCCAAGGATCCCAACTATCCGGATGTTTACATCATGAAGGGTGACATCTACAACTTCCGACTCCAGTCCGATTCGGCGATGCTCTGCTACCAGCGCGCCATCGACCTGATCGGCGACCCCGACCCGATGCTCTACTACATCGCTGGCAACGAGGGTGCGAAGTGTGGTGCCTACGAGTATGCGCTCCGCACGTTGGAGACATTCCTCCAGAAGGGAATCCAGTACTCCGATGTGCACCCCGATGCGCAGAAGACTATCGCGAACTGCCGCTTCGCCATTGAGGCGATGAAGAGTCCGCACAGTTTCGAGCTTGTGAACCTCGGGAGCGGCATCAACTCCGAGTGGGACGAGTACTTGGCCGCCATCACCGCCGACGACGAGCAGATTGTCTTCACGGTGAAGCGCCCCCGCGACAAGGGTACTGTCTGTGCCTTTTGTCTCAACGAGGAGGATCTCTATGCCAGTCGCAGGACCGGCGACGGTGAGTGGCAGTTGCGCGAACCGCTCGGCTCGCCCGTCAAGACCGGTTATAACGAGGGAGCGCAGTGTCTCTCCCCCGACGGCAAGTATCTGCTTTACACGATGTGCGATGCGGATTACGGTATGGGCAGCTGCGACCTCTACTGGGCCAAGCGTATCGGCGACAAGTGGTCGCGGCCCCGTAACTTCGGTATGCCCGTGAACACCCAGGCTTGGGAGAGTCAGCCGACGATGGCCGCCGACGGTATGACCGTCTATTTTGCCTCTAGCCGTCCCGGCGGTTACGGAGGAATGGACATCTGGAAGACCACTATGACTGCAGAGGGTGAGTTCTCCATTCCCGAGAACCTCGGCCCGGCGGTCAACACCCCCGGCGAAGATGCGGCTCCGTTCATCCACAGTGACGGTCGCACCCTATACTTCGCCTCCAACGGTCGTACCGGCATGGGCGGTTATGACCTCTACTACACGACCCTGCAGTCTGACGGCAGCTGGAGTGAGCCGCGGAACATGGGTTATCCCATCAACTCGCCCGCCGACGAGATCAACATCTTCATCAACGCCACGGGCACGATGGCTTACATCTCTTCCGACAAGGACGGTGGTTACGGTGGCCTCGACCTCTACAGCTTTGTCCTCGATGACGGGTTGCGCCCGAATCCGGTGACGTACATTAAGGGACATGTCCGCGACGCTTTCACCGGCGAGCCGTTGTCAGCACGAATTGAGATGATTGACCTTGGAACAAAGCAGCTGCTCACCGCCACCACATCCGATCCGCAGACTGGTGGCTATTTGGCTTGCATACATACTGGCGGCAACGTGCTTCTCAATGTCTCCCATCCCGACTACCCCTTCTATTCTGAGAACTTCCAGGTGGAGAAGTCCTACACAGAGCTGTCGCCCTATCTCAAGGACATCGCTCTGCAGCCTACCGATGTGGGGACAGTGGTCACGCTCAAGAATGTCTTCTTCGACTTTGACAAGGCGGACCTGAAGCCCGAGTCATTTGTGGAGCTCGACAAGCTTGCCGATTACCTAAAGACAAACAGCATTCGCATTGAGATCGGCGGTCATACGGACAACCAGGGCACGGACGAGTACAACGACCGTTTGTCGGAGAACCGTGCCAAGTCGGTCTATGACTATTTGGTCAGCAAAGGTATTCCTGCCGATCGTCTGCAGTACAAGGGTTACGGCAGGCGGGTTCCCGTGGCTGACAACACCACCGAGGAGGGTCGGGCTGCCAACCGAAGGACGGAGTTCAAGATTGTCAAGTAGGAAGAGGGACTTGGAACCGGGTACGAGGTACGAATGAGGTAGAGACGCAAGCTTTTGCGTCTCTTGTATATATATATACTATCTATAATTATGTATACGGTTGGGGAGGTGATGGGGAGGTCGGGTGTTGTATTGTGTAACCAATCCATCGGGATACCGTATAAAGAAGTAAGGGTAGAAAGAAGGCGAAGAGGTGATTTTGGGACAGGTTTGGAGGCCGTTGGAAGTTATTCACACCCTGTTGAAAAAAAATGATAAGTATAATGATGTATATAAGATATTGAATATAAGAAGGTTAGACGATATTTCAAAAAAAACGAAAAAAAATACCGCGAAAAGACAAACAATGAAAAAAAAATGTATTTTTGCAGGTTAAAAATTATGTATAATGTAAAGTAATGTATAGTGTTGACTTAAAGGCAAAAAAAGGAATTGAAAGAGAGAAAAATAAATAATATAAGTTACAAATTAAACAAAAACGGTATGAAAAAACTATTATCAATTTGCTTTCTGAGCATTCTGCTGGGGCTACTGAGCTTCAGCGCGCAGGCGCAAAATTGCGGTTTTTTGATCAAGAACCTGCAGCCCGATACCATTGAAGGTGTCGTGCAAATGTCGCCTGATGGCTTGCTGCCGTTGGACCATACGCTGGGTAGCGGGGTTTTCATCAACCCCGACGATCCGTATGATTTCTACGGCAACGCCAATGTCGGACGGACAGAATTGTACGAGTTGTTCCTTTGCAACACGTGCGGTCTGGCCCCCAAAACCAAGATTTCGCTCGACTGGATTCTTCAACGGAAGAACGACGCCGGCGAATGGGTAGTGGTGAATGACAATATCTCCGACTACGTGGATTTTGACATCTACACCCTCTACTCCGAGATTAACGACACCACGGGTGTCTGTAATCGCATCACCTGGCTGGGTGGCAGAGTGCCCAACGGCTTCGGTTGCTGTGAGCAGGCTGTTGCCCCGGACATGTTCCACGGCATCACCTGTCACTCACCTGTCAACTATCCCGGTGCCGTGCCCGTCGGACAAGGTACTCCTTACAGTGTCATGAACAGCCTTGGCGAACTGATCCCCGCCATGGGCATGACTCCTATCTACACGGAAGCTCTTGACTATTTCTACTATGACTTCTTCTCCCAGACCCGCACCCTGCTCCAGCTCAAATGGAAACAGGCCGGTACTTACAGACTGATTATGAACGTGCGTGAGCGCCTCGGCGGCACTGCATGGAACAACCTCACTTGGAATGAGAATGAGACTACCGACTTCATCGGCGGACACCAGTCCTGCTGCGGTGAGATCTTGATGTCTGATACCCTTTCTTATCCCGTCTTCGGCGAATACTCTAAAGAGGTTTGCGAAAACGAAACCTGGACCTTCGGTCAACCCCCTTATACTTTCACTGTTACCACTCCTGACACCAATGTTGTCTTCGGTCGTACGCTCAACGCCGGTTCTGGCGATTGCGAGATTTTCCAATCCGACAGCATTTACAGAGTGCACTTCTTCGTGCGTCATACTCCCGTCGTCCAATCTGAAGGTGCTGTCCTTTGCAAGTGCGCCGAGTTCACGGTTGACGATCTCCTCGACCTGGTGACCATGGACGAGAACGGTCTCGACGACACCCAGTGCACGCCCCACTTCCAGTGGAAATATAACGGTACTTGGCATGACACTCCCCCGAGCTTGGCACATCTCAATGTTCCCGGCCACAACTATTTCACCATTCGTCAGGTGAACACCTATAACGATACCCTCGATTGTATCGGACCTGAGATCACTTTCGATGTTTACTTCAAGGAGATGACTCCTCCGGAGATCAATGTCCCCGAGTTGCGCGACTTCTGCCTTGAGGCTCTCGAAGGCGCTACCCTCAATCTCTCCGCTGAGATTGACGAGGAGTGTGCCAACACTGTGAAGTGGTTCACCAGCTACAAACAGGCTTACGCTTTTGAGTTCGATGCTGTCACCGGTCCGAAGTACCTTGACAACCTCTTCTCAAATCGTTTGGATACCGCTTCCTACATTGGCAGCAACGACCTGACCATCAACTTGGCCGACTATATGCCGTCCACCAACAAGGACACCGTCCTCTTCTTCTTCGCGGTGTCTTACAAGGATGACGAATGCCCGTCTCCGTTGTTCACCTATTTCTCCGTGAACCTGCACCAGACGCCGGTTCTCGAGACGGTGGCTATGGACAGCATGTTCTGCCCCGGCACCAAAGTCCAGATGGGTGTCAATGTCATCACCAACGATACCGACCCGCAATACACCTACAAGTGGGACGGCGATGTGACCTCCGTGATGCTTAACGGCTCCGAAGTTGCTTTCGTCGATGCTCAGACGATCATCGTTGGTACCGGTACTTCCACGTCTGCTGCTTATCCTTTCAGCAACGAGGCCAAGTACAACTACACGCAACAGATTTTTCCCGCCTCCAGCCTTGCCGCTGGTGAGATCACCAAGATCGCTTTCCAATATGCCGGCACGAACCTAGTCACGAGAGAGAACGTGAAGATTTACATCGGCACTACGAATACGGTTTCCTTCAACAATTCCAACAAGCAGTGGCTTGAGCCCGGTACCCTTGTTTACAGCGGTAACCTCAGCTTCAACGGCCCTGCCGGCTGGAAAGAGATTGAACTCCAGAACGGTTTCGTTTACGATGGCACCCAGAACATTGTTATCACGGTTGACGACCAATCCGGTGTCGCTGGTTCTGTCGCGTACTTCAACTATACGAGCTCTACCAATGCTGTGATGAGATATTACGGTGCTAATCCGTTTGTCCCTGCTACCAGCAGCAAACAGGTGAACAGCTATCGTCCTAACATCCGTCTCTTGGTCAGCGGCGAGGGTTACACCACCGCAGCTAAGAATCAGGTTGCTTACAACCAGACCGATGCCACGGATACTTGCCACACCGCTTACACCGCTTCTGTGTATGTCGTCGATGGCAACGGCTGTAAGTCCGCTCCTGTGACCTTCAACTACATCTCCAATGATACGATCGCTCCTACGGTTGATCACAATACGGTGACGACGGAAGTTTTCGCTTGTCATCTCGATAGCGTTAACGCTCCTGTTTACACGACCATCGCCGCTCTTGAGAATGCTGCTGATATCGAGTTCAGCGACAACTGCGCTAAGGATCTCCTTTACATCGCCAATGTCGCTACTACTGTGAACAGCATTTCTGACACCACTTGTGTGGAGTCCGTGACCAGAACCTACACGGTTAAGGATCATTGCGGCAATGCCGTCACGTTCGCTCACGTTTATGTGACCCGCGACACTACGAAGCCTTTCTTCCGTTTCGAAGAGGGCGAGTTCCCGTATGTGCGTCTCTTCCCGGTTGAGGGCGGCAACTGCACCTTCAACTCTCCCGACAGCATGACGTTCATCAATGCTGTTGCCCCGCATGTGGCTGACAACTGCACCGACAGCGCTTACCTGATGAGCACGGTGAAGTTCTTCTGGGAGAACACTGACGAATCCCCGATCGGCGGTACCAATATCTTCAGATCTAAGAATCACCTCTCTGTGGTTGCTCAAATCACCGACAGATGCGGTAATGTCTATGCTCAAGATATTATCTTCCTCGATCGTCCGCAGAAAATCTCTATTGAACCCGGTTCTATCACCAGCACTGGTAACAACTGCTTTGGCGACACCGCCACTTTGCATTTCGACGTTACTTACATTAAGGACGATACCGTCGTTGGACCGTTCGTTCCTTATACCTACGAGTGGGTTGAAGTGAACGGCAGAACCGTCAACTTCACCGCCGCTACCGACACGACGACTGACATCACGTTCCCGGGCGTTGGCGACTACGTCTTCAAGATGGTTGTCACTGACCGTAACGGTTGTACAGCTGAGACTGAGCCTATCACCATCAATGTCCGCGCTCTGCCGCAGGTGATCATCAACCACATCGTGGAGAACGGCCAGGTTGAGCCTTATTGCCCGACCTATGGTAACCTCACGATTCAAGCTGTGATCGTCAATCCTGTCGAAGGCCAGACTGTTGCTGAAAATGCTTACACTTGGAGCGGTGAGAGTGTCAATGACATTCCGCACATCAACACGACTTGGGTGACGATCGTTCCTGAGTGGTGCGACACGTTGTACTATCCTACTGTGACGGTTGTTGACGACCGCGGTTGTGTGGGTACTGTTACCGACACCATCGAAGCTAAGGCCAAAGGTCCGCAATTCATCGACGCTATTCCGGACACCACGCTTGTGAAACAAGAGGGTTGTATCTTCGTTATTCCTGATTTCAAGGATCTCGTTACCAGCGATCTCGTTTCCGACGATTGCTATGAATTCTACCAGATTAAATACACTGACGCTTTCGCTACGATTGAGCGCGACGATTGGTACACCCAAAGCCCTGCTGCCGGCACTGAGCTGACCATTGCTACTGGTGTTGTGACCATCACCGTCAAGAATCCTTGCGGCAAGACCAGCTCCCTCGCGGTGAATGTCTTGAAACCCGCTGAGGTTCTGACTGTCACTATTGATCCTGCTACTGCTGCTGACTGCCAGAGCGAAATCGAAGCAGTTGGTGTTGACTTCTCCAGCGTTGTTACGAACGCCATTGGCGATGTCGAATACGAGTGGGTACTCGTTGGCAGCGATGATGACCTCTTGAACAATGATGGTGCCAACTATCATGTCCAGGGTGCTATGGAGCCTGGTGTTTACACTTACCAAGTGAATATCGAGGATGCCCTCGGTTGCACCGCTTCCGCTACCGCTAACCTGACGGTCTATTTCCAAGGTGCTGATCCTGAGCTTCAGAAGTGGCCCAACACTTTGTGCGAGCGCTTCAATGGTGCTTTGGTTGTTAATCATGCTCCTACGGGTTATGCTTACAACTTGCAGCATAACGATTTCGATTTCTTCCACTTCTTCAAGATTTCCGACAATCCTGACCATCAACCCACGGAGTGGAACACGATTACGTTCGATTCTCTGAGACCCGGTATGTACACCCTCACGGTTTACACCGTTAACGATTGTGAGCGTTCTTATCAAGTTGAGATTCTCGACAACAGCAATGCTCCTATCAATCCTCAGTTCACTACTAATGATGTTACCGTTTGTACCAATGACAATGGTGTGTTGAACATCAGTGCTCAGAATGGTTACACGTATGAACTCTATCGTTTCGATGATGTTGCCCTTGGCGAACTCGTCGGCACGGCTACTTCCTACAATAACCTTTCTGTGGGTCGTTACCTCATCCATACCATCCAGCTCTCCACGCATTGTACGAATGATACCACATTCGTTCTTGAAGATGCTGCTCCGAGACCTGAGGTTACCACGACTGTCACTGCTAACACGAATTGCGATAACACCAATTATAACAATAATCCTGAGAATGTTTACAACGGTCAAATTCGTATTACCTCCAATGCTAATTGGCAATACACGGTTTATACCGCTGCTGGTGACACTCTCTTGAACAATGTTACGCTCAATTCTACCAACAACCCCATTAAGGACCTTGCTCCTATCAGCTATTTCATCGTTGCTTATAATCCTGCTACGGGTTGTAGCTCTCTTAACGCTGCAAGAGTCACTGTTGGTACCACTATCGTTACTCCGACGATCAATACCAACATCACTCCCAACCATTTCTGTGTGGCTGACACTGCCGACGGTACCATTACTGTGAGCAACCACTCCACTTTCCGTCAGTTCGCTTTGCTTGAGAAGCATGGTTACTTCTCCTATGATACGATTGCTCCGAGATCTCTTACTTATACTTGGAATTCCTTGTACGAAGGTACTTACCAGATCGAGGCTATTGGTAACAACTATTGCCGCGTGACCAAGCAAGTCGATGTTGAGAAAAACACCATCAATCCTGCTATCACCGCCACTTCCACAATCAACACCTCTTGCGTTGAGGAGTTGGGTACCATTACGTTAAAGAACACCAATGCTTCTGCGATGAATGTTACCGCTTACGGTAATGCCAAGATGGCTCTCTATATGATTGAGATGGGTGACTTTTGGAAGGATTCTGCCACCACGGCCACTCAGGTTACGTTCAGCAACCTGGCCAGCGGCACTTATACCTACACGGCTGTTACCAATTATGGTTGTGTCAAGACCGACACCATTACGGTCAATCAATACCAACTCCCGGCTATGCAGCTCGTTTCCACACCGAACCACATGTGTGCTCCTACGTTTGAGAAGCCCGGTGACGGTACTGTGAAGGTTGAAGTCCCGACTACTGAGACCGTTCCTGGTGCTCACTTCTTCATGTACTATTTCTCTGATGCTAATGACGACAATATCAATATGGAGGTGCCTTATGAGCTTCCGTTGACTCATACTAAGTATTGGCTCGCTGCTGGTCGTTACCACGTCTTGGCTGTCGATACTGTGACGGGTTGTACTGTTGATGGTTACATCTCTGTGGAAGACGATCTCTACGAGGTTATTGTCGACAGCACTGTGACCACTCCGACTACTTACTGTAGCGAGGTTGATGGTGACGGTACCCTTACGATTTATGCTCACAGCACGAATCCTGCCGCTGTTCTGAACTACAGCCTTGATGGTGAAAACTGGCAAGTCAGCAATGTCTTCACGGACCTCGCCAATAAGAGCTACAGTTTCTATGTGAAGGATGTCGTTGCTCTTTGCGAGGCTGAAGGTTCTGCTACTATCTCTTACAGCGATTGTATTCCTACGATCACGATTGTTGACAATGATGGTAATACGGCTCCGTTCACCTATTGTATTGGTGACGAACCCAGACAACTCATTGGTAACGCTTACTATGAGGATGGCAGCGAGTGTGCCGGCACGTTCACCTATGAGTGGAATGCTCCTTGCTCCGATCCGAGCTACTCCAACACGAACACGATCGACGTCATCGTTGATCACGTCATGCCTGCTGGTTGTTTGTATGTCCTCACGGTTCACAATGAGCTGACGGGCTGCAGCTACGATACCACTGTTCGCGTGATTGTCAATGCCAAGCCGGTCCTCGGTTTCGTGGTCAATGACGTTCATTACACGCAGGCTGATCTCGATGAGCCGCTTTACTTCTGCGAGAATGATCCGATTTCTATCCAAGTTTACTCTGTTAACGGTAAGACGCTTGTCGATACGAACTGGACGCTTGGTTATGTTGGTCAACGTTACCAGATCGACACTGTCGGTACTACGATGGCTGACACGAACACCTTCTGTGCCTGGTCTCATAGCGATCAAGGTTGTGTCTCCAACATCGCTTCCCTGCCTATCGTTATCAAGCGCCTTGACCACGAGACGGTTACGGCCAATGCCTGTGTGACCTACGAAATCAACCCCAACGACATCATCACGAAACCCGCTGATGCCACCTATCCTTACACCGTCTCTGTTGAGAGAACCTACACGAGTGTGCTGAAGGGTTGCGACAGCATCGTGACTTACAATATCACGTTGTATGCTGCTCCTGAGATTGATCCTGCCAGATTGGTTGTGGACCCGTTCTGTGAGAATGAGAACTACACCTTGGCTGACTTTGTGGATTCATTCAAACTCAACTGGAATGGTTTGGAGGGTACTACTAAGTGGATGGCCTTAGATACTGAAAACTCTGGTTACACTAAAGTTACTTCTTTGTCTCAGCTTACTGATGGTGATTATATGATTACCAATGCAACTTCTACAAAGGCTATGTCTAACCAGGCTTTGGGTAATGCATTAGATGCAATGAATGTTACTCAATTCGATTACGTCGCTCCCTCCTGTGTTTGGACGATTTCTCAGAATGAAGATAACACTTATTCTATCTACAATGCTGCTATCGGCAAGTATGCGGCGGGCTTGACTTCTAACGGAATTCAATTGACTGAAGATGGTAATGCTCCGAATGCTAAGTGGAATATTTCCATGATCGGTTCGAATATCCAGATCAGTAATGCTCAGCATACGGGTCGTTATTTGAAGTACAATACCCAATCTCCGCGTTTTGCTTCTTACGATTTCAACACCAATAACACAGCTTGGCTGGCTTTGTACAAGTCTGGTAATACCTTTGTAGAGGTTCCTGCCACTACCGTTGTTGACTATGAGTTTGCTACCACGCATATTGTGAAGTATGTGGCAACCAACTCTTGCGGTGAGGCTGAGTCTGACGTTATCTTTGACGTGAGCAAGGCTCCGGTTATCGACACCTTCGGTTTAGAGGATTCTTATTGTAACAATTCGCCTGCTACAATTAACTTCATGGTTTCTTCCTTCGGTCATCCGGCCACTGTTACTTTGAAGATTGACGGTAATACCGTTCAAACTTACACGGTTAATGACGAGGAAGCTGAGCTTTCCTACACCTTCACTCCGAGATACTATCTGCACCACAATAAGGTTATGAGCCTGAACATTGTGAATGCTAATGGTCTCTGTCTTGACACTACAGCTTCTGCTACCATCGTGGTTGACACTACTATCTACCACATCCTGCCCAAGACCTATTGTGAGGGTGAACAGTTGCACTACAGTGACTTTGTGACGGGTGATTTCGAAGATATGGAACTTCATACTTTGCCCACTGTTGGTTATATTACTGACGGTTCTGTGTTGACTTACTCTCAGAATGGTACGCAGATTTATTTCACTATGCTTGATCGTTGCGAGAATAATGTGACCTCTGATACGGTTGCGATTACGGTGAATCCTCTGCCGACACTTACCATTGGACAACTTCCTTCTGATATGTGTGTTGATGATGCCGCTCAGATGCTGACTGCTGCTATTGAAACGCATTATGCCACTTCTCAAGGCTGGTTGTACAAGGCCAATGCCGATGCTGATTACACGGCAGTCGCTGATGTCAACGCTTTGGTGAATGCTGTCAAGGCTCTGCCTCACGCCTTCGTTTACTACTTCGTGACGAACCAGTGTGGTAAAGATACTGCTTTGGTCAAAGACCTCCGTATCCTTGGCAAGTTGGATGTCACTGCTTCCAATGTCACGGTTTGTCCGAACGTCACCGTTGATGCGATGGTTACCACTGTCAACGCTGTGATCAATGACTACGCCAACTATCTTCCTTCCGAGGTCACCACGACCTACGAAGTGGTTCGTGGAACTAATATCCTGGCCATGAACGCTGCTGTTCCGTTCCAGACGGGCGACCAGATCAGAGTGATTGCTACTCCGAACATTACCCCGAACTGCGGTGCTGATACGGCTTTTGCTCAGGTTACTGTTCTGACGTACAATCATGTTGATCCTACCTACAAGCCCGCTTGTAATGGTGATGTGTTGAACGCCTTCATCGCCACTCAACCTCAGTGGACTGGTACTGCTCAACTGGTGGCCGGTGAATCTCATTGGGAGGTTTATGACGCTATTATCCATACCGTTGATCCGGCTACGTATGTTGTTGATCTTGATACGTATAATGATTATTATGGCATTTGGGTACGTTACGCTTGGGTCACTGAATGTGATGAGACCGTCTACACGGATTGGTTCGAGCAGATTGTCATCAACGACGTTCCTGAGATTACGTTGAATGATCAAATCAAGATTTGTGAAGGCCAGAAGATCACGCTTGCGAACACTGGTTTCAACGTCACCTATAATGGTAACGAAGACAAGTATGATACCGCTTGGACGATCAATGGTACTGAATTCGACTTCAACACTGTCCTGACTGCTGCTGAGTACAATGGCAAGAAGTTGGTTGTCACTCTCAATGACAACGGTGCTGCTTGCGGTCTTGTCCGCGACACGCTGACGCTTATCGTCGACACGCTGCCTGTTCCTACGATTACGGGTCCTGCCAAGGCTTGTAGCGGTGAGACTATCGAGTATGTTGCAACTCCTGGTTATGTCAGCTACAACTTCACTGTGACGGGTAACTATGACAACATGGTTCCTGCTACGATGCCGACCACGGATAACTCTATCTTCGTTGACGTCTATGCTGACGGTGTCGAGTTCACCACTGCCAATGTCACGGTTGTTGACGGTAACGGTTGTGTCGGTTCTTCCCTGACGGGTGCTTCTGTGAGAGTCACCGACAGACCTGAGTTCATCTTCTACAATGCTGATGGTTCTGTCAATGCTACTCACACTTACGAGGCTGTTACTTATGCCACTGATTCCACTGCTTCCGTTGGCCTTGACTACGGTTGGATGATTAACACCAATTGCGATATGGTTGACAAGCTTGTGTATGTGGAGTTCGACCTCTATTACAATGGTCAGATCATCTCTAACGATCATGTTGGTGAGTATTTCGCTACTCAGATTTTCACAAATGAGTATGGCGCAACTTTCCCGTATGTCTCTACTCAATCCTTCGGCTGGTTGAATGGTCAGTCCATCTATGGAACTCCTTCTCCGAATTCCAACACTTCTCTGTACAACTACGCTGTTGCTAATCCGTCAGTCGCTACTGCCGGTAACCACTTCCCGAACACCAACCTCGGTTTGACCAACGTTAACGTTTACGACGATCTCTGGTTGCACTTCATCGGTGATCGTAAGGTGGATGCCACGCACGTTCCGTTCAGATTGAATGGTGAGTACAAGGTTGTGTACAGACTCTACTCCACTACTCACGAGGATGACTTCAACCACCTCTACTATGAGGACAACTACCACATGGGTGGTCTCAATTACCATGACACCGCTCACCTCGGTGGTCAGAACGGTTTGGTTTACAAACCTGGTCTCAAGCTTCTTGTCACGGATTCTATCATTGTCAACGTCACTGGCCCGAACTCTACTCCTTCCGATGTTGCTGACGAGACTCCTGTGACTCCTGAGGTCGCTCCTGTCCTGAGTGTTGACGAAACTGCAGTCACTCCTGATATGGAAGTTTGGCCGAACCCGGCTCCTGCTGTGACCACGACCCTCAAGGCTCGCGTCCACAATATGAACGGCAACGCCATCGTGACCCTCACGAGCTTGACTGGTAAGGTTGTCTATAGCGGCGAAACTTACATCGACAACGACAACTACTACTTCGAATTTGGTGTCAACGGCTTGTCTGTCGGCTCCTACATCATGACGGTCCGCACCGACGCTGACGTTGTGACGAAGAAAGTTATTGTCGCCCGTATGGCGAGATAAGCTTAGCTATCTATGATACGAAGGAGTTGTACGCACAGAGCGTGCAACTCCTTTTTTGTTTAAGGTTTGATGTTTAAGGTTTAGGGTTTAAGGTTTAGGGTTTAAGGTTTAAGGTTTAAGGTTTAGGGTTTAATGTTTAATGTTTAATGTTTATAGTTATTAAGGTCTATTAATGGTACGCGCTTTTGTTTCTCGTTATTTTTTCCGTTTGCTTGGGGTCTTCTTGTTGAATGTTCTCTATGTCCTCTTGACGGTTTTCACCTTTGTGATGATAGAGCCGTTTGTGAAGCTGCTGTTCAGGGGAACGTTGGAGGGGTTGAGTCCGGTGTCGGCTTTTGTGATGGATAAGATAGCAGTGCTCGTGCCCTTGGATAATCTCTCTCGATCGATGGTGGTGATTATCGTTTGTGCGGTGTTGCTGTTCTTTCTGAGGAATCTAGCCGCATACGGTTCGCAGTGGGTGATGGCTCATGTGCGCAGCGACTTCCTCTATCGATTGCGCAACCGTCTCTATGACAAGATGATTTCACTACCGTTGGGTTATTTCACCAAGCAGAGCCGCGGAGACGCGGTGACCCGTGCGGTGAATGATACCCAGGAGGTGGAATACACGGTACTGACTTCAATCCAAAAGTTCCTTACAGACCCTGTCGCGCTGATTTGCTACCTCGCCTTCCTCTTCTATATTGATTATCAGCTTTCCCTTTGGGCGGTGCTGTTGATGCCGGTGGCGTTCTTGATCATCGGTTTCCTGGCGCATCTGCTGAAGCGCTCGTCGAAGACCTACCGCGAGCGACTCGGAGTCTTACTCGCTCATGTGGAGGAGACCTTGGCGGGTTTGCGTGTTATCTACGGTTTCAACGCTCAAGAGCGGGCTTACCGCAAGTTCGCTCGTCTTAACCAAGAGTTTCACCAGAACCAGAAGAAAGTCTATCGGCAGAGTTACTTGGCGAATCCGTTGAGTGAGTTCCTTGGCGTCTCTTCTGTGATGGTGGTTTTGGTCATAGGCGGAACATTGGTCCTCTCCGAGCGTTCTGGTCTGACGGCAGAACTCTTTATTACCTATATCGCCCTGTTCACTCAAATCATCACGCCTGTCTCGAATATCTCGTCTGCGTTTGCTGATTTTCGCCGTGGCGAGGCGGCCATGGATCGTATCCGCGAATTTCTCGCCATAGAGGACAATGTGGAGGATTCTGCTGATGCCTTGCCTGTCGAGGGTTTTACTCGGGATATTCACTTCCACGATGTCTCCTTTTCCTATTCGGATGCCAATGTCCTCACCCATGTGGATCTGACGGTGCCGAAAGGGAAGACGGTGGCGTTGGTGGGCCCTTCAGGTGCGGGCAAGTCCACTCTCGCTGACCTGCTGATGCGTTTCTACGATGTTTCGGGTGGTGAGATTCTGTTGGATGGCGTTCCCGTGAGCCGATATCGGGTGGCGGACTACCGCCGTCTGTTTGCGTTGGTGTCGCAGGATGTGATGCTCTTCCATGACACGATATACAACAATATTACGTTGGGTTGCCCTGCTACGATGGCCGAGGTGGAGGAGGCTGCCAAAGCCGCTAACATCTACGATTTCGTGATGTCGCTGCCCGATGGTTTTCATCATGTGGTGGGCGATCGCGGTGTTGCGTTGTCCGGCGGGCAGCGGCAGCGCGTGAGTATCGCACGAGCGGTGCTGCGCAAGGCTCCTGTGTTGGTGCTTGACGAGGCCACTTCCGCCATGGACACGGAATCGGAAATGTTGGTGAGGCAGTCGGTGGAGGCGTTGTCGAAGCAGCATACGGTTGTGATGATTGCGCATCGCCTTTCCACTGTCCAACACGCCGACTGTATCTGCGTCCTCGACGGCGGGTGCGTGGTGGAGCAGGGCACGCATGAGGAGTTGATGGCTCGGAAGGGAGCGTATTATCAATTAGTAATTAGTAGTTAGCTGTTAGCACTTTTCCTTGAGCAACCCCGTAAGGGGTAAGAGCTCGGTAGTACGTGTGAATTGAGATTTGTGATTTGTGATTTGTGAATTGTGAATTGTGATTTGTGATTTGTGAATTGTGATTTGAGATTTGTGAATTGTGATTTGAGATTTGTGTATTGAAAAATTGAATTATGTCAAAGCATAAGTTAGAGCGGTTCGCGGAGAACGCGACTTTTGAGAATCTTTTCCAGCATACGGAGTACGACAGGGTGGGGGAGGCGTTCCCTCTGCGCGGGCGTTGGCGGGAGGACTATTTCCACAACGACCGACCTATCGTGTTGGAGTTGGGCTGCGGAAAGGGAGAATATACTGTGGCGATGGCGAAACGGTCGCCGGAACGCAACTACATCGGCATCGACCGGAAGGGAGCGCGTCTGTGGCGCGGCTGCAAGGAT
This sequence comes from uncultured Bacteroidales bacterium, assembly GCA_900319925.1. Taxonomy (GTDB): domain Bacteria; phylum Bacteroidota; class Bacteroidia; order Bacteroidales; family WCHB1-69; genus F23-D06. The sequence goes on along the minus strand of ONQE01000006.1, from coordinate 40,307 downwards.
GCCTTGGAACAGGAACTCGCGAATGTGGCTTTCCTGCGCATCACCATCGATCATATCGGGTACTATTTCGCTCCGGGCGAGGTGGACGAGATTTGGGTGACGTTTCCGGATCCGCAGATCAAGAAGGAGCGCAAACGCCTCGTCGGTCCGCACTTCGTGAACGATTACTACCGGCCGATCTTCCCCGCGACTGGCGGCATCTTGCATCTCAAAAGCGACAGCGATTTCCTGTATGAGTATCTGCTGGAGACGGCGCAGGAGCAGCAATGGAAACTGCTGTGCAACATTCCTGACGTCTATGCGGGTGTCGCCGAGCCTCTGCTGACCGAGGTGCAGACTTTCTATGAGAAGATGTGGCTTGCGGAGGGGAAGACGATACACTATGTCCGGTTGGGAATTTTATGACTCTATGCGCGAATACAGTTCTTATTGCATGCCGCTCATTCCCTAAAAAATTGTATTTTTGCGCTTTCAAAATCTGATACGTTGGAAGAACAGGACATACGAAAGATTCAGGCCGCGCTTAAGGAGACGAAGGCCATCACCATCGTTTTCCACTTCAACCCTGACGGCGATGCTGTGGGCAGTGCGCTGGCGCTTTACCACTATTTCAAAGACGAAGGCTATGACGTTTCGGTGATATCCCCGAATCCGTTCCCCGATTTTCTGCAATGGATGCCGGGTGCGGAGAGTATCATCGTGGCGCAGGAGAACCTCACGGAGGCACGGAAACGCATCAAGGCGGCTGACATGCTCTTTGTGGTCGATATGAACGCCCCGCATCGCGCGGGTCAGGATCTCCAGAACTCCCTTCTCAAGTCAACGGCTTTCAAGGTGCTCATCGACCATCATGTGCAGCCTGAGATCAACTGCGATGTGATGTACTCCACGCATCTGACGACATCCGCTTCTGAGCTCGTCTATAACTTTCTGTATCTGTATCTTGCTCCTGGAAAACCGGTTACCCGCGAGATTGCCGATTGCCTATATGTGGGTATCATTACCGACACTGGCTCCATGTCCTACACTTGCGATTTTCCCGAATCCTACACGGTGTTGCGCCGTCTCATCGAAGCCGGCGTGAACGGCGAGGAGATTCATCGCAGGGTGTACGACAACTATACCGAGAGTCGCATGAAGCTGCTCGGGTTGGCCCTTTCTCAGCGTATGACTGTGCTGCCCGAATATGGGGCATCTTATATGTATCTGACCAAGAAGGACTTGACGGAGAATGGCTTCCAAATTGGTGATACCGAGGGCTTTGTGAATTACGGGCTGTCGATGAAGACGGTGCATTACACGGCTTTCTTCACGGAGCGCGACAACCGCATACGCGTGTCGTTCCGTTCCAAGGGTATCGTGGATGTGAACCTGTTCGCCCGCAAGTATTTCGAGGGAGGTGGGCACGCCAATGCCGCTGGTGCCTTTTACCACGGCACGATGGAGGATGCCATCGCCCATTTCCTGAACGCCGTTCGTGAGACCGCCGAGCTACAACAATAGTCTATGCGCAAGATTCTGTCCCTCATACTCTTAGCGATACTTGTCAGTGCCTTTGTGTCGTGTCACGACCGTAGGGGCACGGGGCAGGTTGTCCTTTCCACCAAAAATGCAGAAGGGGAAAAGGAGTCTCCTTATATGGAGGGCAACCGGAACATCATGCGCCGGGAGAACGAGGAGATGCAGATGTTCATTAAACGGTATGGCTGGCAGATGCAACGCACCCCCACGGGTTTGTATGTCGAAGTGTTGGATCCCGGCAGCGGAGAGCTGTTCGTGGAGGGAGACCGAGTGGCGATGCGCTACAGCACGTTCCTGCTCTCCGGTGAGCAGATCTACAATTCCGACAGCAACGGTGTGAAGGTTTTCGTGGTGAACCGCTCGGAGGAGATCGACGCTCTGCACGAAGCGGCACAGCTCTTGCGTCCGGGTGCGAAGGCGCGGCTGGTCATCCCGTCGCACCTCGGTTATGGCGTTGCCGGTGACGGCGACCGTATCTCCGGACTCCAACCGTTTATGATGGAAGTCGATGTGCTGAAAGAGGACGAGCAGCTTCCGCAGACCATTATCCCACAATCTTATACGAACTGAGCAATGAAGATGAGAAGTTTGACCTGGATTTTTTTAGCCGTTGTGCTGTGTTTGTCGGCAACCTCTTGTCGGAAATATAGCGGCTTCAAGCACGGTGCCGGCTATTATTACCAATACCACCAAAGGAACAGCAACGGCGAACGTCCCCAAACCGGTGATTTTGTGGAGGTGAACATGGCCCTGCGCGCCGGCGACGAGGTTCTCTCGCCGATGACGCGCAACAATATGCTGATGGATGAGCTCTACCGTGGCGACATCTACAGCGCTTTGCGACAGATGCACATCGGTGACAGCGCGACGTTTATTTTCGAGGGGAAGAAGTTCTACGAAGAGTTTCTCGGCATGGGTGAGTATCCGTATGGGAAAACACCTATCCATGCCGATGTCAAGCTGTTGAAGATACTCTCGAAACGGAGCATTGCCGAGTCTGAGGAAGAATACCGGATTAAGCGCAAGGAACTGCGGGAGCGTGAGGATTCCCTGGTGAAGGCTTACGCCAACGAGAACCATCTCGACAATGTCCACAAGGGGATATACTACACCATCAACCGTAAGGGTGGCGGTGCGAAAGCGAGGAAAAATCAGACCGCCCAGATTCTGTATAAGGCCCGTCGCGTCGACAACACCGAGTTCGACTGTATGCTTGACCCGGCGCATCCTTGTTCTTTCGTAATCGGGAAGGATCAGGTCGCGCGTGGCATCGATATTATGGTGCAGGAGATGAACGAGGGGGACCAGATCACCGCTATATTTCCCTCTTCGCTCGCTTTCGGCGACAAGGGCAGTACCGACTTCGGCATCCAGCCCTTCACCCCCGTGGTCTACGAAGTCGAGCTGTTGCGAGTTCAATCACGATAAAGAATGATCAATAATAATACCAAAAAAGAAAAAAAATGAGAAAAAACGTAACGAAATTAATGTTGATTGGGTTGGCAGTGGCCACCGTTTTCGCCTTGGGTGCATGTAGCAAATACAAAGGTTTCAAGAAGGATAAATCCGGATTCTACTATCAGTTCCACGGCGATATCCATGATACGGCCGACCAGCCTGCGACCGGTGACTTGGTGGGTATCCTTATGTCGCTGCGCGCCGGCGACTCGCTGTTGATTCCTATGATACCTCAGGAGATGCTGATGGACTCCCTTTATGAGGGTGACATGTTCGCCGCACTTCGTTCGATGCACGTGGGCGATAGCGCAACGTTTATCTTTGACGGCCCCAAGTTCTTCGAGAATATGATGAACCCCGGCCAGGAATATGAGTTCGGCGAGGATCCGCTTTACCTCGATGTGAAACTCTACGGTCTGATGAAGAAGGCCGATTTCGAGAAGGCCAAAGCCGAATATGAGGCCCAGCTGTCCGAAAGAAAAGACCAAGAAAAAGCCGAAATTGAAAAGTATCTGCAAGAGAATGCCGGTCTGAAACAGGCTGCCACGGGTGTGTATGTGAAGAGTGTGAAGAAGGGCACGGGCCCGAAGGTGGAGCCTATGCAGACTGTCAAAGTCCACTACACTGGTCGTTTTGTGGACGGTACTGTGTTCGACAGCTCTGTGGAGCGTGGCGAGCCGTTCACCTTCACGGTGGGTGCCGGTCAGGTGATTCCCGGATGGGATGCTACCGTCTCGGATATGAAGGTCGGCGACAAGGTGACCGTCCTCATCCCCTCAGACCTGGCTTACGGCGAGGGCCGTCAGGGTATCCCCCCGTATTCCCCGCTGGTGTTCGACATCGAGCTGTTGGAGATTGTGAATGAGTAGTTTGAGATTTGAGATATGGGACTTGGGACGTGAGACATTAAAAGTCTTACGTCTCAAGTCTTTTCATAGAATAGTCAAACGCTGATGATAGTCGGAGTTATTATCGAAATTCTATAAAAATGTACGCATTACGGATTGCGCAGGAACTGAATCTTACGGAAGAGCAGGTGCGGAACACGTTGGACCTGTTGGAGACAGGAGCCACGATTCCGTTTATCTCGCGTTACCGTAAGGAGGCCACCGGCTCGTTGGACGAAGTGCAGATAGGGAATATCAAAGATCTGTACAACAAATGGTTGGAGTTGGACAAACGTCGCGCCGCCATTTTGGATTCTATCAGTGAGCAAGGCAAACTCACGCCTGAGCTGCGTGAAAAGATTGAACAGGCCGACACAATGGGTGTTTTGGAGGATCTCTATTTGCCGTATCGTCCCAAGCGCAAGACTCGCGCTTCGGTGGCTGTGGAGAAAGGGTTGCAGCCGTTGGCCAAGCTGTTGTTGACCCAACGTCCTGTCGATTTAGAGCGCGAGGCCTCCAAGTACATCAGCGAGGAAAAAGGTGTCGCGAATGCCGAGGAGGCTTTGGCCGGTGCGCGTGACATTATCGCGGAGCTCATCAGCGAGAATGCCGGCATCCGCGCTCGCTTGCGTGGCACGTTCCTGAGATACAGCCGCATTTCCACCCGTCTGATTCCCGACAAGGTTGACGAGGACGAGAAGTATCGTATCTACTACAAGGCTGAGGAGTTGCTTGCCAAGGCTCCGTCGCATCGTATCCTGGCGATGCTGCGCGGCGAGGAGGAAGGCATTCTGCGTGTCCATATCGCCCCCGACGAGCAGCGCACCTTGGCCGACCTGAAGCACCGCATTGTGAAGAACAACAGCAACAGTGCGCAGCAGGTGTGGCTGGCTGCCACCGATTCCTACAAACGGTTGTTGCAGCCGCAGATGGAGACCGAGATGAGGCATTACTACAAGGAGAAAGCCGACAAGGATGCCATCCAGGTGTTTACCAAGAATGCTCGGCAGCTGCTGTTGGCCGCTCCCCTCGGACAGGTCACCACGTTGGCCATCGACCCTGGCTTCCGCACTGGCTGCAAGGTCGTGATTCTCAATCCGCAAGGAAAGTTGCTCTACAACGAGACCATCTACCCGCACCCGCCGGTAGCGCAGTACAAATTGGCCTCCGACAAACTCAAACGCTTGGTCCTTCAGTATCAAGTGGATGCCATCGCCATTGGGAACGGCACTGGTGGGCGCGAAACCGAGAATTTCGTCCGTCACATTCCTTTTGAGCGTGATGTCAAGGCCTTTATGGTGAACGAGAGCGGTGCGTCGGTCTATTCGGCGTCGCCCGTCGCCCGGGAGGAGTTTCCCGACTACGATGTGACTGTGCGCGGTGCTGTCTCCATTGGTCGCCGACTCATGGATCCGTTGGCCGAGTTGGTGAAGATCGATCCCAAGTCCATCGGGGTGGGGCAGTACCAGCATGACGTGAACCAGAAGATGTTGCAGGAGAGTTTGCAGACCACGGTGGAGAGCTGCGTCAACTATGTGGGGGTGGAGCTGAACACGGCGAGCAAACAGTTACTGTCGTATGTGTCGGGCGTCGGTCCCTCGTTGGCGCAGAACATCGTCGATTACCGCAATGAGCACGGTGCGTTTGCTTCCCGCGAGGAGCTGAAGAGGGTGCCGAGGTTCGGGGCGAAGGCGTTCCAACAGTCTGCCGGATTCCTCCGCATCCGCGAGGCTGCCAATCCGCTTGACGGCAGCGCGGTGCATCCGGAGAGCTACAAGGTGGTGGAGAAGATGGCTGCCGACCACGGCTGTTCCGTTGCCGATTTGATGGCCAACAAGGAGTTGCGCCAGCAGATTGTGCTGCAGGATTACGTCACCGACACCGTGGGACTGCCTACACTGGAAGACATCATGAAGGAGCTGGCCAAGCCCGGCCGCGACCCGCGTTCCGGATTTGAGATGTTTGAGTTCGACAAGAACGTGCATTCTATCAATGATTTAACCCCTGGAATGGTTCTTCCTGGCATCATCACGAATATGACGAATTTCGGTTGTTTCGTCGATATCGGCGTGCACCAGGACGGTCTCATCCATATCAGCCGGCTGAGCGACCACCGCATCTCCGACCCCTCGGAGGTAGTGCATCTCAACCAGCATGTGATGGTGCGCGTGGAAGGCGTGGAGGTCGATCGCAAGCGTATTAGTTTGGCGTTAGTGCAGTAATATATGATCTGATAACATTTAAAAATATGAGAAATACATTCCTTTTTGTCACATTCAGCTTGGGGCTTTTGTTCTCTGCTGTTGCGCAGGATGATAACCTGACAGTAACATCGCTTGAGGACACTCATGTGGACAGCATCTTGCAACAACATCTCGCGGGTGACGGGGTTGTTCTTTCGAACGGCAAGTTCAATAACCAGGCGGGCAATGTGACCTATCCGCAGATTGGCACGTTCCACCGCAATGGGTTCACCGCATTCCCCTTCGATTCCGGACTGGTGATCACCACGGGTAATGTGTCCTTGGCTGCCGGGCCGAACAATAGTGGGTCTGCCTCAAGTGCCGTGAGCGACTATTACACCGATCCGGATCTCAGCGCATACAACAGCAATGTCGTCATGGCTTCCGCTGTATTGGAGACGGACTTTATCGCCTCGGCGGACTGGTTCACACTCAACTACATCTTTGCTTCGGAGGAGTATTGCGAGTATGTGAATAGTACGTTCAACGATGTTATTGTCATCTTGTTGACGGGTGTCGACCCCGTGACCACTGTCACCTCCACTAAGAATGTGGCGGTTATTCCCGGTTCTGTCACGGCCTCAAATCCAAATGGGATTCCGGTGGGTATCAATACGGTGAACCACGGGTCTCATGGCCCCGGAAGCGGTCCCGGCGATAATCCTGGCGACGCGACCCATTTCGTCTGTAATGCCGCCAATACCCAAGGCGTACAGTACGATGGGTACACCACCGCTTTAAGTGCCGGTGCCACTGTCTTTTCTTGTCAGACCTACCACCTGAAGGTCGCTGTTGCCAATGTGGGTGATAATTCATTAGATTCCGGCGTTTTCTTGGAAGAGGGCGGTTTTCACAGTCCCGGGGTTGAATTAGTTTGCCTTTGGGAGGACGAACAGGGAGGAGATACTTTGGTGCAAGGGTCTCACGAGCAGGTGGAAATGGCCTTCAAGTTGGAAAGGCCAGCCCTTACCGCTTATACTTCCATAGTCATCAATGCCGAGGGGGATGCGATGTGGGGCGCTGATTATATCTTGATTGACCCTTACGGTAACATGATGAATCCGATAAACAATGCTTTCGTTTTCCAGCCCGGGGACTCCGTGTTGGAGATGCAGGTGGTGCTGCTGCCCACGATAGGGTTCGTTGATTCGAATCAAGTGAAGGAGGCCCGATTAATTGTATTTTCACAAGGTTGTGACGGTGTTCCTGAACTGACGGGGAATTTCCAAAAAGCAGACACCGTTGTCGTATATTTCAGACCTGCCGCTCCCGAACCTGACACCACCAATAGCGTCACGTTTCGTGACCTTGATTCCCAATGGATTCTCTATCCGAATCCTGCCGGAGATTTTGTGACCGTTGACCTCAAAGAACTCTCGGATGATGTTCGCGAAATCGCACTTGTGGATATTTCAGGCAGGGTGCTGCAGATGGTGAGGCCGACCGAGAACCTAATACGAATTGATCTGTCAGACCTTCCATCAGGAACGTATAGCATCCTTCTCAGTACTCAAAAGGGACATTCGAACCGGTTTTTTGTCAAGCAATAAAAGCTGTTCAAATGTTTTTTTCCGAGTGCATTCAAAGTATGGATTTTTTTAGTACTTTTGCTACGCTTTGTATAAGTATAATTATTTCTATAACTTTCTGAAAATTAGTAATATAAAATAAGTTCAAGTATGAAAAAATTGACAGACAACACCTCTTTGGGCAAGCTTATCCTGCTTTGCAACGTGGTGGTTTTGGTGCTTTTCATCATCTCCATGCTTTTTTTGATGAAATTCGACAAGACCAACAATGCCGTCATCCAAGAACGCAACCATTACAACAAGTTGTATGAGGAATACGCCATGGCGCAGCACCCGCTTCGTCAAGACAGCGCGGAAGTGGCTTACTACCAGTACAAGTTAGATACGCTGCAACAGAAAACCGTCACAGGCAAGGATGCTCAGAAAGCCCTTGCCGAAAGCATTGAGGTCACGAAGCAGACGCTTGCTGACAAGAAAAAACAGCAAGCCGACAATCTTGCCAAGCTCTCCGAACTGGAGCAAGAGTACAATCCGGTGCAGAAGAATTGGGATGAACTCAATGCGGCCAACGATGCTGCCAAGAAGAAATTCTGGGTCATCGCGTGGATAACGATTATCGCTTTCCTGGCGAAAACGTTTGTCTTTGCCGTTTGGGGTGCGAAAAACAACAAGAATCTCCATGAGATCGCCCCGTGGATGAAGGATGGCATGAAACCCTGGATGTCTTACTTAGCTTGGTTCGTCCCCATCTATAACTTGATTAAACCCTTGTCTTTCTTCAAGGAGGTTTGGAATGAAACGGACTACGCCCTCGAAAACGCTGAGATTGTTCCGCGCGACGAGAACAAGATTGACAATTCGAACATCTTTATGTCCATTTGGTGGGGATTCCTCCTCATCAGTGTCTGGTTGATGAACTTTGTCCTCTTCTTCACCTTCTTCCGCGAAGGCGCATTTTACACCAAGGCGGGTCACGGTACCATGGCTGTGCTGGCCATCGTCATTATGGTCATCACGATGTGCATCGAGACTTTCCTCATCCTGCAATACAACAAGAAAAACAAAATGTTGCTGGACAACGAGAGCAAGTTCTAATGCAAAACGATAGGCGAGAGTCTATTGTGTATATGAAACAAAGGCGGGACAATGGTCCCGCTTTTTTGTTGCCGTAAAGGTAGGAAAGTGTTGCGGAGCGGTCAGGGCAGGCATTTTTCGACGGTCTGCCAGAGCAGTTCTGCCGTATAATCCCAGGTGTAGATTCCCTTCCGGGCCATCCCTTTCTCGATGAGAGTGTTGCGTAGATTCTCGTCGAGGCAAAGCTGTTCCATAGCGTGGGCGATTTCTTCCACGCTGTACGGGTTGACGAGCAGTGCGGCGCCCCCGGCAATTTCGGGCATGGAGGAGACGTCGGAAGTGATCACGGCCGTGTGGGCGTTGAAGGCATCGACGATAGGCTGGCCGAAACCCTCGAATAGGGAGGCGTAAACCATGGCGGTGGCGGCGGCAGTCAGGGCGCTGAGCGTGTCGATCTGCTGGCGGCCGAGCATGACCACATCCTTGCGGTAGTGCATGGCCAAGTAGGTGTCCTCGATCTCGCCGGCCCACCATTTCTTGTCGCCGACGACCACCAACTTCATTGGGCTGCCGGTGCGTTCCTTGAACAGCTCGAATGCGCGGAAGATGTTGGCTAAGTTTTTGCGCTTGTGGATAAGCCCTACGAAAAGGAAGTAGTCTTTTCCGTCTGTATAATGCTGTTTGACAGCCGATTGTTCTTCTTCGGTGTAAGGTCTGTAGGCTTGGTTCGCGCCATTATAGACCACGTCGATACGCTCGGTTGGAACTTGGTAGCTTTGGTGGATGTCGTCGCAGCTGAACTGCGAGACGGTGGCGAGGCGGGTGGCGTTCCGGGCGAACTTGGGGAAGAAACGGTCGTAGTAGCGGCGCACTACGGGCGGAACGAATTCCGGATGGTGCAGGAAGTTGAGGTCGTGGATGACATTGACCGTGGGAATGTCGAGGCGGGTCGGAATCCAGCCGTCTGTGGAAAGGAACAGATCGGGCTTTATCTTTCGGAGTTTCAGCGGGATGCCATGCTCGAAAAAGAGATACCACAAGTAGGGATGCCGAGCCTGCGGGTGTGCCACAACGGGGGTGACGTTGTCGCTGAAGATGAACGACTCGTCGTAAGCGCGGTCGAAAAGGAAGTAGAATTGATGTTCGGGGTGAGCTTTGGTGATGCGGGACAGGGTCTCGCGGGTGAATATCCCGATGCCTTCCAGTCTGTTTTTGAGGAGCAGGCGGGTGTTGACGGCGATTTTCATGTCGGCTTACGCTTTATGGTCGCTGCTGGTGCGGTAGGTGTAGTCGTTGGAGTGGTCGTTTTGGGCAGCCTGGTAGTCGTCAGAAGGGGTCGCCGGCTCGATGTCCTTGATATTCAGCTGGGTGCTCACCACATTGTTCCAGCGGTTCTCCTCCACGTGGTAGAGGACGTTGAACGGTTTGGAATCGCTGATGACGGGCAGGAGCGCTTTTTGGTTAAAAGCGATGCCGTCGAAGGAGCCGCTGCGCTCGTACGGGCTTAAGACCTTGCATTTGAGGTGTTTGTCGCCCACGATTCGGGCGTTCCCCTCGTCCACCACACCGTCGGTCTCGAATACGGGTTCCATATTGCCGGGTCCGAACGGGGCGAACTTTTTCAGGTTCTTAAGGAAGTGGGGGGTGATTTCCGAAAGTTTCAGCCGCATGTCAACGGTGATTTCGGGCTCGTATGCGGATTCGTCGAGATTTTCTTTGACGTATTCCTCGAAGCGTTGGGAGAATTCTTCGAGGTTTTCCTGTTTCATGGTTAGGCCGGCGGCGTATTTGTGTCCGCCGAAGTGTTCAAGCAGGTCGGCGCAGGAGTCGATGCCGTCGTAGATGTTGAATTCTTTGACAGAGCGTGCCGAGCCGGTGATGAGGCCGTCGTCGGAGCTCATAAGCACGATGGTAGGCTTGTAGAACTCCTCCACCAGACGGGAAGCCACGATGCCGATGATGCCTTTCTCCCAAGAGGGGTTATAGACGACGATGCTCTTGCGGTTCTCGAACTCATGCGAGTTGCGGATCATATCCATCGCCTCTTCGGTGGCGTTCTTGTCTTTCTGTTTGCGTTCGTTGTTCTGCTTGTTGATACGGTTGCTGATCTCCATGGACTTGTCCTCGTCCTCCACGATGAAGAGTCGTACAGACTCCTTGGCGCTCTTGATACGGCCAGCGGCGTTGATGCGGGGACCGACGTAGAATACCAAGTCGGAGATGGATATGACGCGGGTGAAGAACGTGTCCTCGCTGAACGGGGGGTAGGTTCTCATCTTGATGCCGGCCTGATCGAGGATGGCGCGGATGCCCATGCGGGGGATCTTGTTGATCATCTCGAGGCCGAAGTGGGCGAGGATGCGGTTCTCGCCGGTGATGGCCACGATGTCGCAGGCGATGCTGACGGCCACAAGGTCCATACGCTTGAGCCACAGCTCGTCGGGAAGTTCGTTGCGGAAGCAGTAACCCTGCACGAGTTTGAAACCGACGCCGCAGCCGGAGAGTTCCTTGTAGGGGTAGGTGCAGTCTTTGCGCTTGGGGTCGAGGATGGCGAGTGCGTTGGGCAGCGTGTCGCCTTCGAGGTGGTGGTCGGTGATGATGACGTCGATGCCGTACTCGTTGGCAAGGTCCACCATGTCGTTGGCCTTGATGCCGCAGTCGAGGGAGATGAGCAGGTTGATGCCGTTCTCCTTGCAGAACTGGATGCCTTTCTCGGTGATGCCGTAGCCTTCGGTGTAGCGGTCGGGAATGTAGTATTTGATGTACTCGTGGGCGTCGGCACCACGGATTTCGCACAGGAAGGAATAGACGAGTGCCACGGCGGAGGTGCCGTCCACATCGTAGTCGCCATAGACCATGATTTTCTCATCGTGGATGATGGCTTTGGAGAGTCGGTCCACGGCTTTGTTCATGTCCTTCATCAGGAAGGGGTCGTGAAGCTTCTCGATATTGGGCTCAAAAAAGTCGCGCGCTTGTTGCACGGTGGTGATGCCGCGCTGCGCCAAGAGCGTGGCCAACGGACGCTCAAGATGCAGATGTTCACATAGTTGCGAAACAACTGCCTCGTCCGGAAGCTCTTTTATGACCCAATGTTTTTTCATTTTTTATCCTTTAAAAATTGCGCCGCAAATATAATCAATATTTCTGACAACCGCAAATTAAATATTTCCAATCTTCATTTTTTTGTCAATGTCGGAGATGTACTGTTTCATCTTCTTGTCTGTCTCGCTGAGGTTGCGTATGGTGCGGCATGCGTGGAGGACGGTCGCGTGGTCCTTGTTTCCGCAGTACGCGCCGATGACGGAGAGGGGCAGATGCGTGTATTTTTTGGCGAAGAACATGCTGATTTGGCGCACCTGGACAATCTCGCGCTTGCGGGTTTTGGCGTTGATGGACTCGACCGGAATGCCGAAGTAGTCGCACACGATTTTCTGGATATACTCGATGGAGATTTCCTTGGCGGTGGATTTGACGTATTTGTCCACCATTTCGCGGGCGAGGTCGAGGGTGATGTCGCGGTGGTTGAGGGAGGCTTGCGCGAGGATGGCGATCATGGCGCCCTCAAGTTCGCGGGTGTTGGCGGTGATGCGCAATGCGAGGTAGTCAATAACCTCCTTGGAGAACTCTATCCCGTTGTTTTCCAGCTTTTTGGTGATGATGGCGGTACGGGTTTCCAAGTCGGGAACCTGCAGGTCGGTGGCCAATCCCCACTTGAAACGGTTCAGCAGGCGAGGCTCGAAACCAGTGATGTCGACCGGCGATTTGTCGGAGGTCATGATAATCTGCTTCTTGAGCTGGTGCAGATGGTTGAAAATCTGGAAGAAAGCCTCCTGGGTTTTGGTCTTGTTGCCGGATATGAACTGGATGTCGTCGATGATGAGCATGTCAACAGCCTGGTAGAACCAGTAGAAGTCGTTGAGGTTGTCGCTCTTCACGGCCTCCATATACTGTTGGTAGAAGGTGTCGGCGCTGACGTAGATGACGATTTTGTCGGGGAAGTTGATTTTGGTCTGGATGCCGATGGCGTTGACCAAGTGGGTTTTGCCGAGGCCCACTTCGGAGTAGATGAACAGCGGGTTGAAAGGGGTCTGTCCGGGCGACTTGGCGATGGACATGCCGGCGGCCACGGCGAGACGGTTGCAGTCGCCCACCACGTAGTTGTCGAAAGTGAGGGTCTCGGAGAGGTTGGAGGGGATGCGCTGTTTCTTGATGCCGGGCACGACGAACGGGCCGGGGATGTCCTTTCGGTCCATGGCGTTGACGTCTAAGGGCGGCATCATCAGCGGGTTCTTGACAGCCTTGCGCGGGGAGGAGGGAATGGTGATGGTGGAGGTTTGGTCGGGGGTCTGCCCACGCTCCACCAGCACTTTGTAGCGCAGCTTCGCGTCGTTGCCTAAAAGTTTCCGGATGGAGGAACGCAGCAGATCCACGTATTGCTCCTCCAAAATCTCTTTGTACCAGAGACTCGGCAGTTCGATGGTGAGCATCTTGTTGTCCAACGATACGGAGTTGATAGGCTCGAATATGGTGACGTAAACCTCCGGCGACACGGTGTCCCGGATGATTTCCAGACATTGGTTCCAGACGTTAGTATGAGAGGGTAACTCTTTTTCCATTTGCAGTTCCGTTTCTTGTTAATTTTGCTACAACGCTTAATTTTAATAAGTTAGGTGAATCGAATCCATCAGAATTTCACACCGCAAAACTAACAAAAAAACTGTTCAAAAAAATATTGTTTACCCCTTGATTTTTTGAAAAAAAAGTGTATAGCTTCTTAAAAGGTGCTATGACAACAAGTTACGGAATTGGTCGTATTTGCCAACGTCGCACCAACTGTCGTTGTCATGGACGAAGGCCTTTATAATGCGGTTGGGCGACTGTTCGAGGTAGAATTTGGTGACGGATGATTTCTCCACGGAGGGAATCTCGCGGGCGAAGGCGGTGTTCATAACGTGGATTCCGCTGAAAGCCAACTCGTTTGCATCTTCAAAAGTCCCCGTGACAATCTCTTCGCCTGTCTTGACGTTGCGCCATCCGCAGAGTCGCCCGCTGTTCTGGTCGAACAGGAAATAACGTTGGGTTTGGCGGTGCCGCACGGCTAAGGTGGCGTCGGCACGGCTCTTTATATGGCTTTCAATTAAGGTGTTGAGGTTTATGTCCGACAGAATGTCCACGTTGTAGAACAGCAGCAGGTCGCTGTTCTGCCAAAGGTGTTCGGCGAACTTGATGCCGCCGGCGGTGTCGCGGAGGTAAGCGCGCTCGTCCGATATGTGGATGTGCGCTGCATTCGGGTGATGTCGCAGCGCCTCGACCATCATGTCCGGGAAATGGTGCACGTTGACAATGACATCTGTGACGCCTGCCTCGGACATCTTCTCTAAAGCGTTGTCCAACAGTGTTTTATTGTTGTAACGAACCAAAGCCTTTGGCTTTGAAGCGGTTAGCGGGTACAGCCGGGTTCCGAGTCCGGCGGCGAATATGAATCCGGTGATTTTCATCCTCTTGAATTTCAGACCGCAAAAGTAACAAAAAGATGTTGATTACATCTTTGAAATGGAATGTTTTTTTCACGCTATTATGTTATTTTTGCCATTTGAATCCAAAAGTCTTTGTCATGAGAAAAATAGTCTTTGTCGCGATAGTTTGCCTCTCTGTAGTGCTTGGCGCATGCAAGCACAGCGTAACCACTCAATACACCATCGGCTGCCTGGGTTACCAATATGGGAACTTGAATCCGAATGGATCCGACTGGGCGGAGCTTGAGTCCTATTTCAAGTCGAACGTCAAGTATAACCAATTGGTCTCGTTCGAGGGGAATTCTCTTTCGGAGAACGACAAGCAGGCTCGGCAGCTCTTTAACGAACAGTGGGCGAAGATTGACACGGCGTATGTCTGCGGATTGCTCTTTGGCTCCGACTATTTTATATATGGTATAGCGACCTTGAACGCCGGCGGAGACTATCGTCGTATCGAGGCGAAGAAGTTCACGCATAACGGCGTGGAAGACGTTGCGGATTAGCCCGTTTACTTTCTGACGCGCTCTTTCAGCATCGGGACGAACAGACAGTCGCCGAAGTCGTTCTCCTCGTATTCCGTATCGCTGATTTTTACGATTTTCTTCATGATTTGGGATTCCACCCCCACGGGAATCACCATAATTCCACCCGGCTTCAGTTGGTCGAGGAGGGCTTGCGGTACTTCCGGTGCGCCGCACGTGACGATGACCCTGTCGTAAGGGGCGAACTGCGGCCAGCCCTTGAAACCGTCGCCGTAGTAGGTCACCACCGACGGCGCCAGCTTGTCCAATAGCGGCTTGGTCTGCTTGAAGAGAGCAATCTGCCGCTCGATGGTATAGACTTTCGCGCCCATGGCGTAGAGGATGGCCGCCTGGAACCCCGACCCGGTGCCGATTTCCAACACCTTCATGCCCCGACTTACCTCTAGGAGTTGCGACTGGAACGCCACGGTGGAGGGTTTCGAGATGGTCTGGTCGGTGGTGAGTTTGATGGCGATGTCCTCGTAGGCGCGCGGCCACAGCAGCGACTCCATGAAGAGATGCCGCTCCATCTTGTCGAAGGCGGTCAGCACGTTCACATCGGTGATGCCCTTCTCGCGGAGATTCTCAATCATCCGCTTCTTCTGCCCGAGGAGGAGGTAGTTTTGGGTTGGCATGACTGATTAGAAACCGAATGACGAGCCGTCGAAGCAGTGGGTGCAGATGCGTTCCTTAGGCAGTCCGATGGCTTGGGTGACGGTGTCTATCGTGTTGAATTTCAAGGTGTCCACGCCGAGGTGCTTGCGGATGACCTCCACCATGCGGGCGTATTCCGGGGAGGTGTGGTCCATATAGCGTTGCAGGTTTTTGCTGTTGTCGCCGCCCTCCAGTTCGCCGACGACGCGACGGGTAATGAGTTCCATGACGTTCTTGGAGGCGGAGAAGTTGAGAAATTCGCAGCCGTAAAGCAATGGCGGGCAGCTGATACGGACGTGGACCTCCTTGGCACCGTACTCGTACATCATCTTCACGTTGTCGCGCAGTTGCGTGCCGCGCACGATGGAGTCGTCGCAGAAGACGATGCGCTTGCCTTTGAGCAGGTCGCCGTTGGGCAGCAGCTTCATCTTGGCCACGTGCTCGCGCATCTCCTGGCTGACGGGCATGAAACTCCTTGACCAAGTGGGGGTGTATTTGACGATAGCCCTTTGGTAGGGAATCTGTTTGCCGTTGGAGTAGCCGATGGCCATGCCGATGCCGGAGTCGGGGATGGGCGCCACGAAATCGACTTCCGTGTCGTCGGTCTTGCCCATGGCGTAGCCGAGGTTGTAGCGGGCGCTCTCCACGTTGATGTTCTCGTAGTTCACGGAGGGGTAACCGTAGTAGATCCACAGGAACGAGCAGACCTGCATCTGCGGGTTCGGTGCGAGCATTTGGTGGATTCCGTCGGGGGTGACCTTCACAATCTCGCCCGGCCCGACGAAGTATTCGGTCTGGTAGTCGAGGTTGGCATAGCTGTGGTTCTCGGAGGCGACCACGCGGCCGTCGTCCCTGCTGCCGATGACGATGGGGGTGCGCCCGTAGCGGTCGCGCGCGGCGATGATGCCGTCCTCCGTCAGGATAAGCATGGAACAAGAACCCTTCACTTTCTCATAGACGTATTGTATGCCCTCCACGAAGTCGTGTTTGCGGGTGATCATGAGCGCGACGAGCTCGGTGGGGTTCGTCGCACCGGAGCTCAGCTCGGTGAACTGCTGGTTGCAGTCGAGGCACTCCTGTTCCAACTCCTTGATATTGTTGATTTTGGCTACTGTCGTGATGGCAAATCGACCCAAATGAGAGTTCACCACGATGGGCTGCGCGTCGGTGTCGCTGATGACTCCGATGCCGGAGTTGCCTTGGAACTTGCCGAGGTCGTCGGCGAATTTCGTCCGGAAATAGCTGTTCTCAATGTTGTGAATGGAACGGCGGAACAGTTGTGTGTCCTCCTGATAGGTGACAATACCACCGCGCTTGGTTCCGAGATGGGAGTGGTAGTCCACCCCGTAGAAAAGGTCCGCAATACAAGGTTTGGTCGAGCCGACCCCGAAAAATCCACCCATAGGTCTGTTGCTATC
>ONQE01000006.1:0-23442 GCA_900319925.1 uncultured Bacteroidales bacterium | reverse complement strand
TGATTATAAAAAAAATACCCGTCAGAGACGTCCGTCTCTAACGGGCTGCAATAATACTTTTTTTTTGGCAAAAACAACAGGAATGCCACGGATTTTTTTGAACAAAGTGTTGATAACAACGAGACTGGCAGAAGAAAAGCCTGACGTTCTGCCGTTACGATATGGATTCAACGAACAGCTTGTGGTCGCCAAAGGACTCGCAATCCTCAAAGCGTAAGATCTGCTCCTTGATTCGTTTCCATCGGAAGTATTCTATAGAAATGCCGAAATAGAATCCATCAATCGTCCGAATTACCAAACAAGTAGGTACTTCTTCCTCCCCTGAAACCGTATATCCAATCCGTTCTATCTCCTCCCAAGGAAAAAATTGGACATGTTTTTCTACTTTATCAGGCTTCTCCCAGAAGGGGTATGCACACCTTGTGGTGACCCCTTCATCGCTGACGGTAATGAAATCGAAACGCCGTCGTAGAACCCGAACCGCCACCATAATCAAAAGGATAATCACAAGGGGAATATAGAACATTGTTACCATATCGGACCCCACCTCCATTTCTCTTTCGACACCTGGGTATTCAAATTCGGAAATCAAATAGAAGAGGCCGACCATTAGGCCTGCCGCCAAAAGGATGGTGAGTGTGACTATAAAGGTCACGACTCCCGAAGTGGAGAAGGTCTTGGATGACTTGGAGGATATTTTCGAAGTGGACATTGGGTAAGACTTCAGGGCGCAAAAGTATAAAATATTCTTGAATGGGTTGCGGAAATGTCGAGAACCATCTCACAGCCCATTATCACCTCCCTTTCAAACACTTTTTTTTCTTTATTGTTTGGACGTTCCGGCACGGCGGCGGTCACATTTTCCATTATTTTCCCATATCGGAAAACAAAAAGACCAACTACCAACCACTAATTTGCATACCTACATTTAGCCATGCCAGAATGATTATTACACAAACCACCGCCGTCAATGCCAAGGCGAACGCAATCTTCCATCTTTTCTGTGCAATAGCGAACACGAATGTGGCAAAGCGCAGTATTTTGGCAACAAACAACAGGACTGCCAGAGAGGGGGCCACAAATAAGTAATCCATAAACTCTTTTCCCGTTTCTAAACATAACCAATTGTCTGCCAGGAAACAGAGCATTACGAACACACTCACTACTGGTGCCACCCACCAATATTTCAGCATTGTATTCGATATCTCGTTCATTTTCAGATGTTTTCGCAGCCATCACTTCTCCATCACAAAACTCACCCATACTTCATCCACACACCAGCTCCCTTCTCCATATCTTTTAAGTTTCATCTGGCTGAAAACCACCAACACATTGTCTGTTTGATACACTAACAACTCATTTTCATGAGCCTTAAGCCATTCTTCCGTCGGTTCCTGATCCGTGAATCCATACTTCTGCATCTGCTCCGCCCATATCTGCTTAATAGGAATATTAATGCTTTGCCCAACCTTCACAGCAGTTTCATCTGTATCTTGGACCCACCACCCAACTCGTTCCGCATACACCCGACTATAACCCCTGATATCTAAAGGTCGTTCATCATTATATAACAAATTCACCCACTCTTCGCTCTCTTCTACCACCACTTCCTCCGCACGCTCCTCCGACCACGCCGAAGCGTAATTGCGGGTCAGTTCCGACAGAGTCTCCAAATATGCTTTCGGACTCGAGAGACCGAACTCTTGCTTCAGCACAAGCATGTCATTATCCCCGATATAATCCAGCGACTGGTACAATCTCCGATGCTCTTCCATGTTCAACGTGTCAGTCGGATCGGGTTCGGGAAGTCGCAAGGTGCCGTCGTCGTTCAGCCGCTCGAGCTGCTTGGCCATTGTGCGCACGCGGTGGATTTGCGCCCGCTGCGCGATCCTCTCGCCACGGAGACTCGGCACCAGCACCGTCAGCAACACGACGGCCAACGATCCCGTTGCCAACGCGAAATAGCCACGGCGGTTGCGGAACAGGAACACCAGCACGCACGCCGTCATCAACGCCCCGCCCAACAGTAAATAGTAGCGCGATTCGGTCAGCCCGTAGTCCGCCAAACGACGGGCAACCCCTGTCCAGAAGAGTGCCAGCAGCGGCAAGACGAACAGACTGAAATGGTCGTAGAACCACTTGAAGGGTTGCGGTTCCGTCAGCATCTGCAACATCTTGGCCAACAAGAAGATTACGAAGAAAACCGTCACCATGATGGCGACCCCGCCCTTCGGCAAGTTCCAGGTGAAGAGGATTTTGGCGGCATAGACGTAGAGTACCACGGTGTAAATCAACAGCGCGGGCGTGAGCACCCAGTTCAGCAGGACGGCCCAGAAACGGCGGATCTCGATGGTTTCGGGGCGGTCCTCCATGGCGAAGAAGAGCACGGGAGCCAATCCGCAAAATAGCAGCAACGCCGCTTGTTCGTACCAGCCGTCCCATACTTTGTAGGGGATGTCAAAAAGATTTTTGATAGTGAGAACGATGGCGGAGTACAGCAAAAAGAGGATTCCTGCGACCAACAGGGCACGCACCAACGACCAGGCCATCTGCACGTTGCGTTGCACAAAGGGCTCGTTTTCGGTGAGCCGATGCCGCACGCACATCCATAGCGGTAGTGCCACCCCAACGGCAATCCAATAAGCGGTTTCCTCCACCCAGTCGAGGAGGAACGGCATGGCAAACCCGGCCATCATCCCCGCGAGCGGCAGCAGATAGAGCAGCAGCCACCCGATGCCGCGCTTGCGCAGCGGTTGCAGCGAATAGGCCGCCACCACCATAAACGGCGCCAGCACCAACGGCCGGAACCACCACGGCACATTCCCTTCGTTGACATCAAATATGTCGGGATTGGATATTCCGTAACATCCTACTACACAGATATATAATAGGATGACAATCTCCACGGGATGTCCCTTCACGGCATCCCACACAGCCGCCAGTCCCCGTTGGATTTTCTCTTTTAACGTTATCTTTTCCATATTTAATTGATTTTCATTTCTTTCTGCAAAAATAGAATTTTCCCGCTACCACGGCTTGTGCCGTTTCAAAAAATCCTCCTTCATCTCCTTGCCGAACGTCTGCGGCCCGATAGCACCGCCGCCGTATTGGAAGGTACAATGGTCGTTATAGGGAATCAAATCCAGATTCTCCATAGCGGTGGATTTCTCCTCGTCTGTCATAGGATATTTACTGATGATATAGTCGTAGCGCCCCATATCAACCCTGCGGAACCAGATTTTTACCAAATTGGGGGTGGTTTGCGAATACTCTATACCAATACAGCCCATTTTCTTGAGCCTCCGGCGTATGCCGTCATATTCTTCCTGCTCCAACCCCACCACGCGCATCAACGAGTCCTTCTTTTCACGCGCCTCCTCATTCCAAAAGTTTGAATAGTGGTACTCTTCTCCTGCACACACATGGAACATCTCCAGCCTGTTCCCCTTGAATTCCA
The DNA here is from genome assembly GCA_900319925.1 of uncultured Bacteroidales bacterium. GTDB lineage: Bacteria > Bacteroidota > Bacteroidia > Bacteroidales > WCHB1-69 > F23-D06. The sequence continues at coordinate 19,985 of ONQE01000006.1, read as the reverse complement.
AGGTAACGGAACAGCTGTCGGCGACCGCATTTTGGAGATAGCAGTGCAGTTCTTCCATCTCGGCATGATGCTTTTCGTAATGTTCGGCCATGATGTCGGGATTGCATCGCCGCTCGGGTGCCACTGCAAGGACATAAATGACTACCAACAGCACGTTGATTCCTCCCCATATCACTGCGATCCGCTGCCAAATATCTCGCCAACGCAACCCCATAATGAAAAACACTATCGACAAGCCAATCGCCAGCGGCGGGATCCAACTGAAGATTAAAGAAATTACAAAGCCGAGAAAGTCATCCACCCAAAACAGCACGATTACTGCGGTGACGACGGCGAACGGAATCAGCTTCAATATCCCGAAAATGGTTGCTTCTGTTTGCTCTTTCATAATACTGTATTATTACTACCACCCACTAATTTGCATACTTATATTTACCCATTCCAGAATGATTATTACGCAAATCGCCATCGTCAACGCCAACAATAACGCAATCTTCCATCTTTTCTGTGCAATCGCGAACACGAATGTGGCAAAACGAAGTATTTTGGCAACAAACAACAGAGCTGCCAGAAAGGGAGCCACATATAGGTAATCCATAAACTCTTTTCCCGTTTCTAAACATAACCAATTGTCTGCCAGGAAACAGAGCATTACGAACACACTCACCACCGGCGCCACCCACCAATATTTCAACATCAAATTGGATATCTCGTTCATTTCTGTTGTTATTATTTTGATTATTGGTGATAAACCATTTCAGTAGGCGGCGTTTCCTGTGTCGCTAAACATTTTTTGCAACGTTGGAAACGTCGCCTACTACCTAAACATTAACCAACAGTCGAACACTCACTCCTTGTACCACTTCACCTTCAGCGACACAAACATCAGCACGGCCAGAATCACGAAGATGCCGAGACTGCCAAACAATAAGGCGTAGGTCTCCATTTGGAGCAGCACATACATGAAGACGTAGAGCAGAAGCAGCAGCGCACCCACCATCAGCGCGGTCTTGCGGATTTTCAGGATGCCCGCCAAGTAGCCCGTGATCAGCACGATGGTCATCAGCATGGCGATGAGATACGACCAAAGGAAGGGGATGTGCTCGCAGAACGAGAGCAGCAGCGTGTAGAACACCAGCAACGCCGCCCCGATGAGCAGATACTGTACCGGATGGATGGGTGTCTGCCGGCGGTACTCCACGAAAAAGACCGTGGCGAAGGTGAGGAAGATGAACAGGTAGGCGTACTTCACGGTGCGTGTGGTCTGCTGGTACTGCAGCACCGGCACCTTCATCATCACCCCGAACTCGTTCTTCTTCATGCTTACGCTGTGCGAGCCCCCGTCGCCGTAGTCCACCCATCGGGTCACCGACTGCCCGAAGTCGCGGTTGAGGGCCAGTACCTTCCAGGTCGAGGAGAACCCGCTGTCCGTCACCGTGCGCTCGTCCGGCAGGAAGTTGCCCTGGAAGCTCGGCGTGGCGCAGTTGGAGGTCAGCTGCACGGAGGTGCTGTTGCCCACCGGCAGGAACATCAATGACTCCGAGCCTTTAAGGGGCAACCGTACGGAGTAGGTCGCGGGCACTGAATCCTGCATCTCGCTTACCGGCACGCGGCAGCACAGCACCGAGCCCAGCTCCTCGTCCTTGTCGGACTTCATCGTGTACTCCTTCCCGTTCAGCCGCAGCACCACGTTCTCCGACAGACCCCGGAAGTCGCTCAGCGAAATCAGCACCTCCGCCTTCGAGAGGTCATAGACGGAATCCACATACTCTGAAAGATCAGGCAGTTGCAGGCAGCCGTCCAACGTCAGATCAGCGGTATAGACGGTCACGTCGAAGTTGCCCCGATGCCGTTTCTCTGTATTCACGTCGCCCTTCACCTGCAGGGTTTCGGGCAGGAGATAGACGTCCTTGTGGTAGTTTTTGCCGGGGATGCGCACCACCGGTCCGATCACCCGCTGCGGCGCACTCCACATCTGCTCCACCTCCTCCTCGGCTTCCGCAGATGTCGCGTTCCGCTCGTTCACCACGTGCAGGATGATCTGCTGCGGGATGAGCAGAATAAGGCTGATGAGCCCGATGAGGAGGAGTTTCAGCAGCATGCGGTCGCTGCGTTTCATTCTTGATTTTTCCTGCGTGGCAGGTCTTGTTTGTTCTGCTTGCGGCGTCGTCACCGCGGTTGTCGTTTCTGTTGTCATATTATTTGATTTTTGGTGATTGTTTCTCTTGTTGCCCCACACTGCGCTTCGCTTGTGTGGGGTTACTTGCGCTTCGCGCGTTTTGTCCCTCCGGGACTGCTTAAGGAACTATGTTACATATATATAGGGGGTGTCGTCATAAACTGCTAACTACTAACTACTAACTGCTAACTATAATAAAGTACTTTGAAATACAAAGCGATAGACCAAAAAAAATTAGCTGCGGCATTCCTTCAAGAAGCGTTCCATCGCGTCGATGTGGGCGGCGAAGGCTTCTCGGCCCGACTCCGTGACGATGTAGGTGGTGTTGGGTTTGCGGCCCACGAATTTCTTCTCGCAGCGGAGGTAGCCGGCCTCTTCCAGGCTTCGGGCATGGCTCGCGAGGTTGCCGTCGGTGAGCTCCAACAGCGACTTCAGCGTGGCAAAATCCGACGAGCCGTTGGCCACCAGCACCGACATGATGCCCAAGCGGATCTTGCTTTCGAAAACCTTATTTAACCCATCTATAATCGCCATATCAATTTATATCCTAATATTATCAAACAAACCACTACTTTACTTACTCCCTTAACTGCTAACTACCAACTACTAACTGCTAACTCTTATTTCTTCCGATCAAACATGATGACGTAAAGGATACCGAAGAGGATGTGCATCACGCTGAAACCGAGAAACCAGAACAGCAGCGCGTGCGACATCGTGAAGCAGTCGATGATGCCGAGAACCAGCTCCGCATAACCGAGGTAGCGAAGGATAGGGTAGGTGTAATGGCTGCAGTTGACCAATGCGAGGCCGTAGAAGAGCAGCATGATGGATGAGGTGAGCCCGTAGTGTCCCTGCATCACCAAGGCCATGCTGAGCAGACCGCCCGCCGCCAGCGGGATGAAGAAATCGAGCGACATTTGGACCGTCCGCTTCTCGAATGCGAAACGCAGGTTGTGCCGTTTGGACTTCACGATGGCAAAGATGAAAAGCGTGAGCAGCGACAACGCAAGCAGCCCGATGGCGATCAACGCGGCGATGCGGATGCGCGAAGGGGTGTTCAGGTTGGCGAACCGATGCAGATTTTCGAAGTCGGGGAGCCAATTTCCCACTCCAATCACTGCAGCCGCCATCGCGGACGCGACCGCCGCATACAAGCCGATTATAATGATGGACCATCCGCTAATCGCCTGAAAGCGTGATGATTTGCTCATCATTTCACGGATGTCGTTCAGTGTCTGTCTGACCTCTTTTTCTTCCATAATCTTAAAAGTACTTTGCGCTGCAAAGATACACTTTTTTTGATATACGACACGTTTTCGGAAAAAATTATTGCTGCTCCTTCAAAAAAACATCATGATTACCGAAATCCGTACACGGCATGAATTGCTCAATCTCTTTCTCGATTGACTTCCACCTGAAGAACTGCTGAAGACAAACCGTGAAGATTTCGGCATTTTTGGTAAAGATAATCATATAAAACGGACCTGTTTTGGGAAACGAGGTACAACCGATTTTCTCAATGTCCGTCCAGGCAAAAGTTCTGTACTCGCAGTCTGTACAGGAATTCACATCGGTGGTTTCCAAAGTCTTCACGCCATTTGAGGACACGCCAGATCGGTCGATTGTTATAAAGAAGGACCGCTGAGGCCAAACCATAACAAAAAACAAACGTATAAAATAGACAGCGATGAAGATCCCGAATAAAAGCAAGAAAGCGCATAATGCCGTTTCGAATGAATTTTCTAAAGACTTCGATAAAAGGCCCCACGCACAAATGCCGACTAAAACCAACCCGAAAAGAATAAAAAAGGAGAGGATAACACTCACGAACCAAAAGCCCGCAGCCGTATAAAACGTCTTGCCCTTAGGCTGAAACAATTCTTCTTCCATACTCAAATGATAAGCAAACTTTTACCTAAACGACCGCACCTCAACTTTATCAGCATTGAAGTAGTCCAACTCGACACACCTCAAGCGCCGCTTGTGGTCAAAGCTGAAAGTAATATGCGTACGCCTCCCTTCGTCCGTATAGAACCACAAATTAGTGAATTGCCTGTGCCTACAATGTCTAAATTTATAATTATACGGAGCCATGCATTCGGGACCGAACTCTATAGTATCCGTGATGTTGAATGCCTTGATAAAATCATCCAGGGTGGTATTATACGAAAGGAATAATCCAACATCTCCCAAAGAGAGAAAACTACCGCGCGCCAACTTGAAATCCAAATAACGAAGCCGTATATTCCCTTCATTGTCAGAAAGATATGTAACATGTTTCTTCTTTTCATGAATCCAATTCACCCGATAAACATATATCGCCGAATCATCGATGGTCCACGGATAATATTTGAGTTCAAAATTAAAAGTCCCATAGCACCACTTGCCCTTTCCGTCAAAAACAAACGGAAGATCAGCGAGTTTACCGATGACCGGGACAGAAGACCAGATTTGTCCGATGTGAATAGTGTCCAACTGCGCACGGGCAAAAAAACCGCACATCAGCAGGATAGCTAAAACGAAGACTCTTTTCATTATTTGTTCGATATTTCTATTACGCCAGTTTCTCGATCTCTTTGTAAATCAAGTCAATCGCGTCGGGTTGGGCGAAACGTTTGATGTTGGCGCCGAGGGTTGTCATGCGGTCGGGGTCGGCGGCGAGTTGCAGCAGGGTGGGCATCAGCTTCTCGGGAGCCTCTTTGTCGGTGACGAGCAGCGCGGCGTCTTTGGTGGATAAGGCTTTGGCGTTGAAGGTCTGGTGGTCTTCGGCGGCGTAGGGGAACGGTACGAGGATGGTGGGGGCGCCCACGAGGGTGAGCTCCGCCAATGCGAGCGCGCCCGCCCGCGACACGATGACGTCGGCCATGCTGTAGGCGTCGTTCATGTTCTTGATGAACGGCACGATGCGGATATGCTCGTCCTGCTGCTCCAACAGCTTGGGGTCGATGTTTTTGTAGAAGCTCTCGCCGGTCTGCCACAGCAGTTGCAGGTCGGCCTTGCGGAATTCGTCGAGATGTGCGGCCATGGTCTGGTTGAAGGTGCGGGCACCGAGGCTTCCGCCGACCACCAGCACGGTCTTCTTCTCGGGCGTGAAGTTGAAGTATTGGTAGGCTTCGGGTCTCTTGCGCTCCAGCTCCAGAATCTCCTTTCGGATGGGGTTGCCGGTCTTGACGATTTTCTCGGGCGGGAAGAAGCGGTCGAGGCCGTCGTAGGCCACGCAGATGGCTTTGGCGTTCTTGGCAAGCATCTTGTTGGTGACGCCGGGGTAGGAGTTCTGCTCCTGCAACAGGGTGGGGACGCCGAGCTGTGCGGCGGCTTTCAGGGCGGGACCGCTGGCGAAGCCGCCCACGCCGATGGCCAGATCGGGCTTGAACTCGCAGATGATCTTCTTGGCCTTGCGCATGGCCTTCAGCATCACCACGGGCAGGCGCAGGTTGCAGAGGAGTCCGTTGGGCGAAAAGTCGCGGTGGATGCCGTAAATCTCCAGTCCCTCGATGGGGTAGCCGGCTTCGGGCACGCGCCGCATCTCCATTTTGTCACTCGCCCCGATGAACAGGATTTTTGCATCGGGATTCTCCGCTTTGATTTTATTGGCGATGGCCAGGGCCGGGAAGATGTGGCCGCCGGTGCCGCCGCCGCTGATGAGGTATCGCTTTTCCATAGTGGTTTGGTTTTGAGGTGCAAAAGTACATTTTTTATGGGAACAGTGATTAGTGAGCAGTGATTGGTGATTAGTGAGTAGTGATTGGTGATTAGTGAGTAGTGATTGGTGGGCAGTGATTGGTGATTGGGGAATGGGGATGTGGCGCTTACCCCTTTAATGCTTTTCGATAGCAGCGGCGGCGGGCAATGACCTTCGAGTCGTACTTCTCCCAGATACGGGCGGCGATGTTGTTTTCCAACTGCTGCGAGGTGTAGGCATATTCGAAACCGTGTCGCAGGAAGGCCTCGTGGAGCTGTTTGTGGTAGATGGCATGGATGCCCGTGTGCGCGTATTCGGGCAACACTCCAGTGAGCAGCATGTCGACGTTTTTGTTGTGGTGCAGCGCGTGGAGAATATGGAACGCCCCGAACGGCCACAACTTCCCGTTTGCCTTCCGGAACGCCCGGTTCAGGGAGGGGATGCTCATGGCGATGCCGACCAGACGGCCGTTTTTGTCCTCTAGCAAAGACATCAGGTCTGGGATTCCGAAAGAGAGGTTCTCGTTGATGATCCAGGTCATCTCCTCGTGGGTGAGCGGGATGAAGTTGAAGATGTTTTGGTAGCTGTTGTTCAGCACTTCGAGAAATTCGTAGCCGGCCTGTCGAATCTGTCCCTTGTTGTTGATTTCGCGAAGTCGCACGTGGTGCTTCTTGGCCAGTAGGTCGGCCAGTCGGGAGATGCGTTCGGAGACGGGAGTGACTTTGACCTTGAACTGCAGATAGTCAACTTCTTTTTCGAATCCGAGTTCGTCCATGAATCGGGGATAATACGGGTAGTTGTAGTCCGCGCCGAGGGAGGTGATGTGGTCGAAGCCGTCCACCAGCATGGCCTGCTTCTCCATATTGGAGAACCGTGACGGTCCGCAGATTTCCGTGAGCCCTTGCGCTTTCCCCCAATCTTCCACCGTTTGGAAGAGCTTCCGGGCCACTTCGGGATCCTCTATGGTGTCGAACCAAGCGAAGCGGATGCGTTTCTGCCCCTTGATTTCGTTGCATCGATGGTTGACGATGCCGGCAATCCGCCCGACCATCTCGCCGTCGCGCTCGGCCGTCCAAAGCCGCAGGTCACAGAACGCGAGCGCGGGGTGTTTGGTCAACTGCCGCTCCTCGTCTTTGTCCATCGCAGGTACATAGTATGGACATTTTTTGTACAGCCTGCGTGGGAACCTGATGAACCGTCGCAGTTGCTGCTTTGTTGTAACTTCTTTTATCTCAATCATTTGATTTGTATTTGAGAAGAAATTCGCTGGCAAAGATAACAATTTTCGGATATGGGAGAAAATCTTACTTTTGCGCCCCGAAAAATCAAGGGATTATTTATTACCAGAGATATGTCGAAAAAGTCAAATGCCTCAAAAGGCAGGAAGTTTTGGAGGAGATTGGGCAAGGTGATTCTCATCTTGTTTGCAATCAGTATCTTACTGCCGATTTTATACCGATGGGTGAATCCCCCGGTGACGACCTTCCAATTGGTACAGGCCGTCAGCAACGGAACGGGTATCCACAAGAAATGGGTGCCGATAGAGAAGATTTCGCCCTATATGTATCGCGCCGCCATCGCTTCGGAGGACAACTATTTCCTCGGGCACAACGGTTTCGATGTCATCGCCCTCAACACCGTGATGGAGGAACGCAAGAGCGGGCGACGGAAACGCGGGGGCAGCACCATCTCGCAGCAGACGGCCAAGAATGTGTTTTGCTGGCCGAAAAGCTCTTGGGTGCGCAAAGGTGTGGAGACCTATTTCACCTTCCTGATAGAGACTTTTTGGTCGAAGGAGCGCATCATGGAGGTTTATCTGAACGTCATTGAGATGGGACCGGGCATCTATGGGGCGGAGAAGGCCGCGCAGACTTACTTCAACTGCCACGCCTCGCAGCTCACGGCACACCAGGCGGCCCTGATTACCGCCTGCTATCCGAACCCGCAGAAACGGAATCCCGCCCATCCGACAGCCTATCTGCGGGGGCGCGCCGCTAACATCGAGGGCAAGATGGCCCGGTACGGTACCCCGAAGTTCACGAAAGAGTACATCTCCCACGTGCGCGAACGCTATCTGAAATCCGTCGAGAAGATGGAACAACGGAAGAAAAAGCAGCAAGGGAAGAAGAAAAAGAAGTAAAGACGAAAAAAAGAGACGCAAATTTTGCGTCTCTTCTTTTTTTGGGTCTCTGTATGCGTCTTATTTCCGCTTGAACAGGGAAACCACGAAGAGCAGCACGCATGCGCCGATGATGGCGACGATGAGCTCCCACAGGAGACCGGCTTTCTGGATGTGGGCGAGGCTCATGAGCCAGCCGCCAATGAAGCTGCCGATGATACCGACGATGATGTTGACGATCAGCCCGAAGCCACCGCCTTTCATCAGTTTGCCAGCCAACCAGCCGGCCACTGCGCCGAAGAGCAGGAAGAGGATAATGCTTACAATGTCCATAGTATTAGATTTTGGTTAAACATTTTTGATGCGGCAAAGATATGTTTTTTTTGATTCCCCACACTGCGCTTCGCAGGTGTATGTAAGAGCCCCACACTGCGGCTTCGCAGGTGTATGTAGGAGTCCCCACACTGCGCTTCGCAGGTGTATGTAAGAGCCCCACACTGCGCTTCGCTTGTGTGGGGTTACTTGCGCTTCGCGCGTTTTGTCCCTTCGGGACTGCTTAAGGAATTATGATTTTTTTAAAATCAGCACTGCATTCGACACACCGCGCTCGCCTTCGTGGTCGAAACGGCCGTTGTCGGAGGGACAGTTGAGGACGCCTTGATAGTCGTTGATGTTCAGGAAGAGGGTAGTGGAGCCGCCGCCGTCGAGGTTGAGGGCGTCGCGGCAGCCGAGCCAGCGGAAAAGCTGCTGTAACTCCGTGAGTGACAATCCTTCAGCCTGCTTGTGGCGGCCGTCGGCCACGAGCAGCAAAACAGTGCCGTCATCGCGGATGCCCACGGCAGTGCGGTTGTGGCGATTGGTGACGAAGGTGCGGTCGTCGCGCATGTACTGCAGTGTGTCGTGCCAGATCAGGAGCGGTCCGGCGGTCATGATGTCGGGGTAGGGGAGCGCCTCCTCCCAATGCCGCGACGAGTCAGTTTTCAGGATGAAGACGCTGTCGCCAAGGAGACAGAGCGTGCCGTACTGGTAGTATTTGCGGTTCACGGTGTCCTTGCCGGGGGTGTTCTCTCCGAGCTCCACGCTGTCGATACGCAGGTAGCAGACGGGGAAGTGCTGGTCCATGTCGAAGAACGAACCGTTGACCGCCGCCACCGCGCCGTGTTTCTGCGCCATCTCGGAAGTCTTCGTGCGGCGCGGCTCGTGCGCGAATGCTAACGTATAGTGTTCAGTATCAGGGATTTCCAGTACAAAAACTTGCTGATTTGAGGCAAACAACTTCTGTCCCTCGAACCGGCACTGTTTCAGCACCATCCCGTCGAGGGTGTCGGTCTGCCAGGGACCGTTCGCAAATGCCAAGGAGTCGCGCTGCGCGTGGAGGCAGAGCGCGAGAGTAGAAGCGAATATGGCTACAACAAGACGTCTATACATCATACAATGCCGCAATTACTCTTTCAATGTCCTCATCCGTGGTGTCCCACGAAGTCACGAGCCTGATTTCATCCTCGGCCTCGTTCCAGTAGTAGAAGTAGGTGGTCTTCGCAAGTCGGTCGGCGACGGGGCGCGGGAGCTTGAGCAGCAGGATGTTGCAGTCGGTGCGCTGGGTGAAAACGTCGCCGAGGACAGCGGTGATGCGCTGGCGGAGCTTCTGTGCCTGCGCGTTGGCGTGCGTGGCGTTCTGCTTCCACAGGCCATTCTCGAAGTAGGCGATGAACTGGGCGCTGAGGTACCGCATCTTGGAGCTGAGCTGGGTGCACTGCTTGCGGTGGTACTTGAGCTCGGGCACCAGCGCGGGGTTCAACACCACGACCGATTCGCCCATCAGCATCCCGTTCTTGGTGCCGCCGAAGCTGACGACATCGACGCCGCAGTCGGTGGTCATCTCCTTGAATGTCTTGCCGAGCTTCACCGCTGCGTTGGCAATGCGGGCGCCATCCACATGCAGGTACATGCCGTGCGGGTGGATGAGGTCGGCGATGGCGCGGATCTCCTCGCAGGTATAGACCGTGCCGAGTTCCGAGCATTGCGAGATATAGACGGACTTGGGTTGCGAGTGGTGCTCGAAGCCCCAGTTGGTGAGGTGCGGGCGGATGAGCTCCGGCGTCAGCTTTCCGTCGGGCGTGGGGATGGTCACCAAAGAGGCGCCGGTCATGAAGGCGGGCGCGCCGCACTCATCGACGGCGATGTGGGCGGTCTCGGCGCAGAGGATACTGTTGAACGATCGCACGCAGGCGCGTTGGGCCACCACGTTGGCACCGGTACCGTTGAAGACAGGGAAAACCTCCGCCGTCTCGCCGAACTGTTTCTTGAAAAGGTCCCGCACACGGGCGGTGTAGGTGTCGTCGCCGTAAGCGATTTCGTGGTCGGCATTGCACGCGGCAATTGCCTCTAATATAGCAGGATGCACTCCCGAATGGTTGTCACTTCCGAATGATCTCATCGTTTTTGGATTTAGGCGGCAAATGTAATAAAAAAAGAAGCCCGAAAGATTTTCGGACTTCTTGAATAATTATTTCAACCAATTAATTCGGTTAGAAGACGTGCTCAACTTTGAATTTCAGTTTCTCCTGATGCGAGGCAGCGTATTTCAAGAAGTTCTCCTTGGTCAGGATGAACAGAAGTTTCTTTATAGTTGTCAGATATTGCTAAGGTAAAAGCAGGATTAATCCTCTTTCAAGGTGCGGGTTAAGACGATTTCTTCCTTGTTGGTGTCGCGGTTGATGAGAATCAAGTTGATTTTAGTTCCGCCCACAAGAATGCCTGGATGTTGTGGTCTTGCGGCTTCAACGGCGTCTATGGATTTGTTGAAAGCGTTTTCAGCTCTTTTGCTGACCTCGTTCTTCTCGCCGCGGAATACGTAAGTGTTTGTGGTTTCCGAGTAGCTGTTGGCACTTGCTTTCATGATGTCGACGACAATTTTGTCATAGAACATGTAATAGTTGTTGTGCACACCTTCCGGGGTGTTAGGATCAAGCTTCACCATGTACTGCCAGTCACCATCCTCTACACGTCCACAGGATGAGAAAATACCAGTCATGGCCACGATACAGCAGAACTGCGATAGATAAGAACTTTTTCATTTTGATAATGATTTGGTGAATAAAAAATGGTCGGTTTAAATAATTGCATGAAAAAAATCAAAGTGCAAAAATAAATTTTTTTTCACTTGTTGTAGTAATTCGCGCTTTTTTTACGTTATATATTTTGTGAGACCACAGGATCCTTTTGAGACCATGCTCCACCGCCATAGGGGGTTGCTCTTCTCGCTCTGCCGACATTACAGCCGTCGGGGTCTGGAGGTTGATGACCTGTTGCAGGAGATTTCCGTGGCGCTCTGGCGCGACCGGGAACGGTTGCTCTCCCTTTCGGCAGTGCCCCAGGCGGCGTTGATTTGGAAGATAGGACGAAACAAGATCATTGACTGCCTGCGACGGGAGAAAGAGACCGAGGCGTTGCCGGAAGGATACGAGATAGCCGACGAGGAACGCACCATGATCCGCGAACTGCATGAGCGGATCGCCCTCTTAGACGAGCCTGACCGCTCCATAGTGCGCTTGCAATTAGAGGGTTACGATTACAAGGAGATTGGCGAGTGCGTGGGGATGACGGAGAAGAACGTGAGCGTGAGGTTGGTGAGAATCAAAGAGAAATTACGAAAATCAATGGATATATGACAGAGAACGAATTTGATGAATTGTGGCAACGGGCCGAAGCGGAAAGCTACGGTCAACGGTTGGCGGCGGAATACCCCGCCTGGCGGCGTAAACAGACCCGCATCATCACGATGGTAACCTCGTTGGTGCTTGTAGTGGCCGTGGCCTTTTCGATACTCACCCTGCAGCAACGCCAACTGCGGGGCTACGAAAAAGTGTATTGTAACCGTGTCGGCACCACGGATGTTCAATGGGCCTCTTTGGCCGCAGAAATGCTGATGGAATAATGAAAAGACTGATTATCATACTGATGCTGCTGCTTCCGATGGTGGCGATGTCGCAGAGCGAGCTGTACAAGCGTTACGCTTCGCGGCAGGAACTCACTGTGGCGCAAGTGAGCGGCTTTAAGCTTAACGAAAGCCAACGAGTCGATGTGGTGCTCATTGTCGCTGATGACGAGGCCGCATGGCAACTATTGGCCAAAGAATTGAACATCAAGGAGGAAGAGGGCACGGTGAGCTGGTTGGGCGACAGCAAGAACCCTGCTCAGCGCGTGAAGTGGACGGGCGCTCCCGTATTGCGGGTGGTAGCCTCGCATGCGCGCCGTACCGTAGCCCTTTATCGCATCACCACCGAGGCACAATACGATGCCCTTCTTGATTATCAGCTGAATAATATGAAACAAGAAAAATAAGTATCCTGGATATGAAAAAGACACTGAGATTCACCGCGTTAGTAGCGGTAATGGCACTTGCCTTCGCGGCTTGTGACAAACCTGATAAGCCCAACGGCAACGGAGACTCCCAAGGCAACAACGACCCCAAAGAGCGTGTCATCGTTTATACGGTGGGACAAAGCGAAAATCGACAGACGTTGGAGACGGAAGGCGATTGGGACGCCTTGCTGGATGTCCTCTGTACCCAAGCGCAGAACGGCCAGACGGTGACCTTCTACAATATGAGCCAGACCACCTACCTCCAAGACAAGGGATCGGGCGGTACCAAAGCGGCAAAGACGTTCAGCACCACGGACCGCGACGCGATGAAGGCCTGGATGAAAGAGAGGGAGAAAGAAGGTCTTACCGTAGTGGTCACCTACAATAATGGCACTTGGAATGGCACGGCTTACGCCACCGCCCCGCCTGCAGACACATCTGTGGACATCATCGGCACCTGGCATTTCATTTGCTCGGTGGTAAGTAATGTCGACCCAAACGGTGCCTTGACGAGCGACCTATACGTTCCCGAGGATGGCGGCGGATCCATGTACTACACCTTCTATGATGACGGCACCGTGACGCTGACGTTCAACGGAATGGACGGCTCCACCGCCACGGATAGCTCCACCTGGACGCTTTCCAGCGATGGTAAACTCAGCAGCGAGCTTCTCCCGGATGGCGGCGGCAGTTGGGATGTTAACTGGCTTACTGACAATACCATGATCATCTCCCGCGCTGCCCTCGGAACGGAAGAGGGAGATTACTTCTATCAACTTCAATTTGAGAGAGAATAAAAAATAATCATCCGGTGTAGTTTTTCGTTCTTCCGGTGCGTTCTTACAACAGAAACATTCAAATCAAATCAATTAAATAATCAAAAAGTAAAAATTCAAAAGTATGAAGAAAAACATTTTTGCAATCGCGCTCATCGCCATCACGTTCTGCATGGTATCTTGTCAGAAGGACCCCATCACTCCTAACGAGAACAACGGGGCTACCCCCAGAGTGGCTGTCACTTCCGATCTTATCGGTACTGACTGGACGGCGAACTTCTCCCTCGGCGATCTGATTTATGCCATGACCGGCACGACCCTCAGCGACTATGGTTGCCAATTCCCCGAAGGTTTTGACTCCACCATGACATTCCACCTCAACTTCGACAATGAGTACGCCCACATCACTTTCGGTGACAACATCAGCATTGTCAACGTGGTGGAAATGGCCGGTGGCTACACCAACGAAGAAATCGAGAATATGGATCTTGCTTACGTTTATGATGGCAGCACTCACACGGGCACTCTGACCGCCGTCGGCACTGACGAGGATGGCAACCCCATCAACTATCAGATTGTCTTTACCTACGATGATGCTGCCGACACCATCACTATCAATATGCTGTTCGCCAATGCCGAGGACGAAGACACAACTATCAGCTTCCCGTTGGTGTTCCATCGCGATGCTGTGACGGCATAGTCTTTGCCCCAACCAAGCGACTATCTTTCACAAACAACTTTGTGGATTTGGTGAATAGATTGAGTGCTGGCGCAGTGATGCGTCAGCACTCGTTGTTTAAAAAATGTATTTTTTGCGCAATCACCCCAACCTCCATGCAGGACGATAGTTTCTCGAAATTCAGCCTGTTGATGAAGGCCTATCGTTACATTATTTGTCATCGGGAGGCGTTCGGGATTTAGGAGGGCGCACGGAGGGGCGTTATTGATTCATTTCATTCATTGATAATTCGTCGTTACATTCCGTATTCGGGCCCAGGGCTCATACGGTGAACGGCGTGAGCCCTGGAATTTTCTATGGAAAGTTCCTCTTCGGATGACTCGCGGCGGATAAAGAAAACACTGGTTTGAGAAATAATTTTTTTGGATGTAACATTTTTGAAAAAAACATACTTAGGGATAGAAAACGTACAGTCGGGAAAAGATGCCGACGCGATGATGATTATCCTGTCGCCGTAAAAAAATATAACACAACATTGTTATATGCCAAAAAAGTTATATTTTTGCGGCGACTAAAAAAACAAAATTGAAATGATATGAAATGGAATGAATTACGAAGAATTGCAGAGAGTCACGGGTGGTTTCTTTTGCGGACAGGAGGCAATCATGACATTTATGCTCATCCACAGAAGGAGGACATTTTGAAAATCGAAAGGCATGGATCGAAGGAAGTGAAAACTGGCCTCTACCACAAGTTGAAACGCCAGATAGGGTTCTGATAATTAGGGAATAAAAATAAAGATATGAAAAAAAGAATAGCATTGATTGAGATGGGCAAAGACGGTACGTTCACTATCTTCACCCCAGACACCAAATCCACCGTTTTCGGAGACGGCAACACTGTGGCCGAAGCCAAAGCTGATTTTGAAAACTCGGTGAAAGAATTTATTGAAGTGTTCGAAGAGATAGGAAGAGAAGACCCTGATGACTTGAAAAACACCACGTTCGTATATAAATACGACATGCCCTCTTTCCTAAACTACTACGATTACCTCAACATGACCAAACTGGCCAACATGTCGGGCATCAACCCTTCACTGATGCGCCAGTATAAAAGAGGACAGTATATCTCGGAAAAACAGGTGTCGAAAATACAGACCGCCATTCACAAAATCGGGAAAGAGTTGTTGGCAGTGCGGCTGATATAACTATCGCCTTTTGCCTATTGTCTAACCACTCAGAACTGGAAGTAGATGAATGGCTGCAAGTCCGCGGTGACGAACTGGTAGAGCACGAAGACGGCCGCGACCACGATGAGACCCATCAGCCAGAGCGGGAGCATTGCGAAGTTGATACGGTACCAGCGTTTCCAACGGTCGGGGAGCCAGTGGATGACCATGCCGAGGACGAACATGATGAAGACGAACTTGTAGTTGGCCAGGATGTCGGGGATGGCCGCGACGTTCCACTGCCCGCCAATGCTGTTGACCATCGCCTTGGCGGTCTCCCACGCCGTCTCGTTGGCAGTGGCCGGGTCGAGGTTGGAGCCGGAACGGAAGAACAACCGCGTGAACGAAATGAAGACGAACGTCTGGATGATGCCCCACGTCTTGTCTAACCACTCCACCGTCTTATCGGGCTTGATGAGCGTGAAGACGGTCTTGATTAAGGTTCCCGTGAACCACACGCCGCTCCACACCACGCCGATCATCAGCGCGGGATGCGGCCACAAGTGGTTGGTGATCAGAAAAGTGACGAATATCACCGTGGCGATAGTGCTGCGCACGAGCATGTTGCCGTGCCGCCAGATTTTGTACGACAGGATGCCAATGCCGTTCAAGCCGCCCCAAATCATGAAGTTCCACGAAGCACCGTGCCACAAGCCCCCTAACAGCATGGTGTTCATCATGTTGAGGTTGGTGCTGATTTTCAACCGCGCCTTCTTGCTCACCAATGAAGCCACGAGCAGCGCCAGCGCGATGCCGCCGATGATGCAGGTGATCACCACGCTCTTGGTGAGCAGGATGATGACGGCCGCGATGAGCGAGATGCAGAGGTAGGTGCCAAACGTGGCGTTACGGTTGCCGCCCAACGGGATGTAGAGGTAGTCTTTCAGCCAGTTGGAGAGCGAAATGTGCCACCGCTTCCAGAAATTGCCCGGATTGGTGGCCTTGTACGGCGAGTTGAAGTTCTTGGGTAGGTAGAAACCCATCAGCATGGCCACGCCGATGGCAATGTCGGTGTAGCCCGAGAAGTCGGCATAGACCTGCAACGAATAGACGAACAGCGCCGACAGGTTCTCGAACGCGGTGAACAGCGACGGGTTGTTGAAAACTCTATCTACGAAGTTGACCGCTAAATAGTCGCTCATTATCAGCTTCTTGGCCAAGCCGTTGAGAATCCAGAAAACAGCGATGCCGAACTGCCGGCGGGTGAGGAAGAACTTCTTGTAGAGCTGCGGCACAAACTGGTCGGCGCGCACAATCGGACCGGCGACCAACTGCGGGAAGAACGAGACATAGAATCCGAAGTCGAGAATGTTGGAAACGTGCGCGATCTTCCGCTTATAGACATCTACCAAGTAGCTGATATTCTGGAAGGTATAGAACGAGATGCCCACGGGCAGAAGGATCTTGGAGGCGTCGAAATAGTTGGTGCCCGTCCAGTTGTTGGTCCACTGCGCCAACCAGTTGATAACCTCGTGCTCGCTGCCGACAATCGTGTTGTAAGCGTCGGTGCAGAAGTAGGCGTATTTGAAGTAGAAGAGTATCAGCAAGTTGATGACCACACCCGAAATCATGAACGTCTTGCGCCAGCCGTTTCGCTGCGACTTGTCCATGAAAACGCCGAGGAAGTAGTCTAAGAAGGTGTCAAACAGCAAGATAAGGACGAAAAGGCCGGAGGTTTTGTAGTAGAAGAGCAGGCTGACGAAGAAGAGGAAGGTGTTGCGCAGCAGCCGTTTGCTGTGGAACAGGGCGAAGAGGGCATAGACGATGGCGAAGAATGCCCAGAAGTTGAACTGGGTGAACAGCAGTGGATGCGTCTCATCGAACGAGAACAGGTTGATCAGAAATTGCGAAATGTTCTCCCAGGTCATGGTTGCATCGATTTAAGGGGTTGGACAAAGGCGTGCCAGAAGAGGTCGCCGATAAGGTTGTAGCCGTTGACGGTGAAGTGGACGCGGTCTTTCTGTGCGAGTCCCTTGGCCTGCCATTTGGCCATGGAGCCGAACCCGCCCATCACCTCGAACTGGTCCCAGCAGGCGCCGCCCGTGAGGTTTGCCAAGCGGTGCATGACGTCGCTAACCTCCGGACCGGTCTTGTTCACCGCGTATCGGCCCTTCCGGGCGCGCTTCCACGTGTCGTTGTTCGACAAGAAGATGAACGCACAGTCGGGATTGGCTTCGCGGATGCGGGCAATCAGCTGCAAGTAGTTGTTCTTGAAGGCAGTGGAATCGAAATCGGCGGCGAAAGCGTCGTTCACGCCGATGCCGAAAATCACCAGGTCGGGTGGAAAGGCCTTGAGATCGCGGGTGAAGTTCTTGCACCGCAGATAGGAGGGTACTGCCGCGCCGTTAACGCCTATGGAAGTGAAGGTTACGCCAGGCTTCCCGTTCTTGAGCCACAGCCCGTTGACGAAGAAGGTGTCAGCCGCGCCGCAGGGGAAGTGGAAAGTGAACTCCTGCAAAGAACGGCCAGGGTAAAAGTAGTATCGTTCGTTCTCCAGGTCGGATTCGTCGGGGAAGCGCCAAATGGTGTCGTATTTCAGGACAGGGTCGATGTAGTGGCCGTTGGAGCGGCCGAAGAGCACGAGCGTGTCGGTGGCGAAGTCATAATCCGGCTCGTTCATCGTGAACGTGATGGACTGATCCGACTGCGTGCAATAGACGGAAATCCCCGACATGCCCAGCGGCGACGGGTACTGCTGATAGACGTTCCGGATTAGCGAGAAGACATTGGATTTGGAAATCCTGTAGTCGCGGGGATTGTTGCAGTTGTTGGCCGCGGAGTAAGGGAATATCAGCCCGCGGTCGGCCGGTTCGCCGCCGTATTCCGCCAAAACATGTTTGCGGATGCGGTGCGACATGGTGCCCGCCTGCACGTGTGAGCCGCCGATGTGCATAATGTGGACGTTACCCTTGTGGGTGCGGTTCACGCGGTCCCATTTTTCGTAGAAGCGCACCAACAGCATACTGTCCTTGCCCCAAAAGAGCGTGTCGTCGTTGAAATGGATGAAGGAAAACGTGGAGTCGTAGGCCGAGAACAACTCGGGCAGCACCCATACCGCCGAGGTGTCAGCCTCCATCACCATGGCAACGCTGTCGGCGGTCTCGTCAACCTGCGCAAAAGCAGTCATACTGCTGATAATCAATATGATGAATGTCAGTTTTGCGCGGCCTCCCATAAATTGTCGAATTGTTCGGCACCCATCTTGCGACGGGTGGTGTAGAGTTCGTATATCGTGGCGAAATTCTCGGCCAGTGTTTTGCCCACATAGTTCGCGCCAGCGGGGGTGAAATGCACATAGTCGGGACCGGCCCATCCTTTCTTCACCCAAGCGACCATCGAGTTGCGGCCGCCCATCACCTCGTACAAATCCCAGTAGGCCACGTGGTTGCGCAGACACATGTTGCGCAGGCTGTCCACCATTGCGGGCAGAAACTTGTAGGTCTGCAACGAGCCGCCGTACGAATGGCTCATGTCGGAGGGACCGATGAACAGCAGCGTGGCGTTGGGGCAGACACTTTTGATACGGCGTATCTGTTTCTGCATGATGGTGCAGTATTTGTTGATGGCAGCGGTGCTATAAACCGACGGCATCTGGTTGCCGCCGAATTGCAGGATAATCATCCCGACGTTGGAGTTTTGATAGCATTGGCGCAGAATGGTGTCGGTGACGAGGGTGAACTGGTCGCCGGAAGAGCTGCGAAGCGGGATGTTATCGACGCTCACGCCCGGGCCGTTGTCGATCATGATGCCGTAGATGTCGGCCGTGCCCTGCATATTGATGCGCAGCGATGTGGTGGAAGAGTCTGTCTGCCAGCGCATCGCGTGGATGCCCGCGCCTTCGCTCGCGCAGGTGGAGTCGAAGCCGTGCTTGCGGTCGGTGAGGGTGGCGCGGAACTTGCCGTCGTGGTCGTTGTAGAGCATCGTGACGCGGGAGAACCGTTTCACGCGGCTGTCAGTGCGCTTGTTACTGGTGGCATTGGTGGAGAATGAGCCGCTACCGGTGAGACGGTAGCATTTGAGCATGAGCCCGTAGTTGCCACGTGCCCGTGCACCGTCGCCGTAAGTCGAATAGAGAGTGAACGCGCCGTTGGCCGACTGGCTCACCGCGTAAGAAGCCACGGTCTGGATGGCAGGCAACAACCCCGGACCGCCGCCGCCGAACTTCGACTGCATCCAGGTGCGGAGGTTGCCGGAAATGCGGTCCATCTCGATTTGCGAGTCGCCGTAGTGGAGCACGCGCAAGACCTCGTTCTTGGATCTGGCCGAGGCTGCTTTGGCGAAGAATTTGTCGAAGTAGGTGACGTCGCCGTCGGGCAGGTAGAAATGGCCTTCCGATGCGAGGGTGGTCTTGAAGTGCTCGAGCGTATCCATCTGCTCCTCAACCCGTTTCTGCTTGACGGAGTCCTCCTTGGCGATTTCCGCGATGATGGCCTCGCGCTTCTTACGGTTGAAGAGCGTGGCCTTCGGGATGCGTTTGTCGCGAGAGAGACTGTCGCCGGGCAATTCGGGGAGGTCTGCGTCCGGGTCGGAGAGCACTTTTTCGATGGAAGGGAAGTTGACGCTGTGTTTGGCAAGCATAATGCCCTCTTCAGGATAGAAGAAACTGATAATCCCTAAACAAGTGATTATCAAAATGATGAACAACGCTATTTGCCAAGGTTTCATTCCTTTTCTGCCCTAATTTTTGAGGGCGCAAAGGTACAAAAAAAGTTCATAATTAGTGCATTAGCGGAACTTTCTGCCAGAACATAGACGCGAGACGTTGGACGCGAGACGAGGGTCTAACGTCTAATAGTCTTGACATCGCGTCTCATGTCTCACATTTCATGCCACTTACCTCACCTCCGCAACTTTTATCGACTGGTTGGTGTCGATGCCCTTGGGGGGCTTGATCGTCTTCGCGACCTTCGACCTGTCGGCTGCGAACGCGAGCTTGGCGGCCTTCGTCGCCTTG